>JAWOAQ010000096.1:0-18281 GCA_046498495.1 Salinibacter sp. | reverse complement strand
TTTCATTTAGCCGTTCTTCAATGGCTGCAATGAAACCATCAAGCACCGGACGCTGAACAAACACGTAAGTTACAAGCATCTGATCAAGCTGGAATGCTACAAGCTGCAGAAGCATTGCCTAGGCTTGGAGGATTATAAGCCTTTTAAGATGTGGTGGTAGGTTCAAAATTAAAACTTATGTATGTTATACTTGTATATGACGTCGGTCAGAAACGGGTAGGTAAAATGCTCAAGCTTTGCCGAAAGTATCTGAACTGGATCCAGGCCGTCACCGGGACGAACGTGCCATCGGCCTCCTCCGCCATCAGGACCATGCCCTCGCTCTGCAGCCCAAACATCTCCTTCGGCGCCATGTTGGCGACGACGACGACCTGCAGGCCTTCCACGTCCTCCGGGTCCATCTGCTCGGCCACGCCGGCCAGAATCTGCCGTGCCTCGAAGCCCAGGTCCACCTCCAGACGCAAGAGCTTATCGGCGTCGGGCACCGGGTCGGCAGCCGTAACGGTCCCAACGCGGAGATCGAGCTTAGTGAAGTCGTCAAAGTCAATGTTGTCTTTCAGGTCGGCGTAGTCCATATCAGCGTCGGATTGGGAGTCAGAACGTTGGGCGGCCCGCTCGCGGAGCTTCTCGATCTGGGCCTCGATGATGTCGTCCTCAAGCTTCTCAAACAGAATCTCGGGCTCCCCCAGAGCATGCCCGGCCTCCAGAAGGGGCGTGCCGGCGTCGTCCCAGCCCAGAGCCGTCTCCGCATCGGGAGCCGGCGTTCCGGATCGCACATTCGAGAGGCGCAGCATGTCCTGCAGGCGTTGGGCCGCGTCGGGAATGACGGGCGCAAACAGAATGGAAAGCGACGCGCAGAGCTGCAGGCTCAGATGAATCGTGTTCGCACAGGCCTGCGGGTCCGTCTCCCGGGTGTGCCAGGGCTCGGTGTCGTTGAAATACTTGTTTCCGGTGCGAGCGAGATCCATCGTCTCGAAGACGGCCTCCCGCATCCGGTAGTTCTCGTAGGCCTCTCCCACCAAGTCACAGGCGTCTTCCATTGCTCTGAGAATGGACTGGTCTCTTGCGTACTGACCCTCTCCTGGAGACACTCCTTCCTCAAAAGCAGATTTATGCTCTAATGGCGGGACTTTGCCGTCAAAGTACCGGTGAGCAAACGTGAGGGTGCGGTTCACGAAGTTGCCCAGCACGTCGGCCAGTTCGCCATTCACCCGACGCTGAAATCCCTCCCAGCTGAAGTCGGCATCTTTGGTCTCCGGCAGCGTGGTGGCGAGGGCGTAGCGGAGCAGGTCCGGCCCCCGCTCGTCCCCAAAGTCGTCGAGATACTCGTGGAGCCACACCGCCCAGCCGCGGCTCGTAGACAGCTTCTCCCCCTCCAGGTTCAGAAACTCATTCGCGGGCACGTTGTCCGGCAGGATGTAGTCGCCGTGCCGCATGAGCATCGACGGAAACATCAGGCAGTGGAAGACGATGTTGTCCTTCCCGATAAAATGGACGAGCCGGGTGTCGTCGTCCTGCCAGTAGGCCTTCCACTTCGTCGGGGCACCCTCTTCGATCGCCCACTCCTTGGTCGCTGAGATGTACCCAATGGGCGCGTCGAACCACACGTAGATCACCTTCCCTTCGGCGTCGAGGCCGTGGCGCTCGGCCACGTCGGCGGGGACCGGAACGCCCCAGGGCACGTCGCGCGTGATGGCTCGGGCCTTCAGGCCGTCGTCGAACCAGCTCTGGATCTGGCCGAGCACGTTGTTTTTCCACTCGGGGTGGGTGTCGATCCACGCCTCCAGGTCCGGTTGCAGATCCCCGAGCGGCAGGTACCAGTGGGTGGTCTCCTTCAGGACCGGCGTGGCGTCGGTGAGCGTGCTTTTTGGGTCCTCCAGTTCGGTGGGGCTGAGCGACGAGCCGCACTGCTCACACTGGTCGCCATACGCCTCCTCATATCCGCAGACCGGGCACGTGCCCGTCACGAACCGATCGGCCAAAAACATCTCCGCCTCCGGATCATAGAGCTGCTCTTCCGTTTTGAGCTCGAACACATCTTGCTCGTCCAGCACACGAAAGAAGTCCCGTGTCGTCTCCTGGTGCAGGTCGCTACTCGTGCGCCCGTAGTAGTCGAAGCTCATCCCAAACCGCTCGAAATTGTCGCGGATCTGGGGATGATAGGTGTCGATGATGTCTTCGGGTATGCGGTCCTCGCGGATGGCGCGCATGAGGATGGCCACGCCCATCTCGTCGGATCCACAAATGAAAGCCACATCTTCCCCCTTCAGGCGCTGGTAGCGCGCGAAGAGGTCGGCGGGCAGGTACGCCCCTGCCAGGTGGCCGATGTGGATGGGACCGTTCGCGTACGGTAGGGCGGCGGTGACGAGCAGTCGCTCGGCGTCGGGAGTCGCCATAAAACGTTGTGGGATGGTTAGTTAAAGCTGACGCCATCGAGGGGATCCCCTTCTTTCTTTCGGAGCGCCTCCTCGGCAAACCAGGCCTCATCGACCTGCTCCTTCTTTCCGGGCAGATCCTCGTGGGGTTTCTCGTAGCCCTCAATGTCCTTCAGCCACACGAGGGTCTTGGTGCGCATGGTGCCGTCCCGCGCCTCGAACTCGACGTTCTTCTCACGGGCGGCACAGGTGCCTTCCGCCTCCCCGTAAACCCCTCCAAGCTTGGGATGGCGGAGCAGAATGCGGACGCGCTCGCCATAGTCGAACCGGCTGCCCTCAAAGTCGGCGTCGCTGTACGTTGGCACGGGGCTTGGCTATGCTTATGGAGCAAAATCGAACGATGGCTCGGCACGAATGCTCGGATTAAGTATAAAAACCAGCGGATACACCTGCGTGTTTATGTCGCGTGAGCCACCTGTGAAAACATACGTCTCTGCGTTTCACTCTCCGTCCCCTTTCATTCTTTATGCCCGACTCCTTCCCCCCCCGAACGGCCGCCGTCGAGCGCACCACCGCCGAGACAGACGTGGCTGTTGATCTTTCCCTGGATGGCGACGGAACCTATGACGTGGACACTGGCGTCGGCTTCTTCGACCATATGCTCGACCTCTTCGCCAAGCACGGCGGCCTGGACCTTACCGTCCGGTGCGACGGCGACCTTCACGTGGACGACCACCACACCGTGGAGGACGTGTCGATTGCTTTGGGTCAGGCGCTCCGCAAGGCCCTCGGCGACAAAGCACACATCGCCCGGTACGGCCACGCCTACGTGCCCATGGACGACGCCCTGGCCCGCAGTGTGATCGACCTCTCGGGCCGTGCCTATTGCCATGTCGAGGCCGACTGGGGACGCGAGCAGGTGGGCACTTTTTCCACCGAACTGGTGTCCCACGTGTGGCGGTCGCTCTCCACGCACGCCCGCTGCAACCTGCACCTCACCATCCTTCACGGCAAAAACACGCACCACAAGATCGAAGCTGCGTTCAAGGCCGCGGCACGGGCACTTCGCCGTGCCGTCTATCGCGACCCGGACCACCCCGAGGTGGCGTCCACGAAGGGCACGCTCTCCTGAGGTTGGGCTTCGATCTTCGGGGATTCGAAAGAAGAGGCGCACGGTCGCTCCCTGCCGTCCCCACGGCCCCTCGTTTCAAGCTCTCTCGGTTTATCCCTTAGCTTCTATGCTCTCCGACGAAACCGTTGCTGTCATTGGTGCGGGCAACATTGGCCGTGCCCTCATCGGCGGTATGATCGATAGCGACCTAATCGCCGCGGATCAGGTGATTGCCACGCGCCGCACCGAATCGGCCCTCGATGCAATGGCCGAGGAATTTCCCGGCTTAGAAACGACGACCGACAATGTAGCGGCAGTGGAAAACGCCTCCGTCGTGCTGCTCACTATTAAGCCGCAGAGCCGGGCTCAGGTGGTGACTGAGATCCGCGAACACATTGAGCGCGAGGCATTGGTGATCAGTGTGCTGGCCGGCATTACCACCGAGCGTCTCCAGCTCGGCTTTGGACAGGACCAGCCGGTGGTGCGCGCCATGCCCAATACCCCCGCTCTGGTCGATGCCGGCGCGACGGCCCTGGCCGCTGGCACCTACGCCACCGATACGCATGTGGCCCTGGCCCGCGAAGTGTTCGAGGCCGTTGGGGAGGTCGTCGAGGTGCCCGAAGAACATATGGATGCCGTCACTGGGCTCTCGGGGAGCGGCCCGGCCTACGTCTACATGTTCATCGAGGCGCTTACGGATGCCGGTGTAAAACAGGGGCTATCGCGGGCCGACGCCGCCAAGCTCTCCCGCCAAACTGTCTATGGCGCCGCAAAACTGGCCATTGAGACGGGCAAACACCCGGCGATCCTCCGCGATGAGGTTACAACCCCCGGCGGTACCGCAATCGCGGCGGTCTCGTCACTCGAGGAGCATGGCCTCCGGACAATGCTCATCAATGCCGTGGGCACGGCCACCCACCGCTCGACGGAGCTCAATGAGGAATAGCCTCCGCCCTCCACGCCCGCGTCCTGTTCGCTCACCCCCTCTCAGCGCCCCGGCCCCCACCTCCTATGCTCACAATCATCGACTACGGCATCGGCAACCTCCGCTCCATCGAGAAGGCGTTTGAGCGGGTCGAAGCAGACGTTGCCCGCACCGACGACCCGTCCGCCGTAGCCGAGGCAGAGCGGCTGGTCCTTCCTGGCGTAGGCGCCTTCGGCGCATGCATCGGCGAAATCCGGGCCCGCGGGCTGGAGGAGCCCATTCTAGAGGCCGTCCACCGCGGCACCCCGCTCCTGGGCGTGTGCGTGGGCCTGCAGCTCCTGTTCGACGCCGGCCACGAGAAGGGCGTCCACGACGGGCTGGGCCTTCTCCCCGGCACCGTGCGCCACTTCCACGACGCCGCCGATGGCGATGAGATGGACAACCTCGTGGTCCCTCACATGGGGTGGAATGCCCTCTCGCCCACCCGCAACCACCCGCTCCTCGACGGCCTGGGCAACGAGGCCTACGTCTACTTCGTGCACTCCTACCACGCCGTGCCCGACAATTCCGACGACGTGCTCGCCACCAGCACCTACGGCCACTCGTTTCCCGCCATTGTGCAGCGCGACCACGTCTGCGGCGTCCAGTTCCATCCCGAAAAGTCGCAGGCCGCCGGCCTTCGCCTCCTCAACAACTTCGCCACGATGCCCCGCTCCGCGGCGGCCGATTCGGCGTAGCCCCCCGCTGCTTCATTCGCCGTTCTGCTTTCCAACCCGCTTCCGCTATGACGCTGCTCATCCCCGCCGTGGACGTGCGTGACGGCCGCTGCGTTCAACTCCGCCAGGGCGACTACGACGATGAAACGGTCTACTTCGAGGACCCGGTCAAGATGGCGAAACTCTGGCGCGTGCAGAATGCGCAGACCCTCCACGTCGTGGACCTCGACGCCGCCCGGGGCGAGGGGGACCACAACCGCGGCGTGATTCAGGATATGTGCGAGGCCCTCGACATCCCGGTTCAGCTCGGGGGCGGCATTCGCTCCATGGATCAGATCGAAGCCGCGCTCGAGATGGGCGTGTACCGCGTGATCCTGGGAACGGCGGCCGTCCGGTCCCCCGCCCTCGTGGAAGAGGCCATCGAGCACTTCTCGGCGCAGCGCGTGGTGGTGGGGCTCGATGCGCAGGACGGCGAGGTGAAAGTACAGGGCTGGACGGAGGGCTCGGGCCTCGACGCCGTCGAGTTCGCCCAGGACATGGAAGGCCGGGGCGTGCGTCGGTTCATATACACCGACATCAGCCGCGACGGCACCATGGAAGGCCCGAACATCCAGGCCTATCGCACGCTTGGGCGGCACCTCTCGGACGCCAAGATCACGGCCTCCGGCGGCATGGGCGGGTACGACGACCTGCTGGACATTCAGACGTTGCGTCCCTACGGGGTCGACTCGGTGATTGTGGGCACGGCACTCTACGAGAACCGCTTTCCCTGCCAGCAGTTTTGGGCCTGGAACGATCCGGAGTCGGTCGACCTCGATACGTTCTCCACCGCCGCGCTTCGGGAGTAGGGCCTCCCGCCCCCCATTCTCACACGTACCCTGACCGTTCTGCTGCCATGCCGCTTGCCAAACGCATCATTCCCTGCCTCGACGTCGACGACGGCCGCGTGGTGAAAGGCATTAACTTTGTCGACATCCGCGACGCCGGCGACCCGGTCGAGCAGGCCCGCACGTACGATGCCGCGGGCGCCGACGAACTGGTCTTCCTCGACATCACGGCCACCCACGAAGGACGCGACATCATGCACGATGTGGTGCGCCGAACCGCCGATCAGGTCTTTATTCCTCTCACCGTCGGCGGAGGGCTGCGGTCGGTGGACGACATGCGCGCCATGCTGCACGCCGGGGCCGACAAGGTCGCCATCAACTCGGCCGCGGTGAAGGACCCGACCCTCATTGAGCGCGGAGCGGATGCGTTTGGGGACCAGTGCATTGTCGTCGCAATCGACGCAAAACGCGTGAGCGAGGACCCGCTGGAATGGGAGGTCTTTGTTCACGGGGGGCGAAAGGGCACGGGGCAGGATGCCGTGGCGTGGGCCGCCGAGGCCGCCGCGCGGGGGGCCGGCGAGATTCTGCTGACCTCAATGGACCGGGACGGCACCAAGGCCGGATACGATCTGGACCTGCTCCGTGCCGTAACCCAGCGCGTGAACATTCCTGTGATCGCGTCCGGCGGGGCCGGCACGCTGAAGCACCTGCGCGAGGGGCTCGAAGACGGAGGCGCAAGCGCAGTTCTGGCCGCCTCCATCTTCCACTTCGGGGAGTACACCGTGGAGGAGGCGAAGGCGCACCTCCGCAGTGCCGGCCTCTCCGTTCGCCCCGTCACTGACGACTGGCCCGACCGCTTGACCCATGCTTGACCCCGACACCCCTGCCCCCGCTCGCCTCTTGAAAGGGGGCGCCGTCACCTTCGCCGTGCTGGGCACCGCCTTTGTCGTGTGGGTGCTTGACAAATGGCGCCAGATGCCCGAGGCCCGTGCCAGTCAGTTTGGATTTGAAGCGCCGCTGTGGCCTGCCCTGGCCGTGTTTGTGATCGTGTCCACCCTCGCAGCGGTCGGGATGCTTTGGCGTGCGGCCCGCCGGGTCGAATCCGGAGAAGATCTGTTTGCCCAACGGCATCGTCGACGCCCCGAGCCCCCGGAGGATCCTCCCCCTTCTGCCTAACCCCGTCCTGGCCCTACCCGCCCCCTCCACAACCGCATGGGAGCGACAGGCCCTCCTGGGCAATGGAGACGTGGGAGGACCGCGGCACCGACGCGGCCACTGGAAACACGCTGACGACCTGTGGATCCACCGGCTGCCGATGAACTGACCTCGGCTAGCAATTTTCTCGTGTCTCGGCGTCGCGGCCCGCGCAGAGAAACGCGGGCGCCCTCATTCTCTTCGCTGGCCGATTTAGCGCGCCGCGGCGTCCAATACGGCTCCGAGGAACGTGGACAGGAGGGTGTACGCCCGGACGTAGATGCCGTCGGCTTCACTGGCCCGCGGCCCCGCCACGTTCAGAACACGAATGTCGTGTTCTTCTCCCCAGGCCCGAATCATGGGAACGGGGACCGGGTCGCTGGTTCGGACGTGTAGCACCGGCCGCCCCCGGCGCTGTGCCACCGCGTGCGTCAACGCCGTCCCTCCCTCCATCCCGCCGTCGGTAATAATGAGCGTCCCCTCGCTGTCGCGCACATTCCATGCGGTGCGCTGCTCATAGGCAGCCGACGGTGTTTCTGAGAGCGGATACCGGGCCGGAATACGTCCGTCCTCCGCCCGGCGTCCCTTCGGACACCATCCTCCAATAGACATTCCATACTCCTGCGCAGCATCAAGAGCTGCACGGTCCACCCCCGTCTGCCCTCCCGACACGATTTTTTGGAGACGCATGGTCCAGTGGAACTCGTGACAGGAGCGGCTCCCTCCGAACCTCCCACCCGGGCTTCAGTTTCCGTTTCGCCGTCGTATTCATCCACCCGGCCTGCCATGCGGCTCTTCACCGCCCTCGATCCCCCCTCCGACCTTCGGACCGCCTGCACGGAGCTACAGGACACGCTTCCCCTCCCGGCTCGCTGGACGGACCCGAGTCAGTTCCATCTCACCGTCCGATTTATCGGGGAGGTGGACGTTCCAACGGGCAAGGCTTACAAAGACGCGCTCGCGGCCCTTAGCGCCCCACCGGCCCGCTGTGTCCCGTATGGACTTGACGTATTGCCGTCTCGGCGTACTCCTCGCGTTGTGATGCTGGGCGTCGAGCGCAGCGAGTCCCTCCGTGCCCTGTACGAGACGGTGAGCGACGCGCTGGCGGCCGAGGGCCTTCCCCCCGACGATCGCGCCTTCCGCCCCCACATCACCTTTGGCCGCCTCGACGATCCCGATCCCGAGGCGGTGCACGAAGCGCTGGCCTCTGCGTCCCCTCCTGCGTTCGAAAGCTTCCAGGCAACGACCTTGCACCTTTATGAAAGCACCCAAACTGCCGAGGGGGCCCTCCACGAACGTCGGGCGTCCATTCCCCTGGAGGGACGTCCCACATCGTGATTTCGTGAACCTTTGGAACGAGGCGGGATATTCCTGTGAGGTCTATAGTACAGGCACCGCGTCCATCGTTGCCTCGCGCCTTGCGTTTATGAATCGCTGTTCGATCCTTTGTGTCTTTCTCATCCTGATGGCCCTGCCAGCAACGGCACAACCGTCCCTCACCCTAGACGACGTGCGGACGGCATATCGAGCCCTCGATGGGCTCCAGGCCAACTTCACGCAGGTGGTCGGATCGGAGTTTGCCGACGATTCCACCCGGATCGAGGGATCAGTCACCCTCGCCGGCGATCAGTACCGCGTGGAGACCCCTGGGCAGGTGGTCGTCACCAATGGCTCCACGACGTGGATCTACACCCCCGCCGACAGCCAGGTGATTGTGGACGACGCAGACACGGAGGACGGCCCGATCACCCCGGAGACGTTTCTGGAGGGATCCGCCGATGACTACGAGGTAACTGAGCGCGAGCGGGACGCGGAGGACGATGCCTCTTATGTTGTTTTGTCCCTGTCAGCCACGAGCGAGGAGGCCCGATTTCAACGCGCGTCGCTCTGGGTGCGTCGTTCCGACCGCGTGGTGACGCGCCTCCGGGCTGTGGACCGGGACGGGGCCACCTTTACGCTGAACCTTCAGGACATCCAGAAAAACCCGTCGATTACGGACACCACCTTCTCGTTCGATCCTCCAGCAAACACGGAGGTGGTGGACCTCCGTACGGGCGACTAATGACCGCTGCGCGTCGCAGTTGTCGTTTCCCCCACTCATTCTCCCCGTTCGCACATGCGTCGCCGTCTGTTTCAGGCCGCCAGCTTTCTTCTTGCTGCCGGGTTGCTGGCCCTGGCACTCTATGGTGCAGACCTTGGTCGCATTGCGGAGGCCTTTCAACAGGCCGACTACCGGTGGCTCGCCCCCCTCATTGTCTTGGCTCTGGCCGGAAATCTCTTCCGGGCCTGGCGGTGGAACGTTCTGATTGATGCCCTCCCGCCCCTCTCCGACGCCGACGTGTCGCGCGAGGAGGCCGCCGCATCGAACACACTGGAGGCCTCGTTCTCCTCGGTGATGATCGGCTATATGATCAACTACGTGGCCCCTCGGATGGGCGAGGTGGCCCGCACCGCGAATATGGCCGCACGGACCCCGTATCGGTTTAGCAGCCTATTGGGAACGGTTGTGTCCGAGCGCATCTTCGACACGGCCGTGCTCGGGCTCGCTCTCATCAGCGCGGTGGCTCTGCTCTCAGACCGCCTGTCGGTGCTTCAGACCCAGTTCTTCGGCCCCGCCTGGGAGACCCTGACGTCGCTGCCAGTGGGGTGGCTTCTGGGGGGATTGATCGGCCTTCTCGTTGTCATTGGGGGAAGCGTCGTCCTTCTGCGGTGGACCGACACCGAAGACTCGGCCCTCGGCCGCTTTTGGGCCGAAACGGTCAAGCCCGCCCTTACGTCGTTTCAACACGGAATGGGCACGCTCCTGCTTTCCCGCCGCCGCGGCGCGCTCCTGATCTCAACGGTTGGGATGTGGGGCGCCTATCTGTTCATGGCCTACATTCCGTTCTTCATGCTGGACCTCGCCCAGCCGTACGGGATCGGGATTGGGGACGCCTGGGCCCTTATGGCGATTGGGGCCCTTGGCCTGCTCGTCCCCACCCCTGGGGGCATCGGGTCTTACCACTACATCACCGAGCAGGCGCTCGTCCATCTCTACGGCGTGCCCTCCGAAGCGGCACTCACCTACGCCGTCCTTACGCACGGGGCCCAGCTTGTATTTTACGTGCTGGCGGGCGGGGCCGCCATGCTGTACCAGGGCACGGGTGCCGAAACGTTTGTCCCCTCCCGGCAGAACACCCCAGCGCCTGCGACCGACGACCTTCCGTCCCAGGCCTCCTGATATCCTCTCCGTGAGAGAGGGACGGCGATGCGTCACTCCTCCTCCGACGCGTCTGTGGAATCCAGAATGCGTTCGGCGTCCTCAGGATTGAGCACGACAAACTCGACCCGTCGGTTCAGTTCACGCCCCATAGGGGCATCGTTGGACGCGATGGGAGAGGATTCTCCATATCCACGGGCCTCTAAGCGATCGGAGGTGATCGCAAATCGATCCACCAAATACTCCCGGACGGCCTCGGCCCGCGCCTCCGATAAGGCCTGGTTTGAAGCCTCACGCCCCGTATCGTCGGTATGCCCCGCGATCTCAAGACGAAGGGCCGGATACTGCTGAAGGACCTGCCCGACCGCATCCAGCGACCGCTCTGCGCGTGGGAGCAGGGTGCTATCCCCCACGCGAAAGTTCACCTCAAACCCCCGAAACAGACCAGCTTCCAGGAACGAGCGCCGGACCTGTACGACGCGGGTCTGCATGACCGTGTCCGGCGGGGGAGACATGGGCTGTTGAATTGAGTCCGGAGAGGCCGCGGGGGGAGCGGCACCGCTCGTGTCCGGAGCAGGTCGGCTTGTGTCCGGAGCGGGTGGTGGTGCCGGGGCAGCCCCCGTCGTTTCGGCAACCGATGGAGGATAGTAGTACTGAAAGATGTTCGGGGCCGGTGCAGGACTGAGGGATTCTGGACGCGTGGAACGTTCACGCTCACGCTCGTCGAGGCGCGCCTGATCGCGGTCCAGGGCCAGTTGTCGGCGCACAATGTCCCGCACGCGACGGATGAGCCGCTCCTCGAACTGCCGGAGCTCCCGCTCGGTGATCCCGCCCGCGGCACGGGCCGGCGGGCGTGCCGAATCTGCGGGTCGGACCGCCTCTGCACTCGCCGCGGGGGATGCTTCCGGCCCGCCGCGCAGCACGCGAATCCGCTCCCGGACCTGCTCGACACTCGGCGGCGCCTGCGCGGCGCCTTCCTGGGGCACCAGGCTGAACATGCCGCCGCCCAGGAGGAGCATCGCGAAAAGGGGATAGAGAATACGAGACATAAGCATGAGATCCTTCAACCGACAGCGGAGGCCTACAGGCGAATTCGGTACCCGATGGTAAACCGATTGGTATCGAAGACGTCCAGTGTCCCCAGCTCGATGAAGCCCGTCTGGCCGTTTGCGAACCGGTAATTGACCCCCAGGAACAGATTGGAGACGAACTCAAAGGACAGGCCGCCATCGCTCATCAGGCCCACGCCAAGGCCACTGTAGGGCTCCAGCGGAGCGTTGGTCCACTCCGAGGTCCGATTGCGGAGGAAGCTATACGCCCCATTCGCCAGGAACGAGACCGAGGTTTCGCCACTGCCCAGGCCCACGGCGAGCTCCGGCATAATGTGCAGTCGCGATTCCGGCTGGAGCCGGTAATCCCCGCGGAGCCCCACCTGAAACTGGTTGGGGCCTTCCCCCACCCGCACGCCCGTCACAGGGACGATGTACGTGAGGGGACGCCCAAGCGTCTGCCGGTAAAACGGCGAACTGTCATCGCTCGAGGTTGTCTGCGTCACCACCTCTGTGCCCGAGCGGTTGGCCGCTTCTCGCCGGCTCCGATCCGCCTCGTCCGCCTGCTCTTGAAGGCGCTCTCGAAGCTCAGCCAGCTCCTCTTCCATTCGCCGCATGGTCTCCTGGTCGGCTTCGCGCTCGTCCCGATCCAGGTCCTCTTCCGCCGTCGGCGTCTGCGCTTCCAGGGCCCGCTCGACGGCCCGCTGAACAATTCGGTCCACATCGGCTTCGGAGGAGACCTCCGACGTGTCGGCCTGAAGGGCCGCATCGACGGCGGCCTCGACCCTACGCTCCACCGCCTCCGGGCGCATCTGGGCCGACGGCTGTCCCGCCCCACGTTCTGCGGCCGCAACAGTATCCCGCCGCGTGGCCTGCGGGGCGCCGCCCCCGTCTCCATATCGCACATAAAGCTCCCCGTTGGTCGGAACCGGGATGGTGATGGTCCGCCCCGAAACGGTCGATTGGATCGTCGTGTCGCGGGCCGGAACGGACCGTGCCTGCAGAGCGCGCTCCGCCTGCCTCTCGCCTCGAAGCGTTTCGAGGGCCTGCTGGAGGGAGTCGACCTCCGCCATTAACTCGGCCTGGCGGGGCGATATCGCCTCCCGTTCGGGCGGCGTCTCTTCGGGCGCCGCCTCATCGGGCGATGTCTCATCGTCCTCGGCTCCCGATGGGCTTTGCGCCTCCGGCATCGGGGCGCGCGGCGGGGCCTCGCCCTCCTCCGGACGCGGCGCCCGGCCGCCCCCGCCGATCCGAAACTCAATGCCCGCGCTGTACATCAGGCTTGCGCGAACATCCCCCGGGTCGTCTACCCCCTCGATGTTCTGGTCGCTCATGAACATCGACCGGAGCCCGCCCGACAGTTTCAGGTTTCGGGAGACGGGCACCTCCAGCCCGCCGCCAGCCATCGAGAAGAATCGGTCGGCGGGGAGGGAGGATTGCTCCGGGATGTCGTCCTCGTAGTCCCCCTGCACGTTGAGAAAGCCCCCGCCGAGGGTAGCGTACGGCACAAATCCCCGTCCCAGCTCGGCGTTCAGCCGGAGCCGAAGCTCTCCTCCGTACAGCTCCATGCCCTCAAACCCGTCCGCAAACTCATCGAGCAGGTCGTCTCCCGTCGTTGCCCGCCAGTAAAAGCCACGAAGCCCCACGTAGGGCCCAAGCTCGACCCCGGCGTTTACCCCCGTTAGGTTTTGGTCCTTGGGGAAGTTCAGCGCATCGTTGAACTCGATCCGGCCGTAAAATGGGTTCACAAAGAGTTGTGTATTGCGGAGGATTCCCCCTTGCCCGAACTGTTCTTCGAGACGACGATCAAGCGCCGTGGGCTCTCCCGGTGCGCGTCCGCCCAGGAAAAGCGATACCGAAGCCGTGAGGGACGGGCTCCGTACCAGTCGCTCGTTGCTTTCGAACCCTGAGTTCGGCCCCAGGAACGTTTCCACCGGGTCGTACCGGTAGCTGAGCATCTCTCCCCCAAGCGACACGCGATACTGGTTGCGCGCGCTGAAGGTGAGCCCTGCGCCTCCAATGGCGTAGATCGTCCGGGTGGGATCTGCTCCTTCAGGATCGAGCCGAAGCGCCCCCGTCCCGGCCGTGAGGTACGGCTGAAATTGTCCGCTGGCCAGGTTGATGCGCATGCGGCCCCCATAGCGGCGCACGTCCACCGAGCGGTCCACGAGGCCTTCCAGCCCATCGACGCGAGAGAGCTCGGCGGTTGCACCGGTGTTGATAAGGTACTCCCCACTGAGCTCAAAGGACCGCCCGAAGCCAAGGCCCAGCGCTCCCCCATAGAGCGGCTCGTCGTGAAATGCCGCGTTGTCCGCCCCAAATACGTTTACCACTGTGGGCTCAAGGGTGTACCCCACATCGCGGAACTGAGCGTCGGCGGGCTGGACTCCCCCAATTCCAATGAGCGTACACGCGAGGAGCCCAGTGCCGGCGGCCCATCCAAGGAAGCGAGAGGAAAGAGTCGTAGAGAAAAGCATGAGGAGCGTCGGGAAACGAGAAGACCGTGAAGTGAACCGGGAAGCAGGGAGACGTGTCGTCACTGACGCTGAAGCCGCATGCGAAGCGTTCCGTCTACGTTCTGCGTGAGCCCTCCGTACCGCTCCGGAGCGTACTCGCGCAGATTGACATCGTCCACCGGCTGCTCCGCCACAAGCGTCGAGCGGTCGTCCTCAATCTGAAACCGCACCACAGGGGGCAGGAGAATCTCGAATCGATCGTCCTCACTGACCTGACTAAAGTCCACAGTGACGCGATCGGGACGGGTGGCAAATTGACCCGGAAGAAAGGAGCTCCCGCCGCTGTCCTCGATCCGGTACACAAGGTTGGCAGTGGCATTCCCACCAAAGAACTCCATCCGGGGCGAATTCTCGGACACGACGAGCGTATCGGCAAGAAGATCAAAGTTGTTCACTCCTTGAACCACAAACTCGAACCGGTCAAAGACATACGTCCCCTCCAAATCCGACGGGGCTGGTCCCTCCCCCCCTCCGTCGCAGGCACTGATGAGGGGGACCCCCATCACAAGCAAGACAACCAATCCGAGGAGGCGAGCAGCGGCCCACGGAGCACTTGATAACGACGTGCGCAGTGGAGCAGGGCGAGAAGAGGACATAGCTGCAGTTCAGTAATTGGAAAGAGAGGTGCGGGCTTTCCACAAAATCGAAGGGGGCAAGTCTTAAGGCTCTATCATCCAGGAATTCCCGCCTCATCTATCCAGCGGAAACAGGAGCCCCTTCGATACAAGTGTTAGAATTGGGTCCCCATGGGATAAACGTGGGGGGAAAGAGTTCCCAGTGCCTCTTTCCCCTATGTGACGATCCCTTCCGGGAGCGCTGAATTGCTTCCCCCGTACGCGACGCTCAGGATGGGCTTCTCGTCGACTTCTACTTGCAACCTAGCAGATGTAGCGATCCCCCAATGTAAACCATGGGCGCAATCCCACCGTGGGAAACGGATCTTTCGACAGCAATCCGCCGTGGGCCTCGGTCGATCTGGGATCGTTCCTACTCCGAGTCCGACGCGTCTTGGGTTCGAGGCCGGGCGGCGGCGAAGAGGAGAAGGCCCGCCGCTACAGACACATTCAGCGACTCCGCCGGGCCCCGCATCGGAATGGCCACCTGTTCATCGCAGGCCGCGACGACATCAGGAGACAGTCCCTCTCCTTCACTTCCGATGACGACGACCAGCGGACGATCCCAATCGACGCTCCAATACGGCGTCTCGGCTGTGCCCTCCGCCCCAACCACCCAGTAGCCGCGCTCTTTCACCTGCTCCAGGACGCGAGCCAGGTCGTCCGTGCGGGCAATCGGGATGCGCGGGGCCGTTCCGGCACTGGCTTTGATGGCGGCCGCATTGAGCGGCGCCATTGCCCGGTGGGGCACCAGCACGCCGTCCGCGCCGGCCGCCACGGCACTCCGCAGGATGGCGCCAAAGTTCCGGGGGTCGGTCACCCGGTCAACCGCCAGGAGAAGCGGCTGTTTGTCTTTCACCACGCCCCAGGTCGGGGCAATCTCAGAGAGCATCTCGTCCGCCTCACGATACCGAATTGGGGCCGTGATGGCCACGACGCCCTGGTGGGCCGCCCCTTCGGCTTCGTGGCGGAGACGGGTCGTCGGAACGTACTGCACCGGGGCCCCCCGCGCCTCTGCCGCCTGGCGGATCGCCCCAATGCGCTCCCCGGTGGCCCCTTGCTCCAGCATCACCTTCTCAATGCCGAGGCGGTCGCGTTCCAGGGCCTCCAGCACAGGTTGGCGGCCAACAAGCGTAGACGTATCGTTTTCACTCATAAAAAGCACCGTCTATCCATGATGAGGCGGGCGCGTGACTCCGAACTGGCGGTTAGGATGAACGATCCGTTTGCAAGAGGCGCCACGCGAGGATCTTTTCTCTCACGTCCATGCAACGGGTCCGGCCGGCATGCGTTTGGAAAAGGGCCCTTCTATCGTACCTCCTATCCTGTGATGTCTGCTTCCTCCCTCCGAACGGCCGTCCTCGTCGACGGCTGCCGACTCCCCTTTCAGCGGTCGGGCACCGGCTACGAAGACCTCATGGCGTATGACATGGGGCGGATGGTGCTCCGAGGCCTTCTGAGTCGGACCGGGTGGCCCCCCGACCGGATCGACCGGGTGGTGATGGGCTCGGTCATCCAGGACCCAGAGACGAGCAACGTGGCCCGCGAGGCAGCGCTCGCAGCGGGGATCCCCAACTCGGTGCCCGCCGTTACAGTCACCGCAGCCTGCATCTCCAGCAACCAGGCCCTCACCAGCGGGGTCGACTTGCTTCAAACGGGCCAGGCCGACGTGGTCGTGGCGGGGGGGACGGAAACACTGAGCGATCCGCCAATCCGGGTTGCTCGGCCCCTGCGCAAGCGCCTGTTTGAGGCCCAAAGGGCCAAGGGTCCCTCGGACTACGTGGATTTGCTGGACGGACTCCGCCCCTCGGACCTCCTTCCCGAATCCCCGGCGATCGCCGAGTTTTCCACCGGAGAAGTGATGGGCGAGAGTGCCGACCGCCTGGCGGCCCAGTTCGGGGTGACCCGAGACGCACAGGACGACTATGCCCTGCGGTCGCACCAGCGAGCCGCTGCGGCCCGAGACGCCGGACACTTCGACGCGGAGCTTCACCCCGCCACGCCGCCCCCGGACTTCGCCCCGATTACGACCGATAACGTAATCCGCGACGACACGTCGGAGGAGAAGCTGGCGTCGCTCCCGCCGGCGTTCATCTCCCCCTTCGGCACCGTGACGGCGGGCAACGCGTCCGCCCTTACCGACGGGGCCTCTGCCACGCTGCTCATGGCCCAGGAAACCGCCGAGGCCGACGGCCTTTCGCCCCAGGCCGCGCTCCGCGACTACACCTACGTGGCGCAAGACCCGGGCGCCGAACTTCTGCTCGGCCCCGCCTACGCCATTCCCCAGGTGCTCGACGCCGCGGGCCTCACGCTCGAGGATATCGACGTGGTCGAGCTTCACGAGGCGTTTGCCGGGCAGGTCCTGGCCGTTCTTGAAGCCCTGCAATCCGACACCTTTGCGGAAGACGCCCTCAATCGCTCCTCGGCGGTCGGCTCGATTGATCCCGATCGGCTCAACGCCTGGGGCGGCTCCCTTTCGCTCGGGCATCCCTTCGGCGCCACCGGCACGCGCCTCGTTACGACCGCCGCCCACCGCCTGCACGTGGAGGACGGCCGGTGGGCCCTGGTGGCGGCCTGCGCAGCCGGCGGCCAGGGCCACGCGATGCTGATCGAGCGTCTGCCGTAGCCTGTCGTTTTTTCCCCTTTCCCTTCTGGGTTCCCCTTATGAGCACGTCTCCCTCCCTCTCCACCAACCAGATTCGGCTCGACCTCGACCCGTCCGGCGTCGCCACCGCCTGGCTCGATGCCCCCTCGGCCGCCGTCAACAAGATCTCGCAAGCTACGCTCGACGGCTTTTCCGAACTGCTCGACACCGTGTCGGGCACCGACCGCATTCGTGGACTTGTCCTCGCCAGCGGCAAGCCCAACTCTTTTGTCGTAGGGGCGGACCTGAACATGCTCTCTGCGTTTGAGATGCCCGCCGAGGCCCGGGCGGTCTCGCGTCAGGCCCATCGGCTGGTGTCGCGGCTCCGCGCCCTGGAGGTGCCCACCGTCGCCGCCATCCACGGCCCCTGCGCCGGGGGGGGACTCGAACTCACCCTCGGGTGCGATTATCGCCTCGCCTCAAGGGCCGACGCGACGCACCTCTCCCTCCCCGAGGTGCAGCTCGGCTTGCTCCCCGGTGGGGGCGGCACCCAGTACCTGCCCCGGCTCATCGGGGTCCAGCAGGCGCTGACCCTCATGCTAACGGGCAAGAACACCTATCCCGAGAAGGCCCAACGCCTGGGCCTGGTCGACGCCCTCATCCACGCCCCTGGCCTCCACCGGGCTGCGGTACAGGCCGCGCAGGAACTCGCCGACGGCACGCGGACGGTGACCCGGGAGGGGCCGTCGCTCGGTGAGCAGGTCCTTGAAAGCAACACGCTCAGCCGCCGCCTTATCTACCGCCAGGCCCGCAAGCGAACGGAGGCACGCACGCGGGGCAACTACCCAGCCCCCGCCCGCATCATCGACGCAGTGCGCACCGGCGTGGAAGACGGGCTGGACGCAGGACTCGACGCCGAGATGCGTCACTTCGGCGATCTGGTGTTCACCCGAGAGTCGAAGGCCCTCGTGCAGGTCTTTTTTGCGAAGCAATCCGGCGAGAAAAATCCGTGGGACGATCGCTCGCGCCCCGTGGACACCGTCGGGGTCCTGGGGGCGGGCCTGATGGGCGCCGGCATTGCACAGGTGTCGGCCGAAAACGAGATGAACGTTGTCCTCAAGGATCAAACCCTGGAGCTCGCAGCCCAGGGAAAAAAGCATGTATGGTCGGC
>JAWOAQ010000091.1:0-5899 GCA_046498495.1 Salinibacter sp. | reverse complement strand
CCCGGGGATCGCTATCCCAGCCGGTGGGCGCATGGGGACCGCTGAGGACGAGCAGCAGGGCGGGATGCTCGTCGAAGCCCGGCACCATGGAATCCTCACCCGCTGCGGCCCGGCGGTACACGTGTCCGCTTCTTTGAGATCGGACACGTGTACCGCCGGGCCGCAGCGGGTGAGGATTCCCTGGTGCCGGGCTTCGACGAACATCCCGCCCTGCTGCTCGTCCTCAGCGGTCCCCATGCGCCCACCGGCTGGGATACCGATCCCCGGGAGGCCGACCTGTTCGATCTCAAAGGCACCGTCGAGGGGCTCCTCGACGACCTCCGCCTCCCAGAGATCGAGATGACCCCGCGCACCGACGGAACCACCGCCATCACAACCCACCAACTCGATGTGACGGCGGGCGGGACGCCCCTCGGCACGGTGGCCCGCGTTCGCGACGCGGTGGCGGCCGATGCTGACCTCGACGACCCGGTCTTCGTAGCTGAGTTCAATTGGACCACGCTCGTGGACCAGGCCGCTCCCCAACTGACGCGCACGTACGAGCCGGTGAGCCGCTTTCCCGTCGTGGATCGCGACCTGGCTGTGCTCGTTCCTGCCGATCAGCCCGTGGGGCCGCTCCAGGCCACCATGCGGGACGCCGGGTCGCCCCTCCTGCGCCGCGTCGATGTGTTTGACGTCTACGAGGGCGAGGGCATTCCCGACGACGAGAAAAGCGTCGCGTTCACCCTCCGCTTTGGTGCCGACCGCACGCTGACCGACGAGGAGGTGGACGAACAAATCGACGCCATCGTCAACACCCTGGAGCATCGGCACAACGCGACCCTCCGACAGTAAATCACAACGCCTTCTCGCCCATGGAGCAGCGATGGAAGTATCCGTACATTGCCATTGCTATCGTGGCCATTCTCCTGATGTTTGCCTGAAGGGGCGAAAGGGAGCGCTGAGAAGGAATGGGGCGGCGATCCCGGGCAGATCTCAGAAAAATCGCTCAGGAGCTTGAGTTGGTGGATGCTGTCCCCTATCGTATTCCCCATAGACGCCTCAAGCAGTACTCGAACCGACCGGGCGCTCAGGCCCCTCGTGCCCTCATCCATCCCGGGCTCGCCATGAACGACGCGCTCGACAGGTCCCTGCCCGATCCGGACGCCCCATCTTCTATGCCGGAGTCCGTCGCGTCCGAGGAGCAATCGCCCGATTCCGGGTCGCCTCATGAGAACCCGGCCGATACGCCCTCGGGAGGAGACGAGGATCGAGCGGCAGATCCCGAGGCCGACTGTTCTCATCTGCCGGAGGCGTACCGCGACGCCTTCCGCCGGCTCCACCGCCGGGTGGAGCGGGCCGCTGACACCATCGATCGACTGCAAGCCGAAAACGAACGGCTACGCGAGAACGTCCAGGAGCTCAGCGAGCGGCCTGTGGTCCCCGACGACAAGGCTGTGCTGACGCTCGACGATGATCCGGAGGCCCTTCGTTCCCGTGTCTCCCGCTTTATCGACGCCATCGACGAGTATCTGGAGGCGACATCTCCCGAGGAGGATGCGGAGGATGAAGAGAGTTCGGACACCGCGGACTAGCCGCCACGCCCCGCGCCTGCTCACCGTCCCCCTGCCCCCATGGCCGATGCCGACAATATGAAGTCCATCCGCGTGCATGTTCTGGGCCGCGAGTACGCCCTGCGGGTGCACGAAGAAAACGAGGCGTTTACCCGAGAGGTGGCGGCGGCCGTGAACGCCCGGATGGAGAAGTTTAAAGACGCACACCCAGAGCAGGCCGAGCTCACCACCGCCGTCATTACGGCACTGGCCCTCGCGGAAGACCTCCACGACCTGCGGGACGAGCTTGACGCAGAACACGACACCGTCCGCGACGAACTTGACGGCCTGAGCGATCGACTGGAGGCGAGCCTTGGCGCACTCTCCGGGCCGGAGGCCCGAGACGAGTAGGCGGCCGGGCCCGGGCGGCCGTCCCCGGAGGTCCGTGGAGAAATCACGACCCGGATCGGTCCGGTGCGCAACGTTTTCCGGTCCGGACCGTGGCATGCAGATGCGTGATTGTCTCGTCCTTCAGGTGCGGCCCTCTTATGGTCAAGCTCGACGGCGTCTCGATTCAGTTTGGAGACGAGGCCCTTTTTGACGACCTGTCGTGGACGCTGTCGCCAGACGGCGGCCGCATCGGCCTCGTCGGCCCGAACGGGGCTGGCAAAACCACCCTTCTCCGGCTGATCGATGGGCAGATCACACCCGATGAGGGCCGCATCGTCCGCGAAGGAGTATCGATCGGATATCTGGAGCAGGATGTGCAGGCCCTTCCCGATCACCGCACGGTCCGGCAGGAGGCCCTCCGGGCGTTCGAGCATGTACTGGCGCTCGAGGAAAAGGAGCAACAGATTAGTACACAGCTCAACGATACGGATCATGAGAGCGGGGAGCACACGAAGCTCCTAAACCAACTCGAACGGGTCCAAGAAGACCTCAACAAGCACGAGTCCCACCGCATTCGCCCGCGGGCCGAGGCAGCCCTTACCGGGCTCGGCTTTGAGCCCGATGCGCTCGACCGCCCGCTGCACACTTTCTCCGGCGGCTGGCGCATGCGAGCCGCGCTGGCGCGCCTGTTGCTGGAAGAGCCGGACCTCCTGCTCCTCGACGAGCCGACGAATCACCTCGACATCGAGAGCATCGACTGGCTGGAGGGCTACCTGGAAGGCTACCCGGGCACCGTCGTCCTGGTGAGCCACGACCGGTCGGTGCTCGACCGGATGGTCACCGCCATCGCGGAGGTGACCCGTGGGCGCCTGCTGCACTACGACGGCAACTACTCCGACTACCTGCAGGCCCGGGAGGAGCGATACGAGCGCTGGCGGCGCGAGTACGAAAACCAGCAGAAGCGAATCGAAGAGATTGAGGCGTTCATCTCCAAGTTCCGCTACAACGCCTCGCGGGCCAGTCAGGTGCAGAGCCGGATTAAGAAGCTGGAGAAGATGGACCGGATCCCACCGCCGCCCGACGACGATCCGGCGCCGCACTTCCGCTTCCCCGATCCGCCCCGCTCCGGCGAAATCGTGATGGAGCTCTCGCGCTTTAGCAAAACCTACGAGACGGAGAGCGGACCCGAACGCGTCTTCCAGAACGCCGGGCCGCTCACCATTGAGCGCGGCGACAAAATCGCGATGGTGGGCCCCAACGGTGCGGGGAAGTCCACGCTCGCCCGCATCCTGCGTGGGGTGGAAGCGTTTGAGGGCGAGCGCACCCCCGGGCACAAGGTCAATATGTCGTTCTACGCTCAGCACCAGGCTGACACCCTTGACCCCGACCAGACGGTGTTCGACGCCGTCCGCAAGGTGGCGCCCGACCGGCCCGCGACCGAACTCCGCAGCCTCCTGGGGGCGTTCCTCTTTACCGACGACGACGCCTTCAAAAACGTCCGCGTGCTCTCCGGCGGCGAAAAGAGCCGCGTGGCCCTGGCTCGCACGCTCCTTTCCGAGGCGAATTTCCTCATTCTCGACGAGCCCACCAACCACCTCGACATCCAATCCAAGGAGGTGCTCGTAGAGGCGCTGCAGCAGTACGAGGGGACCTTCGTGCTCGTGAGCCACGACCGGCACGTGCTCGACGCCGTGGCGGAGCGCATCTGGCGGGTGGGCGGGGGCACCGTGCGCACCTTCCTCGGGAACTACTCCGACTTCCGGTGGCAGGTGGAGGAGGGCACAGCGCGGCCGCTGGAGGGAACCCCCGCGGCCGCTGAGGCTTCCCGCTCGGCCCCTGCCAGAAACGGCACCGACCACTCGGACCCACAGGAGGCCCGGTCTGCTGCAACGTCTTCCCGTCCGGCCAATGGGCCCTTTGCCGACCTCAACTCGTACCAGGTGAAGAAAAAGCTGGAAGAAACCGAAGATCGAATCATCGAAATCGAGGAACGACAGGAGGTCCTGGAGGCGAAGATGGCCGATCCCGACGCCTACGCGGGCGACGGCGCGCAGGCCCGTGATCTCTCCGACGAGTACAATGCGCTAAAACGAGAGTTGGCCTCCCTCTATGAGGCGTGGGAGCAGCTCACCGAGCATGTGATGGCCCTGGAGGACGAATAGCTCGGGTCGCACCGTCCCCCTTCTCCGATTGGTCCGTTCACCATGCGTCTGCTCTGGCCCCTCTGCGTCGGCGTTGTTCTTGTCCTCTTCGGCGGGGCGCCGGCCCATGCGCAGATCGAGGAGCTGCCCCGCCCGACCGGGGCCGACACCACCACCTTCGGGGTGTCGGTGGCCCTCGACGATTCGGTGGCCGTGGTGGGGGCCAGTGGCGAGCACAGTTGCGGCGTGAACGCCGGGGCCGTGTACGTTTACGAGCGCGCTCCCGCCCGCGTGAGCGCCTGGCGGAACACGGCCCGCCTCGTGCCCGACGATTGTCGGGGCAACATGTTTTTCGGCGAGGAAGTGGCCCTCGACGACGAACGCCTCCTCGTCGGAGCGTCCAGCGAGTACTTTGCGAAAGAGGAATCAAACGCTGCGTATGTGTTCGAACGGGATACGACTGGGGGGTGGCGCCAGATGGCGCGGCTCACCGGAGAGACCGGACGGCGCGAGGGATTGTTTGCGGCGGGCCTCGATCTGCAGGGGCACCGCGCCGTTGTGAGCACGTCCGGCAGTCCACAGGGAGAATACAGCGGGGCCGTGTATGTCTTTGAACGGGATTCGACATCGGGAGAATGGCGCCGCACGGCCCGGGTACCCTCGCCGCGAGGGGCGGACGCAGGGGTGATGGGCCACGATGTGAAACTGGATGGGGACCACTTGGCCGTGGCGGCCTCCACATTCTTCCGGCAGGCGCCCGGCTCTGTCTTCATCTTCCGCTTCGATCAGTCCGCTGGAGAGTGGAGGCCCTCTGCCCGCCTTCCCGATATCGACGCCTTCTTTATCGATCTCGCTCTGAACGACGGGACACTGGCCGTGGGGGAGGAGCGGGCCGGATCCGAGGGGACTGGGCGCGTGACCGTCTGGGAGTCCACCGACAGCACCTGGACGCAGGCGGCGATGCTCCGGCCCGCCGCGCCATACGAATCCGGAGCGTTCGGAACGACCGTCTCGCTCCAGGGCGATCGACTGCTGGCCTCCGGATACGACGAACAACTCGGGAAGGATTTCAACATCGACCGCGTGGTGTACGCCTTTGAGCGCGTGGACGGCACGTGGCGCGAGCGTCCCATCATCGACGTGGGGGATGTGGCCTTTGGGGCGGCCCTGGACCAGGACGACGGGGTCGCCCTCATTAGCTCCGTGCCGGAAACCCGGGCGGGGACGGTGTACGTCATCCGATTGCCGTGAGGGGGACTGTTATGTTCTGAATTTTGCTTCTGAGCCGTCCAATCCAGCGTATTCCTGCGGGGGGGCAACCTGCTCTAAAATGGCAGGCGGGAATGTTCGGCACCCCAGAGGGGGTGGCGTCTGCGTTCGAACTGCTTCATCCCGGTGCAAGACCCCTCCACAGGCCGCGTGGCGGGGCTGGCCCGAGGGCCGTGTCCCTTGGGGGGCACTGAAACTCCCCGTCGTAACAGGGGCTACAACGTCCCGCGTCCCATCCGATCTCCCAGACACTCAGCGAATGCCTGACCTCCCCATTGACGCCGTCCTGCCGGACCTGAAAGCGGCCCTCCGCGACGCCCCGGAGGCCGTCCTGCAGGCCTGAAAAACTATGTTTAAATATCGCCAAGAACTTGAAGCTGTGTTGAATAAATACGGGATAAGTAAGAGCGATATATGTATAGCCGGTAGTTTGGTAATGAGTATTCTTGATATTAGGGAACACAGGGATATAGATATTCTTGTAGCTTCCAGTGTTGACCGACACCATTCCGATAGGACGGTTAGTTTGTCGGAAAATGGCGTCGTTCCCTTCCCAACCGGAAGCTG
>JAWOAQ010000085.1:0-7613 GCA_046498495.1 Salinibacter sp. | reverse complement strand
ATGCAGCTGGAACAGATGCAAAAGATGGGCGGCATGGAATCGGTGATGGGCATGATGCCCGGCATGGGCAAGATGGCCAAGCAGGTGCAGGACGCAGGCTTTGATGACAAGATCATCGCGCGCCAGATCGCCCTCATCCAGTCGATGACCAAGAAAGAGCGTGCCAACCCCCAGATCCTGCAAGCCAGCCGCAAGAAACGCATCGCGCGCGGCGCGGGCCTTGAGGTCAGCCAGCTTAATCAGTTGCTGAAAATGCACCGCCAGATGGCGGACATGATGAAGAAGATGGGCAAGGGCGGCATGCTGAAACAGGCCATGAAGGGCATGTTCGGCAAGGGGGGCGGCCCCTCGCCCGAGGAATTGCAGGGCATGGACCCCAAGGCGCTGGAGGCGGCGGCCAAGAAGATAGGATGCCAAACAACAAATCGTCGATAGTGAATCTCGCGACCACGAACAGTGGGTCGCCGAATACAACGATATGCTGGCCACGCTACCAGGCACTGCTGGGCAACTCATGGGGCTTCGCAATCAAGTCTCGATGGTTGTCGATGGTGATGTCCGAGCCACGCCCTTGTTGCCTACACTGATGGCCTCACCGAACAGCCTGGACCCAACGGCGACATGCTAGGCGAAGCGGGCGTTTGCGAACTTGCCGCGGAGGCCCGCAGCAGTCGTACACCCATCGACACCATCCTCGACGGGGCCCTCCGTCGGAGTTCCGCGGAGGACTTTCAGGATGATATTCTCGTCGTGTGGATTCAGCGAACGGACGACGCGACCGGGGCCGCGACATAGCTGCCCTTCAATTCCGCCGGTGTCTCGGCTCTCGCCCCAGTCTTTTCCGCCTCAGGCCGCCTCAGCCAGGGTCGGGGTCGCTCCGTTGTGCTGTGCGTGGTATTCCGGTGCCAGCAGCGCATAGTTTTCCTTGTTCCAGTACCGCCCATCCCGGTACAGGTAGTCGCGGGCCGTCCCTTCCTTGGTAAAGCCCATGCCCTCCACCAAGTCGCGCCAGGCCGTGTTGTACTCGAAGGTCGCTGCACTCACACGGTGAAGATCCAGCATCTCGAAGCAGTAGTGCAGCAGCAGGTACATGGACTCGCGGCCGTACCCCTCGCCCCAGTACGCCCGGTCCCCAATCGTCACCCCGACGCGGGCGTGGCGATGGTGCGAGTCGATGCGGGCAACGTACGCGATCCCGATGAGCGCATCCTGCTCACGATCGTGAATTTCAAAGTCGCGGTGCGCCGGGGATGCCTGCTCACAAATCTGTTCAAACCGCTCTTTAAACTTGCCGAACGACTCCTCCTCGTACGGCATTTCGCTGTCAAGACGGTTCAACTCCGGATCGTTATTCCAGCGGAAATGCGTGTGGATGTTTTCCATCTGGAGCGGCGTGAACCGAATGCGCTTGTACGTGATGGGAGTGACGGACTGCGTGGGATAAGAGATGTTTTTCATGCTATATTCGGAAGCGCTTCCAAAAGAGGGCAAAAAGGAAAAGCGCACTGCGGCCTGTGCACTCTGCAATAAAGAAAGTGGGACTCATCAATGCAAGAGAGCGTCTCTTCTGGCGCATCGAGAAGCCGTTTTAGGCCCGATCGCCACTCGTGTCACGCCCCCTCGTGGTGCGCTTCTGCCCACCGTCGAAGGGCCTCTCGGTCCATCTTTAGGTCCTCTCCCCCTTCTGTTTCCGGAAATGGGTAGAACGCGTCCGGGATCTTAAAGCGCGGGAGACGGTCCTCCAGTTTCTCGTGCAATTCGCCCTCATCGTGGACGTATTCGCTTTCAATGAATGCGACGGGGCGACGGCCATACTCGGCACTTGGAACCGGCACCACGGCGGCCCGCATCACGCCCGAAAGGGCGTTGAGGGCACGCTCCACCTCCTCGGGCTGAATGTTCTCCCCGCCGGAGATGAACATGCGGTCCATCCGCCCCAGAACATGCAGGCGGCCGTTGGCATCGACGCGGCCCCGGTCGCCCGTTGGGTACCACCCCGCGTCGGTGCGTGGATCGACGATTGTATCGTTCTCGACGTAGCCGCGAAAGAGGCAGCGCCCGGCCACCAGGATCTGCCCATCGCTCCCAATGCGGAGGGTGCGGTGCGGCAGGCCCCTGCCCGCCGTGTGAAGGGCCGAACGCGGGGCGCCCGGGGCCGTCGTGGTGACTTGCGACGCCATCTCGGTGCAACCGTAGCTCATGAGGAGGGGCCATCCGCGGCGGTACGCCCGGTCAAGAAGCGACTCGGGCACGGGGCCGCCCCCCAGTAGCACCGCCCGGAGGGCTCGCGGGGGCGCCGTTGAGCTCTCGAGTACGCGGCGAAGCTGGGTGGCCACGAACGAGACGTGTGTGGCCTGAGTCTCGGCGAGCGCTGTCGCCAGGGGGGCGTCCGGATCGGGAAGGACCACCGCGGCCCCCGCCAGGGCACACCGCACCAGGATGGCGAGCCCCCCTACGTGGTAGAGCGGAAGCGACAGGAGCCACCGATGTCTGTCGCGGAGGGGGAGGTTCGCATTTGCTCCCTTCGCGCTATACATGTGGTTTGCCCACGAGTGCAGAGCGGCTTTCGGACGCCCCGTGCTCCCAGAGGTAAAAAGGATCGTGGCGTCCCGCGCCCGGTCCCATGGGGGCAGGTCATTCTCGGGGGACGATCTGCTGCGCAAAACGGCCGGGGAGGTCAGTACGTGGATGGCCTCGGCAAACGACTCGTTCGCCGCTTCCTCCTCCACCAGGATTGCCCGGCACGACACCCGCTCGGCCTGGGTCCGCTGCGCTGAAACGGGCAGTCGGGGGCTGAGCGGCACGGCCACTGCCCCGGCCCGCCACAGGGCCCACAGCTGGATGACGGTGCGGGGGACGGGCGTTGGCCGCAACGCCACCCGATCGCCCTCCTCAATTCCTGCCTGCCGGATCCGACGGGCGGCCCCGTCCACCGCCGCATTCAGATCGGCGTACGACCAGACGTGGCTGGGGGCAACGAGTGCGGGCGCCGTGGGCCGCGCCCGGGCATGGAGTTCAAGGGGCGAAGGCATCGAAGCGTTGTGTTGTGAGGTTACGCAATCGGGGCCAGGTGTGCCTCTACCACGTTCGCACGCGCCATGCGCTCCAGGTCGACCACCGGCCTTCGCATCGCGAGGCGCGGTGAAAGCACGTCGGCCGCAAGACGGGTGTACGGCGACAGGCCTACTGGGGTCTCCGGGAGGGCAGCGGCCAGCGCCGTCAACATCCGCGTGCCAACGCCCGCCTCGTACGACGCACTCACCACCGGAGACGCCCCCTGCCGGCGCGCCGCGGCGGCCCATTGTCGCGCCGCCGTTACTCCGCCGAGGAGGGTCGGCTTCAGGACGACGGCCCGCACCGGGCACATCCTGAGTACGTCGGGGCTCTGCTCCCGGGTCGTCTCATCCAGGGCGACGGGACACCCCGTGTCCTCCACTAACGCGGGGAGGCGAGTCACGTCGGACACGGGTTCTTCGATATACGCAACGTCGTCCAGGTGAATGCCCGCAAGAAACGAGCGCGCGTCCGCGGCTGACCAGGCCCGGTTCGCGTCGAGCCGCAAGTCGATTGCGTCGCCCAGCGCCTCACGGAGCGCGTGCACCCGCTCGACATCCAGGGAGACAGCCGCCCGGCCCACCTTCAGTTTGACGGCCTGGTATCCGGCAGCCCGCAACTGCCGCCCCTGCTGGCTCACCGCCTGGGGAGATGCGGCGCGCACCAGTGCATTCAGGGCCACGCGGGTCCGGCTGGCGCCCAGAAGCCGAGCCGGGGACACGTCTCGCGCCCCCGCCACCGCCTCCACGACGGCGCTTTCAGCCGCAAATCGGAGAGAGGCAGGAAGGGCTTTCGGAACGGGAATCCCCTCCAGCAGGGCGTCGGGGGACTCGGCCGGGAGCGGGTGCCCTGCCCACCGCGCTCGCAACCGCCGCGCATGCGCCGTGACCGCCTCCATTGACTCGGCGCTAAATTCCGGGAGCGGGGCGGCCTCGCCCCACCCTTCTGCCCCCGACTTCAGGGTAAGGCGAATCAGGAGCCCGCGTCGTTCCGAGACCCTCGCCTCGCCGAGGACCAGGGGGTCCCTGAGGGGAAGGGTATAGCGGTAGAGATCGACGGAGTCAATCGTCATAGCTCCCGGAAGATCAGGTAAGCAGCCAGCCAACGGAGAAGAGCACGGCCCACAGCACCAGCAAACGGCCCGTCGCGCCCAGAAGTGGATTGAGCTTCTCGGGTTCATCAGTCGTCGCGAGCCGGCGGATGGTGCGAACGGCACGGGGACCAAGCACGAGCGGGGCGAGGGCCCCCCAGTGGCCTTCTGCCCCCGCGGCAATCCCCACCGGCAGGACCAGCGCGCCAATCAAGCATGCTCCGTAGAGCCATACACCGACGCGGCGTCCCAGGCGCACTACAAGCGTGCGTTTGCCCGCCGCGCGATCGTTGGACACATCGCGGATGTTGTTCACGAGCAAAATTCCAACGGAAAACAGCCCCGGCCCAATCCCCGCGACAAGCACCTCCGGCGGACACGACAGGGCCTGCACGTAATAGGTCCCCCCCACGGCCACAGGCCCAAAGAATACAAACACGGCCAGGTCGGCCAATCCGATCGCGGCCAGAGAATACGGCCCGGCGGTGTACCAGATGGCCGCCCCAATCGACGCAACACCGATGGCGAGCACGGGCCAGCCGCCCCGCAGGATGAGATAAATGCCGACCAGCACGGCGGCCGCAAACACGCCCACGGTGGCCCGACGCATTGTCTCGGGATCCACCAGTCCGGCCTGCGTGATACGAAGGGGGCCCACCCGATCCTCGGTGTCGGCCCCCTGCAGGTAATCCGTGTAATCGTTATGGTAGTTAACCCCCACCTGGATGAGGACGGCCCCGAGGAGGGCACATCCTGCGGCCCACGGGTGCCACGCCCCCGCATCCACGGCAAGGGCGGTACCAACCAAGACAGGGGCCACGGCGGCGCCCAGCGTTTTGGGACGGGCGGCCCAGATCCATACGCGCATTCGAGAGGCGGCAGTCGTCATCAAACAGCACAGGGCGGGAAACGCCCTTTCTTTTCTGGAGATGGAACACCCGCAATCGGGTACGGCGTGTTTTTCATTTTCCGCAGGACGTACGTTGAGCTTACCCTCCTCGATTCGTCCCCCATTGTGATCAATCCATGCTTTCTCGCCGGCACTTCCTCAAACGCACCGGAACGGCACTAGCCGCCAGCCCCGTCGCGGCGACGCTGCTGCGCATGTGGTCTCGCCATCCCGACGAGTTTACTGTCCTTCGGGATGGCATCGGCACCTTCCCCCAGCAGGGCGGCACCATCGAATGGTGTGCCACCGACGACGCGCTGGTCGTGGTCGACACACAATCGCCTGCGTCAGCCTCCGACTGCTGGGCGGGGCTTCGGAGCCGCACGTCGCACGGGCTGGACCTGGTGATCAACACCCACCACCACGGCGACCACGTGGGTGGCAACGGTGTGTTTGCCGAACACACCGACCGCCTCGTCGCCCACGCCGCCGTTCCGGGACTCATGCGTGAGTCCACCGACGAGGACGAGACGGAGCGCCTCACATTCCCGACGGATACATTTCAGGACGAATGGAGCACCTCTGTCGGGGCCGAGACCATTACGCTTCGGCACTACGGCCCGGGGCACACGGGGGCGACGCGGTCGTGTTTTTCGAAAATGCAAACATCGTACATGTTGGGGATCTCGTGTTCAACCGGGCCTACCCATTTATCGACGTAGAGGGGGGTGCCGACTCTCAAAACTGGATCGACACGCTGGAAACGCTCCACAACACCCTCACGGACGACACCCTTCTCATCCACGGCCACGGAAATCAGGCGTACGGCGTGACCGGCGGCCGCGAGGATCTGCTCGTAATGCGCGACTTTCTCTCGGCCCTCCACGAGCACGTCGCCCGGCAGCGCGAGGCCGGAGCCTCTCTTCGCGAGGTGAAGGAAACGGAGCGCCTCGACGGCTTCGAGGCGTTTGACTTCGACTGGGCCCTCTCCCTTGCCGACTGCATTGAGGCCGTCTACCGTGAGCAGACGGCGGACTGACGCTGCCTACGCGTTGGGTGCCACCGCGGAGGCAACAGCCTGCTCCAATTGCTCGTGGACCTGGCGATTTTCTTCCCGATCGGTCTGGACTTCGAGGACGGTACTGCCCGATCGGGTGGCGGCCTCCCGGTACGCCGTCCGAAAGGCCTCCGGTGTGTCGGGCCGGCGGTAGGAGAGGCCAAACGTAGCGGCTGCCGACTCGAACGAGCGGTGGTGCGGCGTCGTGAAGTACGGGTCGAACACATCGTCGTGCGCCCGGATGGGCAAGAAATGAAAGATGCCGCCGCCGTCGTTATTCACGACCACAACGACGACCGAACGGTTCTCAAGCAGCGCGAGGCTATTGAGGTCGTGCCAGAGCGCAAGGTCCCCGATGAGGAGCGTGACGGGGCCGCCGCGCCCCTCCGCCACGCCCGCCGCGGTAGCCACTGTGCCATCAATCCCGCTGGCCCCTCGGTTGGCGTACGCTGCCGCTCCGCCCCCAGCCGACGCGTGCCGATCCAGGTCGCGCACCGGCATGCTGCTGGCCGCCACGAGGGCATGCTCGGGGGGCAACGCGTCCGTAAGCGCCGCAGCCACGAGGGGCTCGGTGAGGGCCTCGGCCGTCGCGGCGTGGGCCTGCACCGCCGCGGCGGCCCGATCGCTGGCGGTGGTCCAGGCCGAGCGCCAGGACGTTTCCTCCGGCCGAGCGCCGATATGGCCGAGCACCTCCTCGACAAACGACACCACGCCCGACTCGATGTGATGTGTGGCCCGGTGATCCGGATCGAGCCGGCTCGGACTGGGCCGCACCACCGCGTGCACCTCGGGGACACTCTCTCGCAGAAAGAATCGGAGCCGCTTCGACACAATCCGCCCGCCCAAACGCACCACCGCCTCGGGTTCGTAGGCCTCTCGAAAGGACGCCGAGGTCAACACCAGGTCGGCGTACGGCACCGTGCGCCTCGCCCCATCCGCCTGCAGCCGGAGCCGGGACGTGAGATCCGGAATCAACGGCCAGCCCAGCCGGGCGGCCAGGCGCTGGACGGCCGCGGCCTCCGCGTCCGTCCGAAGCCGCCCGGCCACAACCAAGCCCCGGCGGCCATCATCGAGCCGCGGCGCCAGAGCCGATACATCCGCCGCGGACGCCCGCGGCGTGGAGGCTGGATAGTGCGTGAACGGCGTGTCGGTGGCGGCCCAGTCCCGAACGGCGGCCGGCGCCTGGGGTCGTGGCCCCTCCTCAACCGGCTGCAGGGGCTTCCGAAAGCCACAGTTGAGGTGCACGGGCCCCGCAGGCGGGCGCACGGCCCGGTGCACAGCCTGATCGACCGTCGTCAGCACATACGCCGGATCGATGTCATCGGTCGGTGGGGGAAGATCGACGTCCCAGCGGGTGTAGGATCCAAAGAGCTTGACCTGATCGATTGCCTGGTTTGCGCCCGTATCGCGAAGCTCCGGGGCCCGGTCGGCCGCCAGGAGCAGCAACGGCACGTTGTCCATCGCCTCCTCCACAACGGCCGGCAGCTCGTTGGCGACGGCCTTCCCCGAGGTTGTAATCCAGG
>JAWOAQ010000070.1:0-8155 GCA_046498495.1 Salinibacter sp. | reverse complement strand
GCCCAGCCGATTAGCATCACCGTGGAGGGGGCCAACATCCTGACCCGGACGATGATGATCTTCGGTCAGGGGGCGATCCGGTGCCACCCGTACGCCCTCAAAGAGATTGAGGCGCTGATGGAGAAGGACGTTCGGAAATTTGACGGTGCCTTCTGGAGCCACATCGGGCACGTGGTCCGCAATGGCTTTCGGGCCTTCGGCCTGAGCCTGACGCGCGGCCGGCTGGCGAGTAGTCCCGTGCGCGGCCCTGCTGCGCCCTACTACCGCAAGATGGCGTGGGCCTCGGCCAGCTTCGCCTTCTTCGCCGACCTGGCGATGGGCAGCCTCGGCGGGGCGCTGAAGCGGAAGGAGAAGATCACCGGCCGCTTTGCCGACATCCTCTCTTGGATGTACCTGGGCACGGCGGTGCTCACCCGGTTTGAGAAGGAGGGCCGCCCGGAGGCGCAGGAGGCGTTCCTGCACTGGAGCATGCAGTACGCGTTTGCGCAAATGCAGGAGGCGTTTGAGGGGCTCTTTGAGAACCTGAAGGTGCCGGGCCTCACGTGGCTCCTCCGCGGCGTGGTGGCGGCGTGGTCGCGCCTGAACACAATCGGGGAGATGCCGAACGACGAACTCGGCGGCACGATTGCGCGGGCCATTCAGGAGAAGGACGGCGCCCGCCAGTGGCTGACGGAGGAAATCTACGTTCCCGAGGACACCGACCAGCCGCTGGGCGAACTGGAGCACGCATTCCGCCTCAGCCGCGAGGCGTACCACGTGGGCCAAAAGATCAAGGACGCGGTCCGGGACGGACCGCTCCCGAAGAAGCGACCGCATCACCTCCTTGATGAGGCTGTGGCACAGGGCGTCATCACCGAAGCGGAGCGCGATCTCGTCCACCGCGCCGACGAGGCCCGCGAGCAGTACATCCAGGTGGATGAGTTTGACTTGGAAGAGTACCGTCAGCGGCGGATGCTGCCGGGCCAGCCGACGGACCGCGGGGCGCTCGACTCGTCCATCGTGGAGGGCGTGGAGCGCGACGTGACGGACGAGGCGGTCACGGCCGATGACGTGGAGGATGGGGCGCCGGTGCCACGGGGCGATGGGGCTCCTGCGTCCGAAGATGTGTCTCAGGACGACCGATCCCCGGAAACCGCGTAGCGTTCATTCGCTCCGGTGCGGCCTGGAGAACGTGTCCGGGCCGCCGGGGGCCGGATCTTTGCGGTTGACCTGTCGGTTCACAGAATCTCCCTACTGAATACTCTCCAGAGCCCCGTCCTGCAATGTCTGCCGTCGCCACTCGCTCGTACACGGTTGAGGAGTATCTGGAGCTCGACGCAGAGGCCGACGACGAACGCTACGAATTCCAGAACGGCTCCGTAATTCCCATGGCCGGTGCCGAGCCCGAACACAATCAGATCAAGGACAACATTTCGCGTGAGCTGGGAAACCAGCTCGTGGAGCGCAGGTGTTTCGTGATGACGTCCGATCAGCGCGTCCGCGTGTCGTTCGGCTACGTGTATCCGGATGTGGTCGTGGCCTGTGATCCAACCTACGAGGACACCCGGCCGCGGACTCTCCAGAATCCAGAGTTGATCGTGGAGGTCACCTCGGAGTCGACGCAGGCACGCGACCACAGCGACAAGCTCGCCGCCCACACGGAGCTCGACAGTCTGCAGGAATGTTGGATGGTTCACCCCGAGAAGCCGCTCCTTACCCAGTACACGCGCGATTCTGAGGGATGGCGGTATCGGGCCCACACGGCGCTCTCGGACACCGTCGAGAGCGACGCGTTCGATCTGGAGGTTCCGCTCCGCAATCTGTACGCCCTCGTGTTGTCAGAAGAGTGAAGCGAGCAGCGTGAAACGTGATGCGTGAAACGTAAGGCGTCAGAAGGGGACAGTGGGAGGGGAAGGTTCTACGCTCCACCTCAATCAGAATACTTCCACTCCAGCCCTCCCGTTTATGTCCAATTCTTTTGCGTCCGATCTTCTCGCCGACCACCACATCGTCGTCACCGGGGGCGGGACCGGATTGGGCCGCGCCATGGCCCTGCGCTTTGCCGACCTCGGCGCGGCGGTGACCATCAATGGCCGCCGCCCCGACCCGCTCGCCAAAACCGTGAGTGACATCGAAGACGCCGGCGGGACCGCGGAGGGCATCCCGTGCAACGTTCGAGATCACGAGGCCGTTGCGGCGTTTTTCGACGAGGCGGAGAACCGGCAGGGGCCCGTCACGCGGCTCGTGAACAACGCCGCGGCCAACTTTCTGGCCCCAACGGAGGACATTTCCCCGAACGGCTTCGACGCCATCGTGAAGACGAATCTGTACGGGTCGTTCTACTGCACCCAGACCTGTGGGCGGCGGTGGCTGGAGCGCGAGACGGAGGGCGCCGTGCTCTCCATTGCCACCACCTACGCAGAAACGGGCAGCGCCTATGTGGTGCCCAGCGCCATGTCGAAGGCCGGCATCGTGGCCATGACGCGCTCGCTGGCCACAGAATGGGGCGGCAATGGCATCCGGCTCAACGCCGTGGCGCCGGGGCCATTCCCGACAGAGGGGGCCTGGGAGCGCCTCGTGCCGGACGCCGACCTGGAGCAAAAAATGCGGGAGCGCATCCCGGTCCGCCGCTTCGGCGAGCCGGACGAACTGGCGACGCTCGCTGCGTTTCTGCTTAGCGACCTGGCGGCCTTCATGAACGGTGAGGTTGTTACGTTCGATGGCGGCGAGGCGCTGGCTGCGGGCGGGCAATTCAACACCTTCGCTCGCATGCCGCGCCAGCAAGTGAAGGCAATGATGGAGCAGATGCGTCCCGACTGAGCGCAGAAAGCCGTGGCTCTCCTCCGATAGACAAGAGGGCCGAGATCCCTTGTGGCGGGGGGGAGCTCACGAGATCGCCCTGCAGGACCGATGTCTGTGTGGGGCGGTCCGGGCCAGAGGGCAGTTCGCGGCATCACGTACGGTATTCGTCTGGCTCGATGCCCAGGCGGTCCATGCGTAAGAGCAGGGTGGTCCCCTCGGCGGAGTCCTGTCTCGATGTAGGACCCGAGGAGGGAGAACCGCTGCTCGCGCCCTCGGAAAAAATGGGCAATATGGTCGCCCACCGCGGCCTCAACACCGCGAAAACCGAGGGGAGATCGATGATCCAGTGCTGGGGTTTGCCGCTGGATCCGTGTTGGGGTCGGCCGGAGACATCGTATTAGGAAGACGTGTAGATGTGCACAAAGGGTACCATGACAGGTTTGCATGGTCCGGAAACAAAGACTGGAGCACAACAACGTCCACCTCAAAAAGGCGCACTTCCTCAGGAGTGGGAGGCGCGTGTACACCCCTTCGTTTGTCCACCCATGCGTCCGTTACACCGACGTGTTGAGGCCCTCTTGGCGTTGCCCCCGCGTTGAGATCTCGACGCGGCGCTGATATGTCGACATACGGACGGTGCTCGCAAGAGTAGAGGGCGGTTTATAAATAAATGTGATGCAACGACATAAAGAGAAGGCGACCGGTATGCGAAAGTGTGGCACGGCATTGGGCCGTTAAGTATGAGCCAAACAGGGTGCTCTGTTGGCCGCGCGTTCGTTTTTCTTGATCGATTCCGCCACGAGCCCATGCCTGACGACGCCCGTCCGTTGACTGACGCCGAACTCGATGCCCTCCGGAACCGCGATCCGGAGGCGATTCGGCGCTGGATTTACGACAACCGAGACTACATTCACCGTGTGCTACAGAGGTACTCCGGGAGTGCGGAGCGGGCGAAGGGGCGATAGCCTGACGGCCAGAGAAGCGACATCGAAACGTCCGTCGGGTCAGCCAACCCCGTACGGTTCTACGCCCCGGCCCAGTCGGCAACCCGTGCAGCGGCGTTGGCGCCGGAGGCCACCGCATCGCCCACCGACACGCCCTGTCGGTAGTTGCCGGCGAAAAACAGGCCCGAGTGGGCCTCTTCCAGGGCCGTGAGTGTCTCCTTGACCGCGCCGTACCCGAGTTCGTACTGTGGAATTGCGTCGGGCCAGTAAATATGGCGCTGGAACGCCGGGTCGCCAGAAATGCCCAGCAGCCGCCCCAGGTCGCGTTCCACGAGCTGTTGTACGTGGGGCTCGGGGGCGCGTCCGAGGGCCGGATCGCGGGCGCCGCCCACGAAGGTGGTCAGCAGCACGTGCCCGTCGGGCGCCCGGTTGGGGAAGAGCGTCGAGGAAAAGAGGGTGCCGAGGATGTCGAAGTCGTCCTCGACCGGCGGCACCAGCATCCCGAACCCGTCGAGCGGGTGATTCACTGCTTCGCGGCGGTAGCCAAGCGCCACCACCCGCACCGGGGGGTAATCCACCGCGGCGAGCGGTGTGCAGTCAACGGACGTATGGAGGGCGAGGGCATCAAAGTGGTGGAGCGGCACGGTGCACACCAGGGCGTCGAACTGCTGGGGACTCGTCTGGTCGCCCTTGTGGCGCACAGACCAGGCCGTATTGGTTTGGGTTAGACCCGTCACGGGCGCATCGTAAACGATCGTGTCGCCGAGGGCATCCGCGAGGACATTGGGGAGGGTTTCCAGCCCGTTCCGGAAGGAGAAGAGCCCCGAGGGCCCAGGGCGCTCGTCCGTCGACCCCTGCAGTGCCGAGCGGAGCCCTCCCCACAAAATAGATCCATACTCGGCCTCCAACTCGGCCAGCCGCCCAAAGGCGTGCTGGACCGACAGGGCCTCGGGGCGTCCGGCAAAGACACCCCCTACGAACGGTGCCACGGCGTAATCAAGCACCTCGCGCCCCAGACGGCGCTCCACGAAGGAGGCAATGCTTTCCTCGTCAGCGACACTGCGAGAAACAAAGGGTTCGCCCAGGAGACGGGCCTTTGCCCGCCCTGAGAACAGGTCCGTTGTGAGAAAGTCGAGGGGCGACATGGGCAAGGCGACCGGATGACCGTCGCGAACGACGTATCGGGTGGCGGCGTCCTGGTCGGCTTCCACGACTGCGTCGGACAGCCCGAGGTCCGTGATCAGCGTCCCGAGTGCGGTTGTTGACACACGAAGGGAATTGGGGCCGTGCTCCACCAGAAAACCCCCGGTGCGGGTGCTTTGGATGACGCCGCCGGGCCGATCGGTCGCCTCCCACACGGTTACTTGGTGTTCAGCCTGGTGGAGGCGGTACGCGGCGGTCAGTCCGCTGATGCCAGAGCCAATAATTCCGACTGTTGCCATGGGCGGAGGCGTTTCGTAGAAGGACGGACGTCGTCGAACGGGAATGCCCGGAGGGCGTTCGGGCGGCCAGGAGGGAACCCGTCCACCCGCTTTGACGGTACAAAAAACGTTACAGATTGCAGTCTCTACCTAAAAAAGCGAGGTTGATCCATGGCGACAGAGGCAATGAACGAAGAGTGGCGTCGGATTCGAGACCAGATCAAGGAGATCTGGGACGAAGCCGACTTTGACGACAAGCAAATGAAGCGCGCCCGTGGCGAGATGGATAAGATCGTCGGGCTGATTCACGACAAGACTGGAGAGGAGCCAGAGGAAATCCGGCGCAAAATGAGCGCGATTCTGTAACGTTCGTCTGGGGTCTAAACCTGCGCACAAGCCATCGCCTGTCCCGGTCCATGCGGGACAGGCGTTTTTTTGTTGAGGGTCCATTTTGGATTCGGGGGGCCGGTTCTTAGGTTGTCCAAGTGCCCAACAGGGCCGCCTCCTCATCGCCAGTTCAGATAGCCGGAAGCCCTTCCATGCCCGACACTTCGATTGGCACCGACGCCCCGACCGACCAGGCTGCGTTCCAGGAGCGCGCCGCCCATTACGAGGCCCTCGTTGACACAATGGAATCGCGGGCCGCGGAGGTTAAGAGAGGAGGGGGAACGAAAAAGATCGACAAACAACACGATCGGGGCAAGCTCACGGCCCGAGAGCGAATCGAGTACGTGCTTGACGATCCCGAGCAGTTCCGTGAGCTGGGGCTGTTCGCGGGGTACGAGATGTACGAGGAGGAGGGCGGCTGTCCGGCGGGCGGCACCGTCATGGGGTTTGGGCCGGTGAGCGGGCGCGAGTGCCTGGTGGTTGCCAACGACGCGACCGTAAAGGCGGGCGCCTGGTTTCCGATCACAGCCAAGAAGAACCTGCGGGCGCAGGAGATTGCGCTGGAAAACCACGTGCCCATCATCTACCTCGTCGACTCGGCGGGCGTCTACCTGCCCATGCAGGACGAGATCTTTCCTGACAAGGACGATTTCGGGCGCATCTTCCGCAACAACGCGACGTTGTCGAGCAAGGGCATTCCGCAGATTGCCGCCATCATGGGGAGCTGCGTGGCCGGCGGGGCCTACCTGCCCATCATGAGTGATGAGGCGGTAATTGTGGAGGGGACCGGCTCGGTGTTTCTGGCGGGACCGTATCTCGTGAAAGCAGCCATCGGGGAGGACGTGGAGGCGGACGAACTGGGGGGAGCCACGACCCACACCGAGATTTCAGGCGTGGCCGACTACAAGGCCGAGGACGACGAGGACGCGCTCGACATCGTGCGTTCGATCGTCGACCACCATGGGCCGGCGGAGCGCTTCGGGTATGTGCGAAAGGAGCCGGCGCCCCCGGCCTACCCGGCCGACGAGCTCTACGGGCTGTATCCCAGCGAGGGAAACGAACAGTACGACATGCGCGAGATTCTGGCCCGCATCATCGACGCGGGCTCGTGGACCGAGTACAAAGAGGGCTACGGCCGCACCCTGCTCACCGGCTACGCCCGCATCGACGGGTGGAATGTGGGCGTTGTGGCCAACCAGCGGGCCGTGGTGCGCAACAAAACGAGCCACGAGTCCAAAGGGGAAATCCAGGTCGGCGGCGTCATCTACGGCGACGCAGCCGACAAGGGGGCCCGCTTCGTGATGAACTGCAATCAGAAGGAGATCCCAATCGTCTTTTTCCAGGACGTGACCGGCTTCATGGTCGGCAAGCGGGCCGAGCACAGCGGCATCATCAAGGACGGGGCAAAGATGGTGAACGCCGTCTCAAACTCCACCGTCCCGAAACTCACCGTGGTGGTCGGCAACTCGTACGGGGCCGGCAACTATGCCATGTGCGGCCGCGCCTACGACCCGCGGCTGGTGCTGGCCTGGCCGACCGCCAAGATTGCCGTCATGGGCGGGCAGCAGGCCTCCAAAGTGTTGAAGCAGATCAAGGTGCGGCAGCTAGAGAAGCAGGGCAAAGAGCTTTCCGCGGAGGACGAGGAGGAGCTTCTCTCCACCATCCAGGATCGCTACGAGGAGCAAACCACGCCCTACTACGCGGCGGCACGCCTGTGGGTGGATGCGCTGATCGATCCGGTGGACACGCGCGACTGGCTGGCCCGCGGCCTTGACGTAGTCGACCACAATCCCACGCTGGAGCGCTTCAATCCCGGCGTACTCCAGACGTAGGGCACGGCGGAGCGCAACGTTACGCTTCTTGCTCGTACTGCTCCCCGTTGACGGTGAAGCTGTAGGTGATGGTGGCCGTCTGGTCGACCATGTTCGACACGGAGCAGTACGTGTCGAGGCTCAGATCGATCGCGCGGCGGACCTTATCCGGGTTCACGTCGCCGTCGAATGTGTAGTGCAAGTGGAGGTCGGTGAAGACGCGTGGCGGCTCATCGGCCCGCTCGGCGTCCACCTCGGCGTGGAAGTCGTCGACCTCCTGCTTTTGCTTCTCCAGGATCAGCAGAATGTCGATGCTGCTGCAGCCGACGACGCTGAGGGCGGTCATCTCCATGGGGCTGATGCCCTCTTGGTCGCCCGACGACGCAATGGTCACGTCGTAGTCGCCGTTCGTGCCGCGGAAGTGGATGGCGTCGTTGATGCGATCTAAACTCAGGGTCATGCGGGTAGGGGGATACAGGTGAGGAAATGGCGCAATTCCAAGCTACGAAACAGGTGCCCGAGGATCAGCCGAGGGTTCTGTCTCGACAGTAGAAATGCGACCAAATCCCCCGTAGCGACGACTTGAAACGAGTTGTATCTGAAGGACAACACGCACCCTGGACGCAAAGGCAGTCGACAGGGATCACGCTCTCCACTCTTCGCGACACGATGTTTTCGGCGGGACCTCCGAACCGCTGAAGTCTATCCCCGCGGATGCGGGGCTACCACTGCCCTCCTTCGTTTTCAGAAGCGACAAATAGGTCTATCCCCGCGGATGCGGGGCTACCGTTCGGCCTTGCGCTCTTCCAGG
>JAWOAQ010000064.1:0-4164 GCA_046498495.1 Salinibacter sp. | reverse complement strand
CAGCCCAAACATCTCCTTCGGCGCCATGTTGGCGACGACAACGACCTGCAGGCCTTCCACGTCCTCCGGGTCGTTGTCGTCGCCAACATGGCGCCGAAGGAGATGTTTGGGCTGCAGAGCGAGGGCATGGTCCTGATGGCGGAGGAGGCCGATGGCACGTTCGTCCCGGTGACGGCCGCCGCGAAGAACGGGTCGGTGGTGCGGTAGGCACCGCCTGCCATGACCCTCGGGAATGGAATGCGCCGGTCGCTTTCTCCATGGCGGGGGATGAGGGCGTGCGGCCCGCGGCATAGTTGTTCGTTGCAATTGTCCGTGTGCGCAGCGCGTCGTAAACACCGCCGCTTGGTCATCTCGCGAATTGACACACCCCTACGGGGCGATTGCCATGACCGTTGCCCTGCTGTCCGCCATGGAGGAGGAGATGGCGCTCTACCGGGAGGTCTGCGGGGACATTGCGACGGTAACGCGGGGACCCCTGCGGCTCCACCGGACGACGTATGCGGGCCACGCATTGACCCTCGTAAAAACGGGCGTGGGCAAGGTGAACGCGGCGATGGCCACACAGGGGGTCATCGAGGCGATTGCGCCGGATGCAGTCCTCTGTACCGGCACGGCCGGTGCCCTCCACGACGCCATCGAGATCGGGGACGTGGTGGTGGCACGAGACTGTGTGCAGCATGACCTACGCGTGGACTTCCTGGGCCTGCCACCCGGGCAGGTGCCCTTTACCGATCTTCGGTTTTTCGAAACCGACCCCTCGCTCCGGGCGAGGGCCCAGGCGGTTGATCTCCCCGGCCATTCGACCCAGGTGGGCCGCATCGTGACGGGGGACCTGTTCGTCCAGGATGAGGCCGCCCGTCGTACGCTCCGCGACGAGCTGGCGGGCGACTGCGTCGAAATGGAAGGGGCAGCCGTAGGGCAGGTCTGTACGGTACACGAGATCCCGTTTTTGCTCCTCCGGGGGATTTCGGACCGGGCCGACGGGCGCTCCGGCGTGGACTTTCAAACCTCCCTCGAGGATGCGGCGCAGGCCTCCGCTCGAGGGGCATTGGCGGTGCTGCGGGACCTGGAAACCGGTGGCGGGAAGGGGGACGGGGCCAGACAACTGGGAACGGGCGCAACAGACCGGCCTCAATAGGGTTGAAACAAACGACGAGGCCTTCACAGCGTCTGCCCATTGACGCTACCCAGTGCACCTATGCCGCGGGACTACTACGCCGTACTGGGGATTGGCCGAGACGCGAGCCAGTCCGAGATTAAACAGGCCTACCGGGAACGGGCCCTGGAGTGCCATCCCGACCGCGCGGCGGAGGATCAGAAGGCGGCGGCCAAGGATGAGTTCCTGCGTGTGCGCAAGGCCTTCGATGTCCTGAGCAATCCGAAGACGCGTGCAGCCTACGATGCAAATGGGGCCGGAGAGGCCGGCGATCCCACGCATGCCGGGGGGGCTCCGGATCGCCCCCGCCCGCAATCCTTCAAGGAGCAGTGGCGGGCCCACAAGACAGCACACGTCCGGGTGCGCTCGTCGGTTTTTGAAAACATCGATGGCCTGTGGGTCGACCAGAAGGCCGTCGACAACCGAACCTCCCTGGCGGTCCCCCTTTTCGGGTTGCTTGGGGTGGCCCTGTTTCTCTACGATCCGCAGTCCATCTACGCCACCGACATCTTTCTCCTCGACCTGGCGCTCTGTACGCTGCTTGGGGCGGCCTTTGGCTACGTACTCGGGAGTGCCTGGGCCTACCTCGACCTGGCCTGGGAGCGCCGGTCCTGACCGCTGCCCCAAGGAGGGACGTCGGGCGTTGACGATCTTGCCGATTCCCACCGTCTGCTCTCCTCCCTTTTGCGTCCACCGATGCGGTATTTCTGGCTCGCCGTTCTGATGCTGGTAGGAGGGAGTGGGTGCGACGCAGGAAGTGCGCAGCACGCTCTCCCGTCCGCTCAGCAAGCGTACGATGTCTTGTACTACGACCTCGACGTGGAGGTGAACCCGGAGCAACAACGCGTCCGGGGGCACGTCACGGTTGAGGCGGTCGTGACAGACTCGCTTCAGGCACTTGTGCTTGATCTTGACCACCGGCTGACGGCCGAGCAGGCGTGGGGGATTCGAGAGGACGAGACCGACATCCGTCGTTCCGTCGAGCGGTCGGCCGACGACGACCGGATTCGGGTTCGCTTTCCGGCGCCTCGGCCCCCCGGCGATACCGTGCGGGTCCGGGTGGCGTACCACGGAGCCCCCCGGGTCGCGCCCAATCCGCCGTGGGACGGCGGCGTCACCTGGGACACGACATCGACCGGGGCCCCCTGGATTGGCACGTCGGTCCAGACGGCGGGCGCGTCCCTGTGGTGGCCCGCCAAAGAGCATCCCTCCGACGCGCCCGACTCGATGGACATATCGATCACCGTGCCGGATTCTCTCACCGGGGCGTCGAACGGACGCCTCCGGGAGGTGGAACGGGCGTCGGACTCCACGCGCACCTTCCGGTGGCACGTGTCGGTGCCGATCAACACCTACAACGTCACGATGAATGTGGCCCCGTACGCCCGCGTCGACACCACCTATCAGAGCACAGCAGACGACGCTGTTCCAGTCTCGTTCTACGCGCTGCCGTCGGATTCGGCCCGGGCGGCCCGCGTCCTGCCCGACTTTCTCGATCAGCTCCGCTTCCTGGAAGAGACCCTGGGGCCGTATCCCCCGCGAGCCGACAAGTATGGCGTCGCCCAGGCGCCCTTCCTCGGGATGGAACACCAGTCCCTCATCGCCTACGGCCACTCGTTTACGGACGGGGGGCTGGGCTACGATGCTCCATTCGACGCGCTCCACTTCCACGAACTGGCCCACGAATGGTACGGCAACGCGGTCACGGTCGCCGACTGGAAGGACTTCTGGATCCACGAAGGCCCGGCCACATACCTGGAGGCCCTGTACGCCGAGCACCTGGAGGGCGACAGCGCCTATCATGCCGTAATAGACCACTTTCGTGATCAGGTTGTGGGAGGCGTCCCTATTGCTAAAAAAGATCCCGCTGCGGCATCGGACATCTACCACCGAGACGTGTACTTTCGGGGCGCGATGGTGCTGCACACGCTCCGGTATTTGATTGGGGAAAAGAAGCTTCGTGCAGTTCTTCGGCAATTTGTGCATCCGCCGACGGAAGCGTCCGGCCAGCGATCGCCTTTCCGGCACGTTGGAACCCGAGACTTTATTGCAACCGCGGAGGCTGTCGCCGGCCGCTCCCTCGATTCATTCTTTGAGGTGTATCTCTACCGGGACGAACGTCCCCGCCTCACCCACCGGCAGTCTGAAGGAACGCTAACGCTTCGGTGGGACAACACAGGGGACGTGACGTTTGACGTGCCCGTCCCGGTGCGGGTGAACGGGGCGATGCGGCGGGTAGAGATGCGGGAGGGAACAGGTTCGATCGACATCCCCTCCGACGCGGACGTGGAGATCGATCCGCAGGGATGGCTTCTCCGGCAGTAAAGGAGAGACGGCCCCCAGGTTTGGGCGTCCTGTGGACCGCGTGCAAAGGTCCCGGCGCCATCAGGGTCGTTGGGTGCTGTCGCCGCCCAGCCCTGGGGCCCAGCCAGGGCTATGCGGCCGGGCAGGACCCGTATGATAATGCTCCTTCGGTTTGGTGCCTCGAGAAGGGAGCTGGTGGAGTGGCGTACGGGGCAGCTCTGCGGGGGATGTGGCAGCGATTTCGGAGTCGGGGCGACGGGAGAGCAACCGATCCCTTCACGGGCCGTCGACATCGCCCTCGCTACACATGCGGATCACGTGGTGCCGATTGCAACCCCAAGAGAGGTCGACGCCTGTCGCAAGGGACTGCGGCGGTTGCCGCCGAGACGAGGATGCGATGGTCTACGCTGATCACGCCGAGGCCCGAGGGCGGCAAGTTCGTCGAGAAAAAAAGCCCCGCATCCACTGCGGACGCGGGGCTCGGAAGAACACAGACGTACGGGCCCTGGGCCTTAGTACACCGTAAACTTTGTTTTTGCAGGTATGAGCGAACTCAAAATCCCTCAGGCAGGTCGCTTCGAGCGCACCCCGGAGAGCACTCGGTCGCTCCGCTCCCAGCGCAGCCCGGTGACTATTCGGTCGCTTCGCTCCCAGCACAGTCGAGAAGCCTCTTTGAAGCAGGCTGCTTCGTCAGGGAGATTTCT
>JAWOAQ010000264.1:0-13768 GCA_046498495.1 Salinibacter sp. | reverse complement strand
AGTACATCGAACTGTACAACGCCACGACGACCGAGATTACAGACGGCACCCTCACACTCGACGTAGGGGGAAGCACGACAACGATTGACGCTCCCCTCCCGGCGCGGGGGTTCGTAGTTCTTTGCCGGAATTCTGATGCGTCGGAAAATGGGGGTATACAAAACTGTGCGGGGGAATATACTGGCAGCCTCACCAATAGTGGGGAGACAATTGAGATCCTGGACACAGACGACAGCACGATCGACGAGGTGAGCTACACCGACTCGTCTCCGTGGCCCGATGCCGACGACGCCGCCATGGTATTCACCGGGACGAGCGAGAACAACGATGGGAGCAACTGGACGGTGGCCTCTCGGCGCGAGCGCGGCTTCACGCAGGACGGAAGTGGGAGCGGCGATCCCGGCTCTCCCGGCCGCAACGGCACTGGGCAGTCCCTCCAGCCCACCGGGGAGGTGACGGGCGACGCCGGATGGCGCATGCTGGCCGCCCCCATGGGCGGCGTCAACGCCGATACCCTGGCGGCCGTGAGCCTCGTGCAGGGCGTGGACGGGCACTTCCCTGATGCCTCTCCGAACCTGTACCAGTGGCCCGGCGGTCCGGACGACTCCTCCACGGACTGGACCGCCCCCTCCTCGGCCACGACCGACCTCACAAGCGATGGGCAGGGCTTCATCTGGTACGTCTTCGACGCAGCCGAGACGCCCCAAACGGACACGCCGCCCTTTGCCCTCGGCCTGCCCGGCACGCCCCGCACGTCTGACGTGACGACCGGTTCTCTGGACGAGGGGTTCCACCTCCTCGGCAACCCGTACGCCCAATCGTTTGACCTTTCGGGCCTGGACCTGGAGGCGCAGAACTTTCAAACCACGGCGCAGGTCTGGGACCCCAGCGAGGAGACGTACGAGGCGGTCACACAGTCGAGTTCAAGCGACGACCTCCTCGGGCCGTACCAGGGCTTTTTCGTGGAGTGCGGCTCCGACAACAACTGCGCGGACAACACTCTCACCTTTTCCGAAAGCGGTCGGCGCGCCGATCCGGTCGAGATTCAAAACCAAGAGACGGAGGCGCCGCCGCGCATTGAGTTTCGGCTCGTGGGTCGGGACGCCGCGGGCTCCGTGCTCACCCGTGACGAGGCCCTCCTGCTCCACGCCCCGGAGGGTGGCACGGCCGACTGGGACGTGCACGACGCGTCGAAGCTCACGCCCCTTTCGGGCCGCTACGCCACGGCGGCCTTCCACGAACACCTCAATGGCGAGACCCGCCTGCAGTCGGTCGCGTCTATTCCCCCAACGCTGCCCGAGGAAGGCGTCGACCTGCCCCTCTCGCTCCAGGTCCAGGACGTGGACTCGGTTGCCACGTTCGAACTGGAGTGGCCTACGTGGGAGCACGTGCCGGACCAATGGGGCCTGACGCTCCACGACACGGCCACGGACTCGACGATCAACCTGCGCACAGATACGTCCTACGCCTTCTCGCTTTCGCCAGCGGCGGCGTCCGTGGAGGGCTCTGCGGGCGCAACGATGGCTCCGCCGGCCCCCGTTCGGGCACAGGCCCAATCGGACAGCGCCCGGTTTATGCTCACCGTGCAGCCGACCCCGATTCCCGTAGAGCTGGCCCATTTTGACGCCCGCACGGCCGGGCCGACGGCCCGCCTCACCTGGACGACGGCCAGCGAGACCAACAACGCGGGGTTTCACGTCGAGCACCGAGGGCCGGAGCGCACGGCGTTTGCTCCCCTCGGTTTCGTCGACGGGCACGGCACCACCGACACCCCGCGGCACTATCGTTTCCGCACCGACTCGCTTGATCCGGGCCGCCACGTCTTTCGCCTACGACAGATGGATCTGGACGGCTCTGTGACCCGGAGCGACACCGTCGCCGTGCAGATGCGCCTGGCCCGCGACGCCGAGATGACGCTCGCCCCAAACCCAATTCGCAAAACGGGGACCGTCACAATCCGGGTGCGTACTCCGCAGACGGTGGAGGTTGCCCTCTACGACCTCCTTGGACGTCGCGTACGCACGCTCCACACCGGTCGCCTCCCGGCGCAACGGGCCCATTCCCTTCCGATCCGTGCTGGCGACCTGTCCAGTGGCTCGTACCTCCTCCGCGCCGAGGGCGAACATTTCCGCGTGACCCGGCGCGTCACAATCGTACGCTAACGGAGCGCGCCGGCCCTTCCGCTTCTTTTCTGTACAGCCCGCCCCTCTTCCCATGTCTTCTTCCCGTCTCTCATCCCCGTTCGCTTGGGGACTCCTTGCCGCTGGCCTCCTGAGCCTCGCCGTCGCTCTTGGGGGGTCCCCTGCGATGGCCCAGGATGCGGACCGGCCTCAGACTCGTCCCTCTGCCCCCAGCCGCCCGGCCCCTGCACCATCGCCCGCACCGTCGCCCGCGCCATCGCCCGATGTGCCGGGCGCAACCGTCCCGGACTGGGCCGAGCCGAACGTGCCCGCGCCATCTCCCAATCCGCCCTCCCGGGCCCAGACCCAGGCGCCCGGCCTTCCGTCGTCGCCCTCTCAGGTGCCCGTGGACGGAGGGTTAGGGGGACTTGCTGCCGTCGGAGCGGCCTACGCCATCAGCCGCCTCCGCAAACGATCGCAAGAGTCGGATACGGCCTGACGCCCTACGCACGAAGACGTCCGACGAAAGAGTGTTGGAGATCTCCAGGGCCCGATCCCGCCTTCTCTTTTCGTCACTGCCTGCGCCCTATGCTTCCCTCTCCGTACGGCCCCGACCGGAGCCTTCTCCACGCCGCCAGCATCCTTCTGGGAGGTGGCCTCGTGGGGGCCAGCCTCCTGTATGTATGCCTCACCGTTGGCTCGATGCTTCCGTCGTCCCCCTTCCCGGGTGAAACAGACGCAGGGCGGCTGTCCCAGGATCGGCTGTCCCAGCGCTCCTCCGCCCGGGAGGCCTCTCCTCGGGGTGCCTCCGCCCAGGGTGCGTCCAACTCATCAGGGACGCGCCGGCGGGCCCGGTCGATGGGCAGGCGCGCCGCCCCGCCCACGTCGTTCTCGGTGCCTTCCGGCCCGCGCGCTCCCACTCCACCCCTCGCAGAACTGGCCCCGACGACTCCTCCGTCTGGCTCTCCCTGGAGCCCGCCGGGGCGCGGTGGGCCTTCGGATGGCGCTGTCGCCGCCCCCCCGTTCGATCCTCCGGAATCAGCGCACCCGCCTCGCCTGAGGGCCCCCGCTCGATCCCAGCCGGCATGGGCCCCTCTGCTTTCGCAGTTCAACCGCCGGCTCCAATCCCTGGACCGGGCCCTTGCGGCTCGCGATCACGGGGACAACTCCGCCGGCCGCGAGGCCTCCACTCGAACGGAATCCGAAGACGCCGCAAACGGCCCCTCGCGGACCGCGACCAACGCCCCGGACGTGCCGGACTCGCCCCCACAGGTGCCGGTCGATGGCGGACTTGGGTGGCTGGCGGCCGCCGGGGCGGCATACGCCGCACACCGACTTCGGAACCGGGGGGCCGGACGGGATGCGCCGGACGGATCCACGTGACGGCACCTATATCCTCGCCCGTCCTTAGCGGACGACAACAACGTCCTGCGTCCGCGTTCCTGTTGGGCCCGCGAGGCGCACGAAGTATGTCCCACTCGACACGTCTTGTACCGGGACGCGGACCGTGTACGTTCGTCCCGCCTCGGCCCCGTGTTCATACAAGCGCTTGATGCGCTGGCCCAGTACGTTGTACAGCCCAACCACCGCCCGCCCGTCCTGCTGCACGGTAAACTCGACCGTCGTGGCATGCTGTGCTGGATTCGGACCCACCAGCCCCAATGCAAGCTCGCGCCCGGCCGGCACCCTCACCGTGATGGGAGAGGTCAGCGTCGTCGTACCGTCGGTGTCCACCTGCTGCAGCCGGAAGTGGTGGCGCCCCGTCGAAAGCTCCTTGACCCGAAACCGGTAGGATTGGGGCTGATCCGTCGTTCCACTCCCCTCCGCAAACCCGACGGTCTCATATTCGCTCCGCTCGGGCCGCCGGTGCTGCACTTCAAATCCAGCATTTTGTGTTTCGCTGGCCGTGCCCCACTCTAGCACCACGCTTTTCCCGCTTCGCGTCGCAGTGAGCGACGTCATTTCAACGGGCAGCGGATTGTCCGGGTCGTCGCTTGCCAGCACGAAGGTGCTCAAAGCCGCGGGTTCCCCAACGATTTCGTCGTCGGAGATGTCCTTGGGGGTTCCGTTGTCGTCAACGCTCGTGGGAAGCGCCACAAAGGACGCGGAATCGGCCGGCGGGCGCCGATACATCACCACCGTCTCCGGGTTGCCAATGCCGCCGAAGTCTCCGGACCCATCGGGGTCGTCCCCCTGCACGCGAAAGCGCACCTCGGTGCCCGGGTCCAGGGTGAGCCCCGTATCGGACGCAATGACGGCCCGGTAGGCACTCACCGTGGCCTCCTCGATCCCTTTCGGGTCGTCGGGCCCGCTGTCGTACCGCTCAACGTCGACGCGGCCGGAGCCGGAAATTCCATCAAAGGCCACCTTGACACCGGTGTCCTGGAAGTCAACGGTCTCATTCTCGCTCGACGAATCAACCGCCACGGCTGCCTGCGCAATGGGCGCCTCGCCCTCCTCCGGGAGAACCTCAACCGGAAAGGCGGTCGACACCTCCGCGGTCCCGTCGCTGGCAATGAGCGTGACCTCTGCCGACCCGACGGCATTGGGGGTGAGCACCACGTCTCCCAAGTCCTGCTCCGCCGAGAGCACCGACGGCGCGTCCGACTCCGCCGTGACGGAAAGCGAATCTCCGTCGGGGTCCCGAAAGGCCGCCTCCGGCTTCACCAGGCGGAGCGGGGGAGTGTTTGCTTCCAGGGTGTCCGCGGGAAGGGAAAAGCGCACCGACGGAGGGGCGTTGTAATCAACCGTCACGATGAAATTCGTGAGGCTCAAGTCCGTGAGGGCGTAGTCGCCTTCGCCCTCCATATCGACGTTCACCTGCTCGCCTCCACTCTCCGCGTCTTTGAGGGTGCCGGTTGCACCCGCCGGCAGATCCCACGCAATCGTCACCGTGTCCTCGTCGGGACCGGCCTGCTGCCGGAGTTCATACGTCCTCGTCCCGCCCGTGCTGTCATCGCCCGGGCGGATGTCGACGAGCACGCCTTCGCCCAGGTCGGCCTCGATGTTCGTATCGACCAGGCGGGCATCAAAAGACTCTGGAGGTGGGGGTGGATACTCCACCTCACCGAGTGCACTATCGATCCCACTCGTCGCCTCCGGGTCCAGACCAAGCATCAGGGTGGCGGTGGTGTCCGCTTTGTTTAGGGCAACCGATAAGGGAAACGAGACCGCCGCATCTTGCTGCGCCTGGGCCTCCGGGACAATGCCAGCCGCAAGAGACAGGAGAAACAAGGCACACGCGGCAACGCTCCCCGGCCAATGCCCAAGAGGTCCGATCCAACCCGTTCTCAGTCCGGGGGCGAACACGAAACGAGACACAGAATCCTGTAGATCATTCATTCTCGGAGAGATGCAGGCGCCTCGGCGTGGGCGGGCGCAGGGCCTGAGACGATATCCTCAGGCCCTGCCTCCCACAACCAGCCTAGATTGCCCGTAGGGAACGCCCTCCATTCCGGAACGCCTCAGCGCACGACTGTCAGGCGCTCGGACCGGACGTTATCGTTTGATTGAATCCGGACGAAGTACGTACCGCTGGAGAGAGAGCCCGTATCGACCGTGGCCTCCACCTCCTGCCCCGCCGGCGGCTGCCCTTCGTAGAGCGTCTGGACCCGCTGGCCCAGCACGTTGTACACGGCGACCTCCGTCTCCGACGGCTCCTGCACCGCAAACCGCACGGTGGCCTGCCCCGACGCCGGGTTTGGCGCCGGGGCGCTCAGGCGGAGGGACTGGTCCATCTGCACCTCGATCGCTTCGGCCTCGCTGTAGTGCGGCGTCCCGTCTATGTCTACCTGCTTGAGGCGAAACGCGTGCGTGCCCGGGGCCAGCTCCTCCTCAACCTCATAGCGGTAGGCCTTCGCCTCGGAGGTTGTGCCCCCACTTCCGGCCTTGCTCTCCACAAAGCCAAGATCGGTCCACGCGTCTCCCTCTCCCTTCTGGTGCTGCACCTGGAAGCCGGCGTTGTTGGTCTCCGAGGCGGTCTGCCAGGTGAGCTCCACCGAGGATCCGCTTTGCACCGCGTCAAAGCCCGCCAGCTCCACGGGAAGGCCGGTGCTGGTGCGAACCGGGAGTAGCTGGTACCCTTCGTCCTCCCCGGAGCCTCCGTTGAATTGGCCAAGGACGCCTTCGTAGTTGAAGGCGTCGGCCGGGATCGGCGCCCCGATGACGTCCGTCTCATTGGACTGCTGCACCCGGTAGGTAAAGGCCGTTCCCTCCTCGTCCTCAACAGTGTAGTCCGTCCCGCTGTCGAGCGTCCCCCCTGTCGTATCCGGGTCCTGAAACGCCACCCCCTCGACTCGGATGAGCTCACTTTCATAGTCCTCTCCGTCAGCCCCCTGGAGTTCCGCAAATGTGACCTCTTGCACCTCAGGCAGGCTGCCCTGTCCCTCCACCGAGTAGTCCGAGAGGTCGTCGTCGTTGATCTGCAGCAGGCCATTGAATTCGGACAGCGTGCCGGTCACCTGCAGCGTCGTGCCCTGTGTGATCGTTCCATCCTCAATGTCCTGCTGGAAATCGCTGCTTAGATCTCCCGAGGTCTGTCGGACCACAAGGCCGGAGGCCCCCGTCGGGCCGCTGTTATCCTGAAGCCGGACGTAGGCCCCGAAGGCACGGGTGACCGTTCCTTCGACTGTGACGGTCGAGTCGGGGCCTTGCTGACGGGCCTGCTGGACCGGAATGACCTCGGCCGGTTCAAACGTGACAACGTCCCCGTTCGGGAGTGCAGCAATCAACCGGAGAGGAGGCCCGTCCTGGTTGGCCGTGGGATCGAGAAACCCGCTGGCCAACACCGCTGCCGCGTCCCCACCAAGCCCCGACAGGTCGGCGTCGAAGGTGGCGACCACAGTCTCCCCGTCGCCCGGCGTCACCACAAACTGCTTCTCCTCCGCCGGGACCTCCAGGTAATCGGCCGTCACGTCGCCGTACGTGAGATTGTCGAGGAGCGTCGACCCGTCGTCGTCAATGTCGACCGTGGGCGCGTCCGTCGCTCCGTGTACGGCCCGGACTCCTACGTCCCCACTGGGGGCACTCGCTTCGGCCCCCGACGCGACAGAAAACCCAAAGTCGATTGCCTCTCCATCGGGGTTGTCGGCAAAACCGGAGGGGTCGAGCACGCCGTTGGCGGTAACCGTATAGGCGGATTCAGGCTCGAACGTTGCCGTCTGCGTGTAAATGATGTCACTGGAGTCCTGGGACCCCCCGGGTGCGACGCCAATTTCGATGGGCACGCCCGATTTTATATCGGCGAGCGGCGTAGCCGACCGGAAATCAAAGTCATCGACTTCGCGGATGCCATCAAAATAGATGTCGACCGTCTGTGCGTTCGGGTCCGCCGCGTTGTGAATAAACTGAGCCTGGGCCGCATCGCCCGCAAATCCCTGCGTGATGTCGGAGACCTCCAGCATGTTCTCGTCTGGGGCCTCAAACACGCTGGTCGGAATGACATCGTCGGTTTGGCTCGGGGTCAGCTCAAAGGGCGTTCCGCCATCCACTTCCAGCTGAACCTCAATCTGGAGAAACTCGCCGCTCCCGGAAACCGGCGATGACGTCAGGTTGCTCACGCGGAGGGTATCGATCTCGTTGGCACAGCCCCCCTCCGACGACTCCGATTCGCCCTGACAGAGATTTGTTGTGAGGTTGTCGCTTCCGAAGCTGAGTTCCGACCCGTCGTTCACGTCTGTAATCGTCGCGATGGAGCCGTCAAAGGTGAACTCCATCTTCGTAAACCCCTCGGCTTCATTCCCTCCGAGGTCCGCTTCGATTCCGAGCGTAATGGTTTCTCCGTCATCTCCCCCCACCGACGGGACCGTGACGCTCACGTCGTCCTGCGCCTGGGCACTGTGGAAGGGAAGGCCGACGACACACGCAAGCAAAAGCGCCACAACGGACGCATAGATCGTCAAATCAGACTGCATCGAAGAAGAGCGCATAATCAATATCGGGACTAAAGATCAGAGATGAGGCGCATAAACAGCCAAGGGGGTTTGGGAAGCAGACGCTCCCCAAACCCCCTGGCTCTTATTCATAGGCCGAACTGGTTTTCACCGGATAGGCCTTGGGTGGTTGCTTAGCGGACCACCGTCATCCGACCGCTCTCCGTCCGGCTATCGTCGCCCATTTCGACGGACACGCGGTAGAAGTAGGTGCCGGTCGACAGGTCCGACCCGTTGATCTGCACCGTCCGCGAGGCACCGGCCTGCAGCGTACCGTCGTAGGCGGTCTTCACCTGACGACCGAGGACGTCGTAGACCTCAACCGTCACGTCCGCCTCCTTCGGGAGCTGCATCTCGAGGGTGGCCGACTGGCTGAACGGATTCGGATACGTGCCCTCAAGGGCAAACTCATCCGGAACCGACACCACGGACTTGGACTCCAGCTCCTGGGTGGTGCCTTCGTTCACGGCCACCGTGCCGCCCATCTCCATCTCGGCGCCCGGATCGTCCTGCCGCAAGGTCACCGTTGCCAGCTTGCCTTCCTCGTCCAGCGGCGTCGTGCCGGCCAGCGCGATCTTCAGCGTGCCGTCGTCCGCCACGCTATGCGTCGTCTGCCAGCCGTCCGGCAGCTGCGACTCAACCCCTTCCACGCTCACCTTGTCCGGGTCGAGCTCGGTGCTCAGCTCCACGGACTGAACCGGGTCGTCCGCGCTCTCCAGACGGAGTGGCAGCGAGAGGCGCTCGCCCTCCTCACTGCTGGATTGCTCGGACTGCTTCACGTCGCCCCAGGCAAAGGTGGCCTCTGCCTGACCCGACTCGTTGCTGGTCTCCTGCGTCGCAAGGGCCGTTGATCCTTCGTCGCAGGACGGATCGACCGGGAAGCATCCGATGCTTCCGACCGTGCGCTGAAGCATCAGCGACGCGTCGAACGCCCCAACGTCTCCATCCCCGGAGACATCACCGTGCGTCTTCTGGGCTTCGATGAGGTCGGTCTCGCCGACCACGTAGTCCAGCACTTCGGAGGCATCGCTGGAGGTGACGCTCAGGTTCAGGTCGACGTCTCCGTACAGAGGGACGACCTCCATCGTGTCATTCTCCGCCGTCGCTGGCGGCTCGCCTTCGTTGAAGACCATCTCCTCCATGTCCATGGCCATCTCGCCGTGGTCCGGCTGGCCCTGGGCTTCGATGGAGACGAGGACGCCGTCCCCTTCGATGTCGAAGAGCGCCGGTCCATCGCCATCGTCGGCGCTGCCGCCGTCCGAAGACGACTCTTCCCCGGCATCCGCCGCGGCGATGCTCACGGTGCCTTCGTCATTGTCGATGTTCGAGGTGAGCGTGAGCCCTTCGCTGAGGGTCCCGTCGGTCGTCACCTCTTCCACCTGCATCCGGTCGGTGTCGAAGCCCATCTCCATCTGGTAGGAGAAAACCTCCAGATCATCGAGGCTCTCGACGTTCATGTTCAGCGTGAACTCTTCGTTCGGGTTCACGTCACCATTGCCGTCGTGCTCCGGTGTCACCGTGAGCGACTCAATCACGCTCAGCGTGAACGGCAGGTCCGAACTCTCCGCGAGCGGATCGTTCGTGACGAAGTTGACTCCGGATTCGTACGTGCCCTCCTCGATGCCGGGCACGTTCGTGTCGACCGTCAGGTCGAGCGTGTCACTCTCGCTCGGGTCGATGGTGCCGGACTGCGGATCGACAGCCAACCAGTCGCCCTCGGCGAGAACCGACGCGCTGCCCAGGACCCAGGCATTGATGTCGAAGGAGTCGCCCTCGAACGTCCAGGCCACGTGGAACTCGTCGGAGCCCACGTCCTCGTTGTCGATGGCGAACATCTCTTCCGTCGCCGGGAGGTCCTCTGCGTCGAAGGTCTCGACGGTCGTCCAGTTCTCTCCGCCGTCGCCGGTGGTTTCAACCCGCAACTCAGCATCCGAGTCATCGGAGAAGAAATCGATGGCGTGGTTGAACATCAGCGCCACGCGGCTGAGGCCCTCCGTGTCGAGCGCAGGGGTTACCAGGCGCTGGGTGCCTTCGGTCGAGGGACTCCAGTAGAAGCAGGTGGCGTCATCCCCGTATTCGTCGGGGACGTAGATGCCGCAGAAGGAGTCCTCCGGAGTTGTCCAGTTCTCACCGTCGTTTGCTCCGGCCCGGAACCAGTCCTCCGGCGGGAACTCAGAGCCTGAGAAGTCCTCGTCGACAAGGAGGTCCTGCGCGGGCGGATCCGAGGGGATCACCGAGAGGTCGTACTCCAGCGGGTTGCCGCCGGGGTTCGAGACCTCAACGGTTTCTTCCTGCGTCTGCCCGAGGTACGCCTGCTTGTCGAAGCTCTCCGGATTGACGGCGAGCTCGGGGGCCGGGATGCCTTCACCCGTGAGGGCAACCTCGCCCGACACCTCTTCTCCGGTGATCGACATGGTCGCCGAGAACTCATCTTCGCTCTGCGGCGTGAAGGCCACATCGAAGATTTTCGCGTCGCCCGGCTCGAGGGTGAATTCACTCTCGCCCTCGAAGGTGAAGTTGTCGGAGTCAATCGCCACGTCAGTGATGTTCATGTTGGCGGCCCCATCGTTTCGGAGCGTGACCAGCTGGGTGCTCGACGTGTCATTGACGAAGAGCTCACCGTACCCGAGCGAGTCCTTCGAGACAAACGCGATCGGTTCCGCTTCGACCGCGAGGTTCACCGGCACCGACTCGCTTGGCTGCCCTTCAAGCTCCTCTCCAACGATGCTGATTTGGGCGTCGTATTCGCCCTCCACAACGTCCGAGGCATCGTACTCCGCCTCCAGCGTCAGGGATGCGCCAGCAGGTAGCGTCCCCTGCTCCAGGTTGGTGGCGAGCCACGAGACGCCCTGTCCCGGCGTCGCGAGCCAGCCCAGTTCATCGCCTCCGCCATCGGGGAAGGAGCCAATCAACTCCGTATCGCCGCTTTCCCGATCCACCTGACGGAGCGTTCCACTGCTGCACCCAATAAAGCCGCAGTCGTGTAGCGCCGCCATGAGGAGTTGCCCGGTTTCGGCGTCCCAGGTCATGCTCTGGGCATAATTGGCGTCGATGCCCGTGGACCCGAGGGCCTCCGCGTCAGCGTTCTCGAGATCGACTTCGAGAATCTGATCGTTGGAGATGTCGTGGGCGTACCCCACGCCTTCCTCGTCGATCGCGAGGGCGACAACCAGGTCACCGGCCGCAAACTCGCCAATGAGCTCAAGCGTCGCAGTATTCTCGTCGAGCTCGTAGAGGCGGTTGGTGCCCGCGGCGGCATCCCCAGTGGTCACGTACGTGGTTCCCGTGGTGGGATCCGTCTCCATGTCCGTCCAGGTCACGTCCGACCCTTCCGGCTCAAGCTCGCCGACCTCTTCGACGCTTCCATCCTCGAGGACGTAGGTCTTCAGGGTGTTGTCCTCGTTGTCGATCCAGTAAACCTCGTCGTTGTTGGCGAACGCGAAGTTTCCGGCGTAGGAGTCCACACCATCATCCACGACGGTGAAGTCGCCCGGAAGACCAACATCGAAGGCCACGATCTCGGGGGCGAGGACCTCATTTCCGTAGGCCGTAACACCTGCTTCATCGAGGACCTCCGGCCCGCTCACCATGCGAGCGGCCGCGGACCGTGCGTCCTTGCTATCCGCGCCGCCTTCCGGCGCCGGTCCGTATGACGGCTCAACCTCCGAGTCCGACTGGGGCTCCATCTGGTTCATCTGGCGCCAGCGGCGGAGCTCCTCATCGGCCAGCTTCGGTGTCAGGTCGATGGCATCGCCCTCGCTCTCCAGGGCCTCGACCAGCGCGATGAAGGGCAGGCTCTCGTCAAACTCGTTGGTCACCGTGAATTCCTGGGTGGCCGTCGAGTCGCCGGTCGTCAGGTCGATCTCCTGCTCGAGTTCGTCCGGATCGATCGACACGAACGGCGCGCCCTGTCCGGTCAGTTCGACTTCCTGATCCCCAGCACTGCTCGCAAAGGAGAGGGTGCCGTCGTAAGTCGAGGACTCCGTCGGCTCGAAGGTAATCGGGAGGTCCATGCTCTCTCCCGGATCGAGGACAAAGTTCGCATCGTCTTCCAGCGTAAAGCCCTCGCCGTCGAGTTCAAGACTCCCGACCTGGAGGATGGCATCGTCGCTGTCGTTGATCACGGTCAGCATCTCCGTGCTGGACGTGCCCGTGAAGACATCTCCGAAGTCGAGCGGATCGTCCGACACGCTCACTGCGGGATTGCCTTCAACCGTCAGCGTAACAGGGACGGTTTCGGTCGGCGTGCCCGGATCGTTGCTCTCGATCTCAACGTCGGCGAAGTAGTCGAGCCCTCCGGTGAGGTCTATCACTCCCTCTTCGTCAAAGGTCGTCTGGAAGGAGAGGTCAATCTCATCGGAGTTTCCGGCCTCGATCGTGCCTTCGGTCGGATCGGCCGCGAGCCACTCGCCCGTGGACTGAATCGGCGTGGCGACCCAGCCCAGCTGGTTGGTGCCCCCCGGCGTGTCTTCCCCGATGACGCCAACGAGTTCGGTATCCCCCGTTTCACGATTTACGGTGCGGAGCTCACCCTGGAACGAGGTGTTGTTGAACGCCGCCATGATCATGACGCCGTTCTCCGCGTCCCAGGTCAGGCCCTGGCCAAAGTTGGCATCAAACCCAATGTCGCCAACCTCGGTGGCCTCACCGGTTTCCTTATCGATCTCGTAGAAGGCGTTCGTCGACACGCTGTACCCGTACATGGTCCCCTCATCATCGACGGCAATGTCGATCATGAGGTCGACGCCAAAGGAGCCGATCTCCTCGGTCTCCAGGGCGTCGGGATCCAGGGTGTGGAGGGTCGTCCCGGTGTTGACGTAAATCTCGCCGCTCGTCGGGTCGGTCGACATTCCCGTCACGTCCGTCAGGCCGACGTCGCCAAGGTCCTCAACGTCGCCACTCTCTACGTCGAAGGTTCGGAGATTCCCCTCGTTGTCGAGTTCGTAGACGAACGAATCGTCATTCCGCGGGAAGTCCCCGGCGTTGGAGAACCCGCTGCCCGGGTAGCTGCCCACCGCGTCCAATTCCTCCGGATTGCTCCCCTCGAAGGAGACGAAGTTGGTTTCGTCCTCTCCAGAGTTGACACCGAAGTACATCGTCCCCTCCAGATCCGCATTCAGCACGCGCGGCGTGGAGGCCCCTTCAACAGGCTCCCCGTCGCCCGGCGCCTTGCCCGTGGCCGGGTCGTAGTTGCCTTCGAGGTAGTCGTCGTCCGCAGCGGTGGGCTCGCCGATCGGATCGGAAATCTCGGATCCGCCGAGCGCCGGCTGCAGGCTGTACTCCAGCGTGCCAACGCCTTCGTTGAGAACCTCAAACATGTCCGACCCCTCGTCGCCAACGTTGAGGGTTTGGTCAACCTCCTCTGGATCGACAGCAATCGCTGGGGCCTCGTCGGTGGTCGCCGAAGCGACGTTGGAGAGGTCCGACGTATTGCCGAAGGTGTCGTCCGACTTGATGGCGAAGAAGTGCTCCGTTCCCGGCGTAAGGCCTTCCACCGTAAACGTCTGGGTCTCTCCCGGTGCCAGGGGCGAGGGGGTAAGTACAGTTTCTAATGGCGATTATGAATTTCCACTTTTACCTGCAGAATTTAGAGACTTTTTAATGACCAGTCCAGAGAGTTATTCTGGTAAATCGCCGTATGCCAGCAAAAATGCATATCGCTGGATCCGGGAATTACAGTTATCAGAACTTAGAGATCGTTATGAGCTTGGAGAAATA
>JAWOAQ010000243.1:0-13248 GCA_046498495.1 Salinibacter sp. | reverse complement strand
GGGAACGGCGAATCGGGGGAGAGTGACGAACAGGTCACATTTACATACAACATCTTCTCGACTTCATTCGCCCATTCCTGGGCGGTCTTCGTCTGGTCTTCGGGTCGCAGAGGTCGAAACCCGAGAAGAGCTTCTTCATGTCGTCGAGGGCGCAGATGGAAACGCCCACGTTGCCGAGCTTGCCGTAGATGTCGGGGCGCTCGGCGGGGTCGCGGCCGTAGAGCGTGACACTGTCGAAGGCGGTGGATAGGCGGTTCGCCTCGTCCCCTTCCGCGACCAGGTGGAAGCGGCGGTTCGTGCGCTCCGGGGAGCCCTCGCCCGCAAACTGACGGGTCGGCATCTCGCCCTCCAGCTTGAAGGGAAAGACGCCGGCCGTGTAGGGAAAGTACCCGGGCAGGTTTTCGGTGAGGGCAAATTCCAGCCGCTCGCCCGGGTCGTCGGTTTTGGGAAGGGCCACGCGCGGAATCTTCGTACCGCTCAGACTCTCGCGGTAGAGGGGCACGGTAAAGTCGCGACCGCGGACGGTGTAGGTGAACTCTTCCTGCTGGTAGTCCTCGGCAAGGTCGTCCCAGTGTTCGAGGATGTCCTTGCAGCGCTTGTCGAGCTTGCCCCACCAGTGGTCGGCCATCTCGTCGAGGCGCCCGGCGATCTGCTCCTGATCCTCGGGCGCCCAGTCGTCGACCTGCTCGCGTGCCCCTTTGGCCTCGCCCCACTTGCGGGCGTATTCGACCTGTTGCTCGACCCAGTCGTGGTACTCCTCGCAGGTCTCCACGATCTCGCCGAGATAGCGCTGCCGATCCGGCGGAATGATGGCGACCTCCGCGGGGTCGGGCTCCGGGATCTCGTCGTCGTACGTCCGACTCTCGCGGTTGAAGTCGTAGTCGTCGTTCAGGCGATCAAGGAGGGCCTTGTAAAGCCGCGTGACGCCCGGGTCGCCAAAGTGGGAGGCCATCGTCGGGTAGACCGGCATGTCCTCCGGGTCGTCGTCGAACCGCAGGCGGTTGCGCTGCACCTGCTTGCGCACGTCGCGGAGCGCGTCCTCCGAGCCCCGCTTCTCAAACTTGTTGATCGCCACGAAGTCGGCGAGGTCGAGCATGCCAATCTTCTCCAGCTGCGTCGGCGCGCCGAAGTCGTGCGTCATCACGTAGAGCGACAGGTCCGTGAGGTCGACGATCTCGGTGTCGCTCTGCCCGATGCCGGCCGTTTCCAGAAGGATAAGATCAAAGCCCGCGGCCTGGCAGACCCCGATCGCCTCCTTCATCGCCTGGCTTGTGGAGCGGTTTTGTTCGCGCGTGGCGAAGGAGCGCATGTAGGCACGCTCGTTGCCGGGCCCGTACATCGCGTTCATCCGGATGCGATCGCCGAGTAGCGCCCCGCCCGTCCGGCGCCGCGTGGGGTCGACCGAGAGCACGGCGATGTCCACGTCGTCGAAGTCGTTCAGGAAGCGCCGCACGATCTCGTCGGTGAGCGTCGACTTGCCCGCCCCGCCCGTGCCCGTGATGCCGAGCGTCGGTACATGCGTCTCGCCCAGGCTGGGTGCCCCGTCCCCCATCGGGGCCGGATGGCCGTCGCCGCGCGGCTCCCCGTCGGCCGTGTTCGTGTCGGAGGCTTCCGTGCCGGCCGGTTCAGCCCCGACGACCACCGCAGCGCGCTCCAGCTGGGGCGCCTCCACGCGGGTCAGCTGCCGTGCCACCACCCGAGAATCGCGAGCCGGGACGCCCTCGGGCACATGGAAATCCGCGTCCACGACGGGAAAGTCGCACGTCTCTACCATGTTGTTGATCATGCCCTGCAGGCCCATCTCCATCCCTTCGTCGGGGGAGTAGATGTGGGCGATGCCGTAGGCCTCCAGCTCTTTCTTTTCCTCCGGCACGATGACCCCCCCACCCCCACCATAGATGTTGATATGACCTGCGCCCCGCTCCTCCAAGAGATCGTGCATGTACTTAAAGTACTCCATGTGTCCGCCCTGGTAGCTGGAGACCGCAATGCCCTGCACGTCCTCCTGAATGGCAGTGTCCACGATGTCCTGCACCGAGCGGTTGTGGCCGAGGTGGATCACCTCGACGCCAGTCTGCTGCAGAATGCGACGCATGATGTTGATCGCCGCGTCGTGCCCGTCGAAGAGGCTCGTCGCTGTCACGAAACGGACCGGGTGTTGGGGCTGATATCGGTCGGAGGCCATGGGCAAAGAGGTGCGTACTGTGAAAGAGGGCGGAGAGCAGCCACGAAAAACCCAGAGCGGGTGAAGCGCTTCCATCCAATATACGAACGGGGGCCGGGTGCGTTGCACAAGGGCGGGGGCCCATGCCCCGGTGCTCCTCCGTGCCGGATTCGGAACGGACTCTGCCCGTCACGCCGTTCAAGACAGGCACGTGATTAACAACCATTCCCCATCCACGCATGAAACTTGTCGTCCCCGGCGGAAACGGATTCATCGGGTCCGAGATTTGCCGCATTGCCGCTCGGAACGGGCTCGAGGTCGCTGCTTTTGGTCGCACCGGCCGCCCCAACCTGTCCCCCGCCCAGCATCCGTGGGTCTCGGAAGTCGAGTGGCGTGCCGCCGACGCCCTGGAGCCGGAGACCTATCGCGATCTCCTGGAGGGGGCCGACGCCCTTATCCACTCCGTCGCCACGATTCGGGAGCAGCCCGATGACGACATCACCTTCGATCGCGTGAATGCCCAGTCGGCCCTTCTTGCTGCGGAAGCCGCGGTCGACGCCGACCTGGACGCCTTCGTATTTCTGTCGGTACGGGACAAGCCCCCCGTCGTGCCCCCAACCTTCCTATCCGCCAAGCGCCAGGTCGAGCGCACCCTCCCGGACCGGTTCCCGTCGCTCCGGTTTGTGTCCCTGCGCCCGAACCTCGTATTCGGTCGGCGACGGCCGGGCACCGCCACCATGGCCGCAGTACTGAATCAGCTGCCGGGGGGCCTGCACGGATACAGCGCTCGGGCCGGCCGCTCCCTCCCCGTCGAGCTCGTGGCCGCCGCAGCCATCCAGGCCGCCACTACCTCCACGCTGTCGGGCATTTTGGACATCGACCAGATTGCAGACCTCGGGCGCACGAGCGGCCTCATCGACCCGGCCGAGGTATCCGAAGCATCGCTTGCCCCCCTCCTCGCGAGCCTCGGCGGCACGGCCCTCGCGGGCTGGCTTTGGCGGCGGTGGCGCTCATAGACGCGTCCCGCGCCTCTCCCCAGGGACAGCAACGGCCGTCCAGTATCTGTCCCACGGGGCAAAGAAGACGGCCCAGTGCTCTTCCCCCTGCACCCTTGCCCGAGCCGTGTGCGCCGCGGCGTCAACCGAGAGGTGAACAGCCTTCGGGGACGTACGGAAGCCCGTCCGCCGCGCCTTCAGTACGGACTCCTTGAGGGTCCAAAGGAGAAGGAGGGTCCGATTGCGGTCGTATGGCAGGGCCTCCAGAAGATCGCGCTCGTCGGGCCGCAGCAGGAACCGCGCCACCGCTGGATCTCGCGAGATCACACGCTCCAGATCGCTTCCCACCCGGTGCCGCGCCGCCGCGGCGAGGGCGCGGTCGCCCGAGTGCGCAATGGAGACGTGCCAGTCCGTTCCCACCACATCGACCGCCTCGTCCTCGGCCCGCCGAAGCGGAACGTCCGCGGGCACCAGGCCCATCCGAGACGCCAGAAGTCGGCGGGCCACCGCGCGTCCGGCCAGAAAGGCGCACCGGCGGCGGTCCGACCCGAAGCCCCTCCACCGGTCGTGCTCCTCCTCCGACAGCCATCCCTGCCAGCGCGGGGCCGCGTCGTCGTCATAGACGCCGCCGAGCAGGAAGACGCCGGAGGACAGCCGGGACGCAAGCGGCGGAGAAACCATGACGGTCTGCTCAACGGGCAATCGCGATCCGAGGTTGGACACCCCTACCGGGCGCTGGAAGACAGACCGGCCACCTCCGCCCCCAAGGCCCGAATGACGCGACGCTCCAGCGTGTTCTTCAGGTACTCCGCCTCGTGCTCTGGTGTATCATCGATGTACATGGCGTGGACGTAGAGGTGGCTCCGGTCGTCGTCGACCTCCAGGCTCAGCGTGCCCGGCGTCAGGGAAATGAGATTGGCAAAGAGCGTAATCCCGAGGTCCGACTGCACATCCAGGGGCACGGCAATGATGCCGGCGCGCATCTTGTAGCCCGGCGTGGCCGCCTCATAGGCCACCCGCAGACTCGACAGCACCAGTTCAACCAGGAAGACCCCTACCAGCACCACCTGATGCCGGAGGCGCGCGTCGTACCCCGCCTCTCCCAGGAGCGGCTGCATAATGAGCAGCACCCCGTAGCCCAGCACAAACCCGACCACGAAGTTACTGAGCGTGAACGCCCCCTGCACGGCCGTCCAAATCAACGCGAGTAGCAGAGTCAGCAACAGATTCTTCATGGCCCGTTACGGCTTCGATGTAAGCAGAAGAGTTCATGAGTTCATCCGCCGAGCGCTCGGCGAGGTCGTACACCGGTCCGGCAAAGACGCTGATGAGAATCGTGACGGCGGCCAACGCCCCGATGGGCAGGTACATGATGCGAACGGAGGTCGGCGTGTCGGTCGCCACCTCCTCCTCGGTCCCGGGCAAAAACGCATTCACCCACACCTTCGACATCGAGTACATCGTAAACAGACCGACGGCCATCGCCACCGCTACAATCCAGTACGCGCCGGTCTCGATGCCCGCCTTCGCCAAAACAAGCTTCGCCCAGAAGCCCGACAGGGGAGGGAATCCAGCCAGTGAAAAGGCCGGGATGACAAAGAGCACCGCCATGACCGGATGGGCCGCGTACAACCCCTTAAGCTTCTTCAGACTGAACGTACCCTGAAGCTGGTTGGCGGCCCCACTGACCAGAAACAGGTTGGCCTTTACGATAATGTGGTGGACGATGTAAAACACGGCTCCGATGAGCGCCAGCGGCGTAAAGAGCGCCAGCCCCATAATCATGTACCCGATCTGGCTGATGATGTGGAAGGACAGAATCTTCCGAAAGTCGGTCTGAATCGCTGCCGCCAGGACCCCACTCACCATCGTGAGGCCGGCTGCCCACAGCAGCAAGGTGTGCGTAAAGCCAACGTCCTGCGTGAAGAGCAGGGTGAAGACCCGAATCAGGGCGTACACGCCCACCTTTGTCAACAGGCCGGCAAAAAAGGCCGACACGGCGGCTGGGGGCGTATGGTAGGAGGCTGGAAGCCAGAAGAAAAGCGGGAAGAGCGCGGCCTTAATGCCAAAGGACACCAGAAACAACATAGCGACCACGGTGACGAGCCCGGGCTGCTCCACCTCCGGGAGCGCCACGGCAAGCTCGGCCATGTTAAGTGTCCCGGTTAGCCCATAGATCATCCCAACCCCCGCCAGAAAAAAGAGGGACGAGACGAGGTTGATGACGACATACTTGATGCCACCCGCAAGCTGCTCCTCCGTGTTGCCCAGCACAATGAGCACGAACGAAGAAATCAGCATCACTTCGAACCACACGTAGAGGTTGAAGAGGTCGCCCGTCAGGAACGCCCCATTGATGCCGACCATGAGCAGGTTCATAAAGGGGTAAAACCCAAAGCCGACGCGCCGGGCGTCCACATTGGGAATGGCGTAGACGGCAACAGCAACGCCAATGATGGCCGACACGATGAGCATAATCACGCTCAGGTGGTCGGCCACTAGCATAATGCCGAAGGGCGCCGGCCAGCCGCCCAGGCTCGTGGCCTGAACCCCGTCGCTTCCCAGGCGCCCCAGCAGGGCGATCGACGCAGCGAGAATGCCCGTCATCCCGATCAGGTTTATCGCCTTCTGCAGCGTCGGGCGCGCCCGCAGCGCCAGCGTAGCCACGGCGACGACGAACGGAATCAGAAGCGGTAGAAGGAGCAGCGTGTGCGAGTCCATGCGACTCAAAAGAGATCAAAACAAAACAGCGCGACGGCCTTCTCGGCCCTACGTGCTCGGGTCGGGCCCCTCATCAACAAACGCGTCGGCGTCGACCGTCCCCGTGGTTCGCTGGGTCCGGTACAGAAGCACCAGGGCAAAGGACAACATCCCAAACCCGATGACGATGGCCGTGAGAATCAGGGCCTGGGACAACGGGTTGGCGATGCCCTCCGCCGGCACCTTTGCCCCCGACGGAATGAGGGGCGACGCGCCCTGGGTGACGCGTCCGAGCGTAAAGATGAGCAGGTTCACGGCGTTGGACAGAATCACCACTCCAATCACCTTCCGGACAAGGTCGCGGCGCATCAGCAAGTATACGCTTACGGCGACCAGGCCCCCGATTACAAAAGCAAGAAGCGTCTCCATCGGACGAATGCGTCGGTTCGATTGCGAGGAACAGCGGGGGACGGTGACTTACGCCGAGCCTTCCACTTCTACATCGGTGGACGGGCCATGCGCCTCCTGCGGAAAGAGCTGGACGCCTGACTCGTCCAGTTCATAAACAATCATCAGCGTAATGCCGATGACGAGCAGGTACACACCAACATCGAATAGAATGGGCGTGCCAATTTTGACTCCGAAGGGCTCGGCCCAAAGCCCCTGGAGCATGGCCCCTCCCTGAACAAGCGGAATCAGCCCACTAAAAAGGGCCGTGGCCAACCCAACAGTTAAGAGGGCCTGAGGCGTCGTCCGCAGGGCGCGCCGCGAGGCCATCGTGCCGTACGCCATGGCGTACAGGGCAAACGAGGTTCCTGCCACCAGGCCCCCGATGAATCCCCCCCCGGACTCATTGTGGCCCCGGAGCATCAGGAAGACAGAGAACAGCAGAATGAGCGGCACGAGCAGCCGGGCCGCCGTCCGTAGGATCAAGGAGTTCCTCATGAGACCTGTTCAGCCGGTTCGGAAGATGAAGAGGACGCCGTCTCAGCCTCGACGGGGGACTCGGAGTCGCTCCCCCCCAGTTCCTCCGGCGTCAGGGCCCGCCCCAGCCGGAGCATGGCGAAGACACCCAGGCCAGCGATCAGGAGAACCGTAATCTCGCCCAGCGTGTCGAGCGCACGGAAGTCGACCAGAATGGTGTTGACGATGTTTTGCCCTTCGGCCTCCACGTAGCTGTTCTCGGAGTAGTATGCGCCCATGGGGTTGGAAAAGGGCACGTGGAGCACCGCGAGAATCAGGGCCGTTACGGTCCCGCCCACCCCAAGGGCAATGGCCCCGTCTCGCACCGCCGTCCCGGAGGAAATCTGTTCGCGCACGAGGGGCATGGTCGCCAGGATGAGCACAAACAGAATCACAGTGAGGGTTTCGATGAGGAACTGCGTCATCGCCAGGTCCGGGGCGCTGTAGGCCAGATACAAGAGCGCGATGCTAAACCCGGACACCCCCAGTGAAATCACCATGGCCAGGCGGGAGTGGAAGAACATGGTCGCTGTCGCGCCGCCCAGCACCAGGAACGCAAGAACCCACTCATGAAATGCGATGCCGGCAACGGACGGCGACAGAGTCAGGGCCCCCGTATGCACCGCGGCGTAGCCCACCAGGACGAGGAACGTTGTCAAGATGGTCGCGATGTAGTTTCGGAGCCGCCCGTTTTGCAGAAGGCCCGTCTGCCAGGCCCCAAAGGCCATGAGGCCGTTTACCACGTGGTCGTAGCCGTTGTCAAGGCCCGTGCCCAACCAGCGCTCGAAGGCACGGCCCGGCGCACTCGTGTGCAGCGCGTTCCAGCCGAAGTAGGTCCCCACCCCTGCCGCCAGGGTCAGGGCACTGAGCGCCAGCTCCAAATTGAATCCATGCCAGAGGGCCAGGTGCGGAGTGACGGAGGCTCCCAGCACCGCCCCAACGGATGGGCCGAGGAATGATGCGTCAAGCAGCCAGGGGGCCAGCCCCAGGCCCAGGCTCAGCACGGCCAGCACCACCGGCCCGAACCAGAGCCCCACGCTCGGGCGATGCGCCGTCTTCGTAATTGCATTCAGCGACCCGAAGAAGGGCCGAACGGCCAGGAGCCCCGCCGACGCGACGAGGGCCACATTCGCGAGTACCGAGACCGCCGTAACGGCCACCACGGCGGGGGCGTAGTGCAACGTCGCCTCGTAGATAAGCTCCTTTCCAATGAAGCCAAAGAACGGGGGAATCCCCGCCATGGAGAGGGCTGCGATGCCGGCCGCAGCCGCCGTAAAGGGCATCTTGGCTTTTAGGCCCCGCAACTTGGTGACATCCCGCACGTGCAGCTCGTGGTCCACCGCACCCGCCACCATGAAGAGCGCGGCCTTATAAAAAGCATGGACGAGAACGAACACCATGCAGGCTTTGACTGCGGTCTCGGTTCCCAATCCCAACAGCATGGTCAGAAGCCCCAGGGCCATAATCGTGGTATAGGCCAGGATGCCCTTCATGTCGGTGTACTGCAGCGCAAGCCAGGCGCTAAGCAGCATGGTGGCGGCGCCCACGCCCCCCACCAGCACCATCCAGAGCGTGGTGCCGGAAAGCACCGGGTGAAAGCGCGCCAGCACGTAAATGCCCGCCTTCACCATGGTCGCAGAGTGCAGGTACGCACTCACCGGCGTTGGGGCCTGCATGGCATTCGGCAGCCAGAAGTAAAAGGGAAACTGGGCCGACTTTGTGAATGCACCGGCCAGCACCAGCAGCAGAATGGGCACGTAAAAGGCCGAGTCGCGCAAGGCGTCGCCCGTCGTGAGCAGCGTCGAGATCTGCAGGGTCCCCGTCACCTGCTCCATCAGCAGAAAGCCCACGAGAAGGGCCAGCCCCCCCGCCTTCGTCACGAGAAGGGCCTGCCAGGCCGCCCGGCGCGACGGGGCTTCGTCGTGGTTAAACCCGATGAGCACGAACGAGGCAAAGCTCGTGAGCTCGAAGAAGATATAGAAGGTAAAGAGGTTGTCCGCCAGGACGAGCCCAATCATGGCGGCCATGAACATCGACAGGTAGGCGAAGAAGCGCCCCAGATGATGATGCCCCTTCAGGTACCCCCCAGCGTAGACGAAGATCAGGGTGCCGATGCCCGTAACGAGGAGCGCAAAAAAGAGGCTGAGCCCGTCCAAATAGAACGCCATCTCCACATTAAGGCCCGGCACCCAGGCCACGCCCACCTGCACCGTGTCCCCGGCAGCCACAGCCCCAACATACGTGGCCAGATAGCCGGTAATGGCAGCCGGAAGCAGCCCCAGCACCCACCCGGTGGCCCGGCCGGTTCGGGGGACGATCCACGGGGCCAGCAACGCCAGCCCAAACCCTGAAAAGACGACAGCGAAAAGACCCATGATGGTCGAGAACGTTCACAGAAGAAGAACGAGCGCATCTCTCAGCATTCAGCCAGCGGACGGCGCCCCCCCTTCTCCCGGACCGAGTGCCTCCTTCATTTGATCGACGATCGTTCCCTCCCAGAGGGTGACGTTCATGCTCGTTCCGCCGTAATAGGAGGCCCGGCCAATCATATGGGCTGCAACTGGGGCGGTCAGCAATAGAAACACAATTAGGGCCGTGCCTCGCGTCGCAATGCTGAGCGAGGGATAAAAGCACATCATGCCACTGACGATAAACGCCACGCCCAGCGTCCCAGCCTTGGTCGAGGCATGGAGGCGCATGAGGGGATCCGGAAATCGCAGCATCCCGACCCCGGCCACCACAACAAAAAGCGTCCCCACCACAGAAAGGGCGACCCCGACAACGTCAAGAATCATGGGCTACGGAGAATCCGAGAGAGGAGTTTGCGGGCTCGTTTGATACTCCAGGTACCGCGCAAAGGCCACGGTTCCCAGAAATGCAATCAGGGCCAGGACCAGCGCCACCTCCAAAAAGTTGGGCTGATCCGTCGACACAGCGTACAGCACCATCAGCGCAACGGACTGATACGCCACCAGATCGAGCGCAATGATCCGGTCCGGAAGACTTGGGCCCAGGAGCAGCCGCGCAAAAGAGAGCAGCAGCGAGACTCCGAGGGCCGCAAAGCACCCGTAAATCACCCAGCCGGTAAAGCTGCTTAGCTCGATCATGAGACCGGACAGATTAAACAAAAATAAGGGAGGGGCCAACACAGTGGCGCGCTCCGATATCGAGAGGGAGAAGGTAAGAGACGAATCGACAAGACGCATCTCCTTCACCGAGACCTCAAAGCGGGTCCCGGCGGTTCCGCTCCCGCAAGACCGCTTCTGGCATTGATGCCGCTCCTACGGGCCCAACGTCGAAAGGGATGGTGGGGAAGCCACCATCCCTCGACGAAACGATATATGGGGAGGAAGGGGGAGGACCTGCTCCGTCCTCAACCCTCTACGCGACGACGGCGTCGTAGTTGGTCGCCACCGCATCCCAGTCGATCACGTTCCACCAGGCATCGACGTAGGTGCCGCGCTCGTTCTGATAGTTGAGGTAGTAGGCGTGCTCCCACACGTCCACCCCCAGAATCGGGGTGTGGCCGTCCATCAGCGGATTGTCCTGATTCGGGGTGCTGGTGACCAGCAGATCGCCGTTCGGCTGCGCCACGAGCCAGCCCCAACCGCTGCCGAACTGGCCAGTGGCGGTGCCTGCAAACGCATCCTGAAAGTCGGCAAAGGAGCCGAACTGGGCCTCGATGGCCTCGCCAAGGGCGCCGGCCGGCGTACCCCCTCCTTCTGGCGACATGGTATTCCAAAACAGACGGTGGTTGTAGAAGCCGCCCCCATTCTGGCGAACCGGGGTCTGGATGTCGGCGGGCAGGTTGTCCAGGCCCGTCAGCAGCTCCTCAATAGAGTGCTCTTGCAGGTCGTCGTGTCCCTCCAGCGCGTTATTGAGCTTACGCGTGTACCCCGCATGGTGCTTATCGTGGTGGATCCGCATCGTGCGTTCGTCGATGTGCGGCTCCAGGGCATCGTAGTCGTACGGAAGATCGGGAAGCTCGAAAGCCATGGGTCAATACGTTCGTTCGTGGACAGACCGTGAGTTGACTGACTCCCTCAACATACCCGGCTTTCACACGTGGCGGCCGGGGGGCAAGGGAATGGCAGCATTGCACATAGAGGAAAGGATTCCCCCCGCATTTGTTCTATCTTATTCCGCAACAATTGCGTCTTCGATTGTCCCTCACAGGACGCCTTTGGACCCGGGGCCGCAGGTCGACCCGACGCCGTGGTGCGCTCCTATATCACGACTGCTCGACCCCATCCCTCTCAAGAATGAACGAGGCGCCGAACGCCGTTGCGGGTGTGTGATAGCCCGGGGCAACGGTCCCCTCCAAAACCTCCGCCGTGGCTGCCACAGCGGTGCGGGCCGTAAGCGTGTAGGCCTCTGGCCCACGCACCCGCGCCGACTGGCGTCTTCCGTCTGCCCCCCGCACGGAGGCCCACACGACAGACTGGCCCTGCCGGCGAGCGTCCTCGGAGGGGCCTGGCACGAGCCACGTGATGAGGCGACGCAATGCGACCTGCACGAGGTCGTTTTCCAGAAGTCCCTGTACGTGGCGGCTGGTGCGGAGCACCTGGCGGCCGAGACGGGGCACGTACGTGTAGGTCGTTACGTTGGGGATGCCGGTGCTGTGTGCTGCCGTCACCAGGTCGCCCCACGGAATCGAAATCACCGTCCGAGGATGGTCGCCAAAGTCCACCGTACGGGTCCCCCACCCCGGCGGAACCGACACGAGTTCGCCCTCTCGCCGCACCAGCCCCCCACGCCCCAACTGGCGGAGGGCTGTCTTGAGCGTTCCTGGGGACCATCCCCCTGAGCTCATGAATGCAATTTCGAGGGTTGTGGCGGAGGGCACTCGTTCGTGAAGCGCGGCCGCCATGCAATCGGTAGGGACCACGTCGAACCCCACCCCCGGCAACAGCACGATGCCTGCCTCTTTTGCCTCATCGTCCCGCCGGGCCAGCGCACTAAACACCTCCAGCTCACCCGTAATGTCGAGGTACGAGGTGCCTGTATCGAGGCACGCCGCGACCATCGGGCCCGCCGTTTCTGCAAACGGACCGGCACAGTGAAGAACCGCCTCAACCTCCCCCAAGACGGAGCGCAGCCGGGAGGGATCCGATAGACGCACCGTTCGGGCCGGGAGCCCCAACGACGCCGCCAGGGGGCGGAGCGCCGCCTCGTTCCGTCCGGCGAGCACAGGTCGATGCCCCTGTGCCAGCGCCCGACGAGCAATGAGTCGTCCGGTGTACCCATACGCTCCATACAGTAAATATGACATGGCGAGGTGTCTTAAGAAATGGGATAAATCCGGGCGGACGCAACGACGACCAGCGACGGGAAGGGGGCGACACCCGGCGTGCGTCTCTCCATTGTTTTCGCCCCATTCTTGATGCTCCGATGGGCCCGTCCTACACTTTCCCGGGCGTTCCTTTTCGACTTCCCCCCTCGGATGTTATGCTTTTGCGTCTCACCCTCATGCTTCTTTTGGGTGTACTTTTCGCATCCCCAACGGCCGAGGGCCAGCCGAACGACGGCGATCCCCCCACTTTTGGGCTTGGGGTGCACGTCCCTCCCACGGCCCTTGCGTCGTCCTCAACCGACCTGATGCCCCTCGGGTTCACGATTCCGATCACCTTTGGGCGCGTTCGCCTGGACCCACAGGTGGGCTACCATCGGCAGTCCCAGTCGCAGGGATCGCAGTCAGAAACCGCCTCCTCCCTTCTCTTCGGCACCGGGGCCTTCTACCGTCGAGATGTCGACGACACCCTGTTGCTGATCGGGGCCCGCATTGGGGTACTCCGTGAGGGCCAAACATTCGATGCCCGTAGCACACCGGAAGAGACGATCCGGACGGTGGACCTCTTTTTCGGGCCCGCAGTGGGGGGCGAACACTACATCAGCGACCACTTCTCGGTGGGAGCCGAGGCCCGCCTTCTCTACAGGAATCGGGGACAGCCCGAGGAGGCCGCCGCTCAGCGATCGGCCTCCGTGGTGCGAACAAGCAGCGCGGCCTTTCTCCGGTTTCACTTTTGACTTTCCCCCCGGCTGCTCGAAGAGTACCCCTTCGGAGCCGGGAGATTCTTCCCGTCCTCACTTCGGCAGAGGGCAATATACCACACCTGCCCTCAAAAACTCTTCGGTAGGTCTAACAGAGCGGAGCCGAGGCGCTGTAAACAGCGTGAACAAGTGCCCTCGGGGGGAATCTCTCCAAAGATCACCATAGTCGACCGTCAGGCCGGTGTATCCCCGAATCAGTGTCCTCACTGGACCCAGCGAGATTTGCTCCAGGAGCACTCGATCACTGCGTTCTCAGCGCTTCGACTCGCTCCTCCCTCCGGTCGTCGGTCGCTCAGAATGACTCTCGAATAAACGTATTTCTGCGTGTCTACTTAGCCGGGACTGCGGTGGACATCGACTCAGACCGGCGTGGGG
>JAWOAQ010000208.1:0-8124 GCA_046498495.1 Salinibacter sp. | reverse complement strand
GGAGACGCAGCCCGACGAGATCTATAACCTGGCCGCCCAGAGCCACGTGCAGGTCAGCTTCGACTCGCCGGAGTACACGGCGGACGTGGACGCGCTCGGGACGCTGCGTCTCCTGGAGGCGATCCGCATTCTGGACCTTGTGGGGCAGACGCGCTTCTACCAGGCCTCGACCTCGGAGCTCTACGGGAAGGTGCAGGAGGTGCCGCAGACGGAGGAGACGCCGTTTTATCCGCGGAGCCCCTACGCGGCGGCGAAGCTTTACGCCTACTGGGTGACCGTCAATTACCGGGAGGCCTATGGGCTACACGCCTCGAACGGCATCCTCTTCAACCACGAGAGCCCGCGCCGGGGCGAAACGTTCGTGACGCGCAAGATCACCCGCGCTGCGGCTCGCATCAAGGTGGGCCTTCAGGACAAGACCTACCTCGGCAACCTCGACGCCGAGCGCGACTGGGGACACGCCCGCGACTACGTGGAGGGCATGTGGCGGATGCTCCAGCAGGACACCCCGGACGACTATGTGCTGGCGACGGGGCGTACGACGACGGTTCGGCGCTTCTGCGAGATGGCCTTCGACGCGGCGGGCATTGAGTTGGCCTGGGACGGGGAGGATGAGAACGAGGTCGGCTACGACGCGGAGACCGGACAGCCGGTGGTCGAAATTGACCCGCGCTACTACCGCCCGACGGAGGTGCATCAGCTCCTGGGCGAGGCGGAGAAGGCCCGGGAGGCGCTCGGCTGGACGCCCTCGACGTCACTGGAGACAATGGCCGAGGAGATGGTCGCCCACGACCTGGAGGAGGCCCGCGAGGACGTGGTTGTTGAGAATCACCGGGCGGAGTAGTCTGAACCGGCGCCTCCCGTCTGCGCGTACATGCGTCAGGCGGACGCCACCGGGAATTGCTTTGTGAAGCTGCGACTATTGAAGGCCTCGCCCGAGCGGGCGGGGCTTTTTTTATTGTTCGTTGTATCGTTTGGCCCGCGCCGCCGCCATCGACCGCTCCACCGGGAGGCAGGCGCGTTTGTGGGCGGACGCCCGCTGGCCCAATCTGCGGGCGACGGCTCCTCCGGGCCCCGAAGCGCCCGCCGCGGGCGACCGATCGTGGCGCGCCCGCTCGGACACGAAATGTTGCAATTGGATGAAGAACCCGTCCGGCCGGTTGTAATTGCCGCGTGTAAAGGATTACATAGGGGATGTAAAGGATTACATCCAGATGCGCCGTTGCTCTCCCGTTCGTTGGTAGCGCTTTCACGATGAGCGTCACGATCCAAGATGTGGCCGACCACGCGGACGTCTCCGTGGCAACCGTCTCGCGGGTCCTAAACGAGAGCGACCGCGTGCGGGAGGAGACGAAGACGAAGGTCCGGGCGGCCGCCCAGTCGCTGGGCTACCACCCCAACGAGACGGCCCGCAACCTACGGGCGCAGCAGACGCGCATGATCGGCGTCCTGCTCCCGAACATGCACGGCGAGTTTTTTGCCCAGGTGACGCGGGGCCTCGACCGGCGGGCCCGTGCATCCGGCCACCATCTCCTGGTGTCGAACTCGCACACGCAGGAGGACGAGGCGAGGTCCGTCATCCGGTCGCTCCTCGGCCGCGTCGACGGGCTGATTCTCCTGTGGCCCCGCCTCAGCCACGACTTTCTCGGCGACCTTGTCCCGGACGACCTCCCGGTCGTGCTCCTCAACACGGATCGCAGCGGCCCGCGCTTTGAGACGCTTGCGTTTGGCAACCGTGACGGGGCGTACGCGGCGGTCGAGCACCTGGCCGAGCACGGTCACGAGCGCATCGCCTTCCTGGGCGGCGGCGCGCAGAACTTTGACGCCCGGGAGCGGCGGCGCGGGTACCGGGCGGCCGTGGCCGATCACGACCTCGTCGCGGATCCGTCCCTGGAGCTCGAGGGCGATTTCACAAGGGCGGCGGGGCGGGAAGCCGTAGATGAGCTCCTGGCGCGCTCCCCTCGGCCGACGGCCCTTTTTGCGGCCAACGACTCGATGGCGCTGGGCGTCCTCCGGGGCCTGCACGACGCGGGCCTGGAGGCGCCGGACGACCTCGCCCTGGTTGGCTTCGACGACATTCCGATGGCCCATTACGTCGCCCCGTCCCTCACCACGGTCCACGCGCCGATGCAGGAACTTGGCGAGCGGGCCGTAGAGCGCCTCCTGGCGCTCGTGAAGGGCGAGGCCGCGCCGTCCCACCAGACCCTGCAGACCCGGCTCGTCCGGCGCGAGTCCTGCGGATGCACGCCCGATGCGTAGCCGCGCCGGCGTCCCCCCCACCTGTTTTTTTCGCTCGCACCCCCAACGGTCCCATGAGTGGTTTTCGATTGTCCCTTGCGCTCCTTCTTCTTCTGTCCGTCTCCCTTATTGGGAGCGGGGCGGCCCACGCACAGTCGTCGGGCGCCGTGGCCGGCACGGTGGTCGACGAGGAGGGCCGCCCGCTGCCCGGCGCCAACGTCACAGTCCTCGACACCGACGACGGCACGAGCACGGACGCCGACGGCCGGTATGTTCTGGACGGGCTTGCGCCGGAGCGCCACACGCTGCGGGTCTCGTTTGTCGGCTACAGCGCGCAGGAGGAAGAGGTCACCGTCACGGCCGGCGACACCGTGGAGGTCGAGTTCGTCTTGACCGAAGACGTGGCCCAGCTCGACGAGGCGGTCGTGGTCGGCTACGGCGAGCAGGAGCGCGAGGACCTGACCGGCTCGGTGTCAAGCGTGGAGGGGGAGGGAATCGGTAAGGTGAACACCTCCTCGGTCTCGCAGGCCCTGCAGGGCAAGGTGGCAGGGGTGCAGATCACGCCGAACTCCGGTGCGCCCGGGGCCGAGGCCCGGGTCCGGATTCGGGGCGTGGGCACCCTCAACGACACCTCGCCCCTCTACGTCGTGGACGGGACGCTAACGGATGACATCTCGTTTCTCAACTCTGGGGACATCGAGTCCGTCGAGGTGCTCAAGGACGCCTCGGCAACGGCCATCTACGGGTCGCGAGGCGCCAACGGCGTCGTCATTATTTCCACGAAGACGGGCGAGGCGGGCGAAGGGACGACCTTCAACGCCAACGTCTCGCACGGGTGGCAGGAGGTAATGAGTCCGATTGACCTGACGAACGCCCAGGAGTACGCCACACTGGCCAACGAGCTGCGGGAGAATGAGGGCCAGTCGCCGGCCTTTGACAACCCCGAAGAGCTGGGCACGGGCACCGATTGGCAGGAGGAGGTCTACCGCACGGCCCCGACCCAGGACGTGCAGCTGTCGGCCCGGGGCGGGACGGAGGACATTACGTACAACTTTAGCGGCAATTTTCTGCGGGAGGACGGCGTCATGCAGAAGTCGGACTACCGGCGCGCCTCCTTCCGGGCGAATAACACGTATCAGCTGACCGAGGCGTTCGAGCTGGGGCACAACCTGGCATTCACCTACCGCACCGGGACGAACGACCCCGGCGTGGTGGGAGGCGCCTACCGGGCGGATCCCACCATTGCGCCCCGCGACGCGGACGGCGAATTTAACGATGCGGGGGCGCGGGCCTCGGCCGGCAACCCGGCGGCCTCGGTCTTTTACCACCGCAACACCTACTCCGGCGAGCGCTTCGTCGGCAACCTGTACGGCGAGTACTCCTTCCTCGAGCACTTCACGTTCGAGTCGAGCCTGGGGCTGGACCTGGACAACCAGGAGACGCGGGATCTCGACCCGGAGTTTGCCGTCTCCTCGGCCCAGCGCAACGACGAGAGCTCCATCTCGATCAACGCGACCGAGGAAAACAGCTGGCTCTGGGAAAACACCCTCAGCTACAGCCAGACGATTGACGACCACTCGATCGACATGGTGGCGGGCGTGACGGCCCAGGAGTTTCAGAACGAGACGCTGGGCGGCAGCCGCGTCAACGTCATCGGCGAGGACGAGAGCCTGTGGTACTTGAACGCGGGCCAGGAGGACGGCCAGACCAACCAGAACACGGCCTACGACTGGAGCATGCTCTCCGGCCTCATGCGGGCCAACTACTCGTACCAGGATCGCTACCTCCTCACCGCGTCGATCCGGGCCGACGGGTCCTCGCGGTTTGGGGACGAGAAACGCTACGGCTACTTCCCGTCCGTGGCGCTCGGGTGGCGCCTCTCCGAGGAGGCGTTTCTGGAGGACGTGGACGTGATTAGCGACCTCAAGCTGCGCGGAAGCTGGGGCCAGACCGGAAACGACAAGATCAACGCCTACCCCAGCGTGGCGAGCGTGACCACCAACCTGAACGCCGTCTTTGGGCAGCAGCCGGAGAACCTCGAGTTCGGGGCGACGCTCACCGAGCTGGCCAACCCGCAGATCCAGTGGGAGGAGACGACCCAGAGCAACGTCGGGGTCAATCTGGGCCTCTTCGACGGGCAGCTTGCCGCTGAGGTCGACTACTACAACCGGACGACGAGCGGCATTCTCGTGCAGGTGCCCATTCCGGAGTACGTGGGCGTCGACACCCAGCCCTTCGTCAACGCCGCGGAGGTTGTCAATTCGGGCCTGGAGGCCCAGATCAGCCTGTCGCAGTCCCACGGCGACTTCTCCTACGAGGTGAGCGTGAATGGCGCCACCACCAACAACGAGGTGGAGTCCCTCGGCTCCGGCAAGGAGGAAATCCTGGGCGGCGGCCTCGCCAACGAGGTGTCCTTTACGACCAAGACGGAGCCGGGCCATCCCATCGGCTCGTTCTTCGGCTACAAGGTGAACGGCATCTATCAAGACCAGGACGAAATTGACAACTCCCCGTCCATGCCGGGCGTCGAACCCGGGGACCTGAACTTCGCCGACGTGGACGGCGACGGGGACATCGACAGCGACGACCGGACCTTCATCGGCTCGCCGATCCCGGACTTCACCTACGGCCTCAACCTGAGCGCGAGCTACAAGGGCTTCGACGTATCGGCCACGGTGAACGGGGAGATGGGCGCGCAGATTTTCAACGCCAAGAAGTCCGAGCGCTTTGGCATTGAAAACTTCGAAGCCTCGTACCTCGACCGCTGGACCGAGGAGAATCCGAGCAGTTCGGAGCCGCGCATCGGCAACCCGGGCCACAACTGGTTCACCGCGTCCGAGTGGCTGCTGGAGGACGCCGACTACCTCAAGCTCCGCAATGTGCAGGTGGGCTACACGCTGCCCGAGAGCATGAGCGAGCCGCTGAACCTGGATCAGCTTCGGGTCTACGCCAACGGAACCAACCTGGTGACCTTCACCGGCTACAGCGGCTACACGCCCGAGATTGGCGGATCCTCGGTGATCTCCAGCTCCATCGACAACGGCATTTACCCAATTTCGCGCTCCTTCACCATGGGCGTCGACCTGACGTTCTAACTCCGCACCCTCGGCCCCCGCACCCTCCCTCCGAAAAATCAGGGTTTCCCCATGCGTTGTTCTCGTTCCTTTTCGCGCCGACTCGGCGTTCTCGCCCTTCTGTTCATCCTTGCCGGCGGCCTTGCGCTCTCCGGCTGCGACTTCCTCGAGAAGTCGCCGAAGGGCGAACTGACCTCCGACAACTTCTTCGAGGACGAGCAGAGTGCCGTCCAGGCCACCAACGCCACCTACAACGTGCTCCGCGAATGGCAGGTGCACGTGTTTTCGTGGCTGGGCATGACCGAAATTGCGTCCGACGACGCAACGAAGGGCAGCGTGCCCTCGGACGCCAGTTTCCTCCTGGACCTCCAAGACAAGTCGTTTGATGCGTCCACCCTGGCGTTTGAGGAAACGTGGGCGGGCTACTACACGGGCGTGTACCGGGCCAACGTGGCCCTCCAAAACATCCCGTCGGTCGACATGGAGGAGGACCTGCAGGACCGGCTCATGGGCGAAAATAAGTTCTTGCGGGCGTACTACTACTTCTTTCTCGTGCGGGCCTACGGCGGCGTGCCGCAGATTACGGCGCCCCTGAAGCCGGACGAGTTTGAGCAGTCGCGGGCATCGCGCGATTCGATTTATGCGCTGATTGAGCGGGACCTCAACGACGCCATCGACGCGCTGCCGCCCCGCTCGGCCTACGGGGAGGGCGAGCAGGGCCGGACCACGCAGGGCGCCGCGGAAGGCTTGCTGGCCAAGGTGCACCTCTTCCAGGAGGAGTACGACGAGGCCCTGGCCCACGCCGAGAATGTCATCACGTCGAACGAATACAGCCTCCTGGATGACTACGGGACGATCTTCCGGAAAGAGGGGGAGTACTCCGACGGGTCGCTCTTTGAGGTGGGCGCCGTGTCGCGCGAGTCCGGGGCGGAGGGCTCCAGTCAGTACGCTCAGGTGCAGGGCGTGCGCGGCAGTGCCAACAACGGCTGGGGGTTCAACCAGCCGTCCGATGACCTGGAGACGTCGTTCGAGCCCGGCGATCCGCGCCACCAGGCCACCATCCTGCATCCCTGGGAAGAGCTCCCCGACGGCTCGGGGGTCGTGGCGGAGGTCAATCCGAATATGGAGAATCAGCGCTACAACGAAAAGGTGCAGCCGTCCGTGGAGACCTCCGGCGGGTCCGGCAACAACACCGTCAACATCCGCCGCCTCCGCTATGCGGATGTGCTCCTGATTGCGGCCGAGGCGGCGTACGAGACGGGCGACCAGGGCACGGCCCGCCAGTACCTGAACGACGTTCGGGAGCGGGCCCGCGAGGGCCGATCGGTGACGCTGGGCCTGCAGCCCGAGACCATGGCGGAGCCGCTGGCCGAAACCCTGGGCCTGGCCGACAGCGGGCCGCACGTCTTCGTCCGGTACGCGGGCGAGGACGGGGCCGCGGCACAGGCTGGGCTCGAAAGCTTCGCCTACTCGGAGGATCCCGTCCTCGTGGAGACCCTCGACGTGGTGGAGGCCATCGACGGCACGGAGGTCACCACCCGAGACGACTACCGCCAGGCCCTTGACAACGTGACGGCCGGCGAGACGGTGTCGGTCGAGGTCACCCGCGTCGAGCAGGAGGAGAGCGGCGGCAGCGTCACGACGACCACCGAAGAGATAACCACGACCATCACGGCCCAGGAGCTGCTTCCGGACGTGACGGCCGGCGGGCAGGACCTGCTGGAGGCCATCTGGGCCGAGCGGCGGGCCGAGCTGGCGATGGAGCAGCACCGCTACTTCGACCTCATCCGGCAGGGCCGCGCCGACGAGGAGCTGGACGGATTCGAGTCGCGGCACGAGGTGTATCCCATTCCGCAGAGCGAGATCGACCTGAGCGGCGACGCGATGGAGCAGAACGACGGCTACTAGTCACGAGCGCACCCGTCCCCTGTGCCCCGGTCCGGGCCGTGCCCGGGCCGGCGACGCACGCAAACGGACCCCCACCAGAGACCGGGCCGTGCGCCCGGTCGTTCAATGATCACAACCACGGTGCGCCCGATGAGACGCCTCGGTCTTCTTGTTCTCGCCTGCCTGGGGACCCTCGCGGGGCTCAGCGCCTGCTCGTCGGACCCGGGCGGCTCGGCCGACGCGCCGCCGGCCGACACGACGGTCGCGACGGAGCCGTTTCTCGACACGGTGCAGGCCCGCACGTTTGATTTCTTCTGGGAGACGACGAACGACGACAACGGCCTCGCGCCCGACCGGTGGCCCGACCCGCCGTTTTCCAGCGTGGCGGCCGTCGGCTACGCCCTGACGGCCTATCCCATCGGCGTGGAGCGGGGCTATATCTCCCGCGAGCAGGCGCGCGAGCGCACCCTCACGACGCTGGAGTTTTTCTGGGAGGCCCCGCAGGGCGCCGCGGCCGAGGGAATGACGGGGCGCTGGGGCTTCTTCTACCACTTCGTCGACATGGAAACCGGCGAGCGCTACCAGGAAACCGAGCTCTCCACGATCGACACGGCGCTCTTCCTCATGGGCGCCCTCACGGCCCAGCAGTACTTTGACGGCGACGGGGAGGCGGAATCCCAGATCCGGGCGCTGGCCGACTCGCTCTACCAGCGCGTGGAGTGGGACCGCATGCAGCTGCCCGACGGCACGATCAGCATGGGATGGACGCCCACGGACGGCCGCTTCGAGTACGGCTACGAGGGCTATGACGAGGCGATGCTGCTCTACGTGCTGGGGCTCGGCTCGCCCACCCACCCGGTGGACGAGGAGGTCTGGCCCGCCTTCACGAGCACGTACGACTGGGAATCGTTCTACGGCTACGAGC
>JAWOAQ010000198.1:0-10865 GCA_046498495.1 Salinibacter sp. | reverse complement strand
GAGAATCGCGGTCCGGTCCGTGGCCGCGAAGAGGCGACGGGGTTCTTCTTTGGACAGGAGGGTGGGGATTTGGGGCGGCCGCCCCGGTTCGGTCGACCGCCGGCTGATTGCAGAACGCGCGTACGTCCGGCGCATCGAGAGGCCGGGTCGCGGGAGCAGTCCCTGTGTGTTGAAAATAGGATCGCTAATATTCAATATAACAAAGTGTTAGTATATTCTGGGGGGTCCCCAGTTTGACATATCCAGTGCTGTTTCGCGCAAGCGGTTGGTTGCCAAAGAATTACGGCACCGGGGCCGTGGATATGTAGAGTAGCTTGATATTTACGGGTTATGGCGCAGGACGATTGACATTCAGGGGCGGTGGATCTATTCTGGTTGTGCAATTGTACAACCAGTCCACCAAGTCATGAAAGTTGTTATCGATACGTCCGCGATCATCGCCGTTTTGTTGGGCGAGGAGCACCGTGCTCGGATCATCCGACAGACGGAGGGGACCGACCTGATTGCGCCGGAGACGCTTCACTGGGAAGTGGGAAATGCCTTCTCGGCGATGTTTAAACGGGATCGTCTCGGCGTGGACACGGCCGTAGAGGCCCTCCGACGATACGAGGAGATTCCGATCCAGTGGGTGGAGGTGACGTTGGCCGATGCCCTTCGGGTGTCCGACCGGCACGATCTCTATGCGTATGATGCCTACATGCTCGTCGCTGCGAGGCGCCATCAGGCGCCGCTCTTGACGCTGGATGGGGGACTGAAGGAAGCAGCTCGCGAATCCGACATCGATCTTTTGGAGGTGTAGATATGAGAGTGTACACGTATTCGGAGGCCCGTCAAAATCTTGCTGACCTGCTGGATCAAGCCGGAGATGAGGGAGAGGTTCGGATCCGCCGGCGCGACGGGAGTGAGTACCTCATCCGGCCGCGCCAGCGTGAGGGATCGCCCCTTGATGTACCGGCGGTGAGTACCGACGAGGTGAGCGCAGAGGAGATCGTGACTGCCGTCCGAGAGGGACGCGAGCGAGCCGCTCGGTAGGCCCAGCCCGGTCGGTGCATATTGCGCCATAACCCGGTCGCTACAGCTGACAAGGGGCGCGAGCTGTTTTCGGGCGGGCTCGGACAATCGGGATCGGCTTCGCGGACCCGGAGTGGTGAGACGGGGGCGTAGGAACTGCGACCGGCGAGGTCGTCTGGAGCGGGAGAGGTTCTTCCAGACGGTTTCCTGCCCCTTGCAGCTGAGCTTCACGTTATACAGCCCCAAACTTTTCGCTGTGGTGACGAGTTGAAAAACACAGAATACCACTCTTCACCCGGCGAGCCAATGGTTATGCTTCGAACGTACGAAGGCATTCTCGAAGGTGACTGCGTCCGATGGGCGGGGGAAGACGTGCCGGCTACCGATCGTCCGCTTCGCGTTCACATCACCGTACTCGAAGAGGAGACCGTAAAGGAAAAGCGGGGCCAGCAGATGGCCGACGCCCTTTCTAAGCTGGCGGAGTCCGGCGCGTTCAGCGGGGTTGAGGATCCAAGCGCATGGCAGCGCGAAGTTCGGCAGGATCGCCCGCTTCCCGGTCGCGACAACTGAGGCATATGCTTCTCGATAGCAATCTGATTATCTACGCAAGCCAGCCCCAGCACGGAGCACTTCGAAGATTCATCGCCCGCGAGGTTCCCTACGTATCGGTGGTCAGCAAGGTCGAGACACTGGGCTACCATGAGCTTGGCGAGGACGAGAAGCGGTTTCTGGAGGTGTTCTTCGACGCGGCCGAAGTGCTTCCGGTGTCGGGGTCGGTCATCACCGTAGCGATTCGACTTCGGCAGAAGCGCCGCATGTCACTCGGCGATGCGCTTGTCGCGGGAACGGCGCTCAGCCACGGCGTGCCGCTGGCAACACACAACACAGAAGACTTTGCGTGGATCGAGGGGTTAGAAGTCGTCGATCCGTTTTCCAACGAGTCGTAAAGGGCTGTATAACACCCCACTGCTGCCGACGACGGGCTGCAGCCAGATTCTTCCGGCAACGCATCCACTGCTCGACTCCTACGTTGCCACTGCCCGTCGCGGCAGAGTTCTACCGTTATGCCTTGGGGCCGGTGCTTCTACGTTCAGTCCAACACATTTTGCTCTGCCGATTTTTTGGGCCTGAGATGTCCCCGATTCCTGTACACGGGGAGAATGTGCATCGGAGGTCGGGCGGACGGCGGAGCGGGCGTCTTTTCGACATGAACATCACGCCCCCACGCCTATGAACGACCGTCAGAACACCGTCGTTGCTACGACCGCCGCGGCCCTCGTGCTGGTCACGGTCTTTCTGTGCCCGTGGCGCGTCGAGTCGTCAGGAGACCTTGAGTGGAGTCCAATCTATCAGCCGCCCCTAACCTACACTCGCACCTACGGCCCCGACGAAGGACGAAGCGCACGCATCGAGGCGGCGGGCGAGGCGACCGTGGCGTACGGCGTCCTGGGACTTCAGGTCCTGGCCGTTGTGGCAGCCGGCGGCGTGGGCTACCGAATCGCGGCCCGGTCCGAGCACGAGGGGCCGACGCCGCCGGGACACTGACCCGGACCTGGCGACGCGGAGCGTCCGATGGTGGCGCGTCTGCTCTGCGCACGACGATCTCCGCTGCGACGGCGTCACAGCGACTATTTTCGGTCACCCCGGCCAAAATCGGCTCCTCAGATTCCGTTCTGCGCACCAATCTCGACGAACGTCGAAGGATAGGATGTATGGGGGAGAATGCCCGAGAGCGTGGGGCATGGAGCGTCTGATGAGAGGTGCGCCGGCGCGGTTGGATTTTAGGTGCAGACCGCAACGCATGTGCAACGATTGTGGACGGTCCGGAGTCTATATCCTCCCGGGTCTGTTATTTTTATCCCTGTTCCGTTTCCCAGAGCGATCCTTTTTGCACTATGACGCCCCTTGAGTTTCTGCAGCGCTACGATCGCGAGCAGTACAACAGCGACCCCCGCATGGTGAACGGCGAGTTTTTCCCCACCTCCACGCTCGGCGTCGAGTCGGGCGAGACCGTCGGGGTGGTGCTTCTCAACCTGGGCGGGCCCGACAGCCCAGAGACCGTGGAGCCGTTTCTCTACAACCTGTTCATGGACCCGGCGATCATCGACTTCTCCCAGGTCATCTACCTTCAGGCCCGTGGGCGTGCCCGACAGGCCTTCTCGAAGATCATCTCCTACTTCCGCTCAAAGTCGGTGGCTGAGGACTATAAGGAAATTAGCGACGACGGCGGCTCGCCGATCAATCCGCTCACCCGCGAGCAGGCGGACAACCTGGAGCACCGGCTCAACGAGCAGTACGCGGCCCAGACCGGCGTCACGTTCAAGACGTACATGGCGATGCGCTACTGGGAGCCGACCAGCGAGCAGGCCGCCGAGCAAATGCAGGCCGACGGCGTGGACCGCGTGGTGCTGTTGCCGCTCTATCCGCAGTATTCGAAGACCACCACCGGCGCCTCGCTCGTCTACTGGCACGAGCTGGAAGCGGCGGGCGAAATTCCGGCCTGGCCCACGACGTCCGTCTTCGAGTACGCCACGTACCCGACCTACATCGAGGCCCTGAGCGAGCGCATCGACGAGGGACTGGAGCGCTTCCCCGACGATGTGCGCGACGACGTGCACTTCCTCTTCAGTGCGCACGGCACGCCGCTCACCGAAATGAAGGACCGGCGCGACCCGTACTGCTGCCTCGTCCACTCCACGGTGAAGAACCTGATGGAGCACCGCGGCTTCGATCACGACTTCACGACGGCCTTTCAAAGCAAGGTGGGACCCTCGGAGTGGCTCACGCCCGCGACGGACGATACGGTGGCGGAGTTGGCCGAGGAGGACGAGGACGTGCTCGTGATCCCGGTGGCGTTTGTGACCGACCACATCGAGACGAGCTACGAACTGGCCATCGAGATTCCGGAGGAGCTGGAGGAAGATGACGAGCCCATCCCGGAGCACTACGAGGTGATGCCCGGGCTCAACAGCCACCCCAAGTTTATTGAGGCGTTGGCCGATGTGACGGCCATGCAGCTCAACCTGCCCCACGCCAATACCCCGGCGCCGCCCAGCGCGCGGCCGCGTTGCGCCAAGGCCGATCGCGACATTCGGTGCCACCAGTGCGAGCGCATTGCAGAGGCGACGGACTGGACGGAGGATCCGGAGCGTACGCCGACCCCGGCGTAAGCCGTTGTCGGATTCGCTTTTGCGACCATACGCCTGCGACGCATGCCCGCCGACGCGCCCGGAACGGATACGGACGTACGCCGCCTCTACGGCGTCGCCCTTGTCGCTGGACTGGGCGGGCTGTTTTTCGTGTTCATGCACGACTACTGGATGACGGGGGCCTCGCTGGCCCTAAGCGTGGGCGGGGCGCTCCTGGCATGGGGAACAGAGCACCGCCACGAACCGGTGCGATGGCTGGGGTATGCGGGCGTCGGGGTCGCCTTGGCACTCCTCATCATCGACACGCTCCGCGACGTTTTGCTCTGATGGCCGGGTCAGTCGGCGTCGAGGCGGCCCGTTGGGGGCAGAAGCGCGCGTACGGAGTCGAGGGCGGGCGGCGCTGCGGTTGAATCCATGGTGAGCGAGGCACGTACGGCGCAGTGATCCGAGGGGGGTGCATCCTGCGGGCCACAGTGGACTGTGGCGGACGCAGACGTGAGCGGGCCGCTCCGGTAGAGGATGTGATCGATCGTGCGGGTGGGTGCGTCTGCCGGAAAGGTGCCCGCGGAGGCCGTATCGGGGCGGGCGGGGCGCAGATTGGTCTCGTCGAGCAGCACGGCCATCGTCGAGTCCTCCGGAGCGTCGATTGCGGCATTGAAGTCGCCGAGGAGGAGGACGGGAACGCCGGGCTGCGCCACCCGATCGTACAGCGCCCGCACCTGGCGCGCCTGGGCCGTCCGCGTCTCAGCGTCGTACGCCTCCAGGTGTACGTTCAGGACCACCAGGGGCTTATCGTCAAACGCGACGACGGTTGCCTGGGCGAGCCGGTCGAGGTAGAAGGCATCACGGTAGAATGGCAGCGGCGGCCGCGGCAGTACGTAGCGGCGGTGCATCCGCATCGGACGGCGGCTCAGGACGGCCTGCCCCGAGAGGACGCGGCCGAAATGGACCGCGGGGCGGCCGTAGGGGAAGGGGAGATAGCGCACGTCCCAGTTTACAGCCCGTGCCGCCGTGGCATAGTTCAGCCGCGTCGCCAGGGTGTCGAGCTGGTGTTTGTAGAAGGAGCGCGCGGCCCCGAAGTCGATCTCCTGGAGACCCACGACGTCCGCATTCACCTCCTGCAGGAGCGTCAGGGCCGCCTCCATATTTGCCGTAAAGAGGCTCTCGGGGCGGACTACCGGCTCGTTGTTCGTCATGCCGGAGAGGTAGCCGATGTTGTAGGTGGCCACCGTGAGGGTGTCGGGGGACGGGGCAGGCGATGCGTAACGGGGGCTCGTCCGAAGCGCATCGTCTGAAAGACGCCCCCCACTCGCCCAGAAAAAGAAGCCAGCGAGTCCGACGAGGAGGACGCCAAGGGACCCGCCGATGATGCGAACCGTCGTACGCATGGGCGCTACCAGTTCGTCTCAAAGGGCCGCGAGTACGCCCCCGGCTGGGGCAAGACCGCGACGCGGACGCGCCGGTTGCGGGCCCGGCCGGCCGCGGTCTCGTTCGTCGCCACGGGCTGCGTGCTGCCGTAGCCCACGACCCTGAACTGGCTCGGGTCGAGGTCGGTCAGGGCAATCAGTTCGCGAACGATCGTGGCGGCCCGAGCGGCCGACAGCGCCCAGTTTGACGGATAGCGGTCCTGGAGGTCGCCCGAGAGGGAGGCCGAGTCGGCGTGGCCTTCCACGCGCACCGTGCGGTCTGGGTAGGCCTGCTGGAGTTGAGCGGCGATGGCCTCGAGGCGGCGCTGACCGGCAGGGCTCAGCGAATCGGCCGTGGTCGCGAAAAGGGAATCGGTCGGCAGGCTCGAAACGGTACGCCCGCCCTGCTCGAAGAGCTGCACGTCGTACACGAGCCGGTTGACCTGGTCCTGTAGGGCCCGGCGGTCGCGCTCGTACTGTCCGGAGGCAAGGTCGTCGTAGAATTGGAGGGAGTCGCGGAGGGCGGCATTGGTGTCGCGCAGCTGGGCATTGGTGGCGCGGAGCGAGTCGGGCGCCTGTGCGGAGTGGCGTGCGGGCTGGGAGGTGCCACAGCCGCCGAGGACGACGAGCCATAGCACAAGGCCGATTGGGAGCGCGCGAGGCAGTCGAACGTGGATCACGAGAGGGGCGCCTGAGAGGTTTATCCGAGAGAGGAGGGCGCACGGGCGGATCGTCGTTCCCACCAGAGGAGCCCCAACACGAGCCCGAATCCGAGGAGGGCGAGGGCAATTACGGGCAGTATCGGCTCGCCGGCCTCGGGGGGGCGAAGGCGGCGCGCGCCCCCGCCGTATGGCCACAGGGCGCGAAGGGCGCCAGCGATCAGGCCCACCAGTGCTGCCATCGTGGCATCGTGACGGTGGGCCAGCAGCCAGTCCAGCAGTTTGGAAAACGCCCCCAGCCCTACCGCTGCACCGGCGCTAAAGACGAAGACATAGCTCCATTCCAGGCCGTTGAGGGCCTCAAGGGTGGGAGTGTACAGGCCCAGGGCTTCCAGCAGGAAGGCCCCGCTCACCCCCGGCAAAATCATGGCACAGATTGCCACGGCGGCGGACAGAAAGATGCGAAGGGAGCCTGGATTGCTCACCTCCAGCACCGGAAGGCCCGTCAGGACAAAGGCCCCAACGGCAAAGCCCACCCCAATGGACGTGCGAAGAGGCGTCACGCGTCGGATTCGGAGTGCCGGGATGAAAAGGGAAGCCCCGACGAGCCCAAAGAACAGGCCGCGCGTGCAGGCCGGGTATGCTTCCATGAGGGGCGGGATCACGCGGGCGCCGAGTATAATCAGGCCCGCCATGCCGAGCAGAAGGGGGCCGAGCAGGCGCCACGGCACCGCACGCCAATGCACCGCTGCCCGCCCACGCCGGCCTTGCAGCAGGGCCAGGCCAAATGACACCAGCGAGCTGAGGGCGCGGACGAGGGCCCCGTAGACCCCGGCGATGAGGGCCATCGTGCCCCCACTCACGCCCGGAATAACCTCAGCGGTGCCCATGAGGGCGCCGGCGACGACGTGGCGAACAGCGGGGGGAACGGACGGGGACATGCACCGGGTGGGGCGGTGGGGAGGCGGCGTGGGGCGAGCGCCGGTGGGCTACGCCTGGTCGAGATCCAGCAGGTCCCGCACCGTTTCGTTCTGGTACAGGTCGGGATAGACGCGTCGAAACTCGTCCTTTTTGTCGGGATCGAGCCGGAAGGCGGTTTTCAACGAGCGGAGGCTCTCGTCCGTGCGGCCCAGCACCAGCAGCGCCCTGGCCTGGCGAAAGTAGGCCCCGGCGCTGTTGGGCGCGACCTCCAGGGCCTGTTGATAGGCCTCCAGGGCTTGCTCGGGCTGCTGGTCCTCGAGAAGGGCCTCGGCGTACCCAATCCAGGCGTGCTCGTTGGTCGCGTCGAGGCGCGCGGCCTCCTCGTACGCAGCCTGGGCTTCGTCTACGCGTCCGGCCTTGAAGGCCGCGTCGCCCCGTGCCGTCCAAAACGTTGGAGCGTTCGGGTCAAGGCTGATGGCGTATCGGAAGCACTCCAGCGCTTCGGAGAACCTTTCCTCCGCGTCGAAGCAGCAGCCGAGCCCGTACCAGGCGTCCGGATAGGTCGAGTCCTCGTCGAGGGCGCGCTCGTAATAGCGACGCGCCGCGTCGAGCTGGTCCTGTTCCTCGTAGGCCAGGGCCAGGTTGTAGTAGGTCGGGGCATCGGGGCCCTCCAGGTCCAGCACCTGCTCGTAGCTTTCGATGGCCTCCTCAAACGCGCCCATGTTGGCCTGGGCATTCCCGCGGTTGTAGTAGGCGGAGGCAAACGCATCGTCGATTGCGAGGGCCATGTCGTAGCTGTCGACGGCCTCCTCGAAGCGCCCGATGCGGTTCAACACGATGCCGCGGTTGTACCACGCGTCGGGCGAGTAGGGGGCGATGTCGATGTGACGGTCGTAGGCGTCGAGGCTGTCCTCCTCGCGCCCGAGCTGGTCGTAGCAGTAGCCCAGCTCATACCAGACCTCAGGGTGCTCGGGGCGAATCTCCGCGCACTGCTCAAACGCCGCAACGGCCTCGTCGAGGCGATCGGCGCGCTCGAGCGTGACGCCCCGGTTGAAGTGGGCCTCGCTGTGGTCTGGGCTGAGCTCCAGGGCCTTTTCGTATGCCTCGAGGGCCTCCTCGGAGCGCCCGAGGGTGTCGAGCGTGATGGCGCGGTTGACGAGCGTCTCCGGATCGATCGGGTTGAGCTCCAGGGCCTTGTCGTAGGCGGCCAGGGCCTCGTGGGGACGGCCCAGGTGGCTCAGCAGGATGCCCCGCCGCATCCAGCCGTCGGACTGGTGCGGGTGCAGCTCCAGCAGGTGGTCCATCACGTCTAAGGCCCGCTCAAAGTCCTCGTGCTCAAAGTAAAACGTCGCAATCTCCTCCAGGTCGCTGGAGTCGAAGTACGCCGAGGGGTTCTCCTCGTACGCGGCCACGAGGTCCCGAAGGTGGGCCTCGTGGGACGAATCCTCAGGATCGTCGAAGCCGAAGTCGAAGGTGCTCATGTCACGCCGGACCGTGGTTCGTAGGACGCGCGGGGTGCACGACGAAAGGAACGAAAAGAAGGCGGGGAATAACCAGACGGCACGCGTTCCAGTATAACCTTATGGCGGCGGCACTTGCAACACGGCGCGTTCCGCCTGCCCCCTTGTCTGTGTCCCCCATTCCACGCTGTGCATTCGATGTTGCTACTTACGTTTGAAGGCATTGACGGGAGCGGCAAAAGCACGCAGGCCCGTCGCCTCAACCAGTTTTTACAAGCAGAAGGGCACGACACGCTCGTGGTGCGGGAGCCCGGAGGCACCGCCTTGTCTGAGCGGGTGCGAACTGTCCTGCTAGAGCCCGACTTTAACGTCCATCCGATGGCAGAGTTGCTTCTGTTCTCGGCGGCGCGGGCGCAGCTTGTGGCCGAGCGCATCCGGCCTGCGCTGGCGGCCGGCCGCATCGTGATCTGCGATCGCTTTTACGACTCCACGACCGCGTACCAGGGGGCGGGCCGCGGCGTGGCCGACCCCGAATGGCTACGGGATTTCCACCGGCGGGTCACGGGGGGCCTGACGCCGGACCGAACGTACCTGGTGGAGGTGGATGTGGACACGGCCCGGACCCGGCGCGCCCGCGACGGAGCGCCCAGCGACCGGATGGAGTCCGCCGGGGAAGAGTTCTACGAGCGGGTCGCCGGGGCGTACGATGCCCTTGCCGCGTCCGCTCCCGAGCGCTTCGTGCGCCTCGACGGCCGCCGGCCCATTGAGGCCCTCCACGAGGACGTCAGGGCCGATGTGCGCACCCTGCTCGATGCCCGCGGAACCCCCCTTTCGAGCACTGGTTCATCCGACACATAGGACGCGCTCGACTCTTCTTTCGGGCGCGTTGGTCTCTGCTCTGTCGAATGAAGCCGCGGTCCGCATGTCGACGCTCCCGCAGCAGAAGCTGGACGAGGTGCGATCCATCTTCCAGGCGTTCCTCAAGAAGCGCAACAAGCGTCAGACGCCCGAGCGGTTCGCCGTTCTGGAGGAGATTTACGAGACCGACGACCACGTCGATGCCGACGAGCTCTACGTGCGCCTCAAGCAAGATGGCACGCGGGTGAGCCGGGCGACGGTCTACAACACGCTGGAGTTGCTGCTGGAGTGCGACCTGGTGGTGCGTCACCAGTTTGGGAAAAACCAAGCCAAGTACGAACGCGCTTACAGCTACTGGCAGCACGACCACCTCATCTGCATGGACTGCAACGAGTTGCTTGAGTTCTGCGACCCTCGGCTGCAGAGCATCCAAGAAATGGTGGCCGACATCTACGAGTTCGACATCAAGCACCACTCGCTAAACATGTACGGCCACTGCATGCGTGAGGACTGCCCGAACCGGTCCGACGCCAAGGGCGAGGAAGGCGCCGAAGCCGCCGAGGCGTAATGCCTGCTAGGCGCGGCCTTTCCAGTGTCCGTGCTCCTATCTACGCGGACGTCCCGCCAGCGCCCCGCGTTAGAACGGCGCGTCGTCCTCGAATGACCCGTTGCCTCCACTGCCACCGGCCGGGCCGCCGGCGTTGCCGCCTGGGGCAGGAGGCCCACCGGGGGCCGAATCCCCTCCGCCCTGGTCGTACTGCGTCGTGAGGTTCTCGAAGCGGGCGTACTGGTCGACGAACGCCAGCTCCACGGTCCCAATCGGCCCGTTGCGCTGCTTCCCGATGATGATTTCGGCGATGCCTTCGGTGGAGTTGCCCTGCTCGTCGACCGTAATGCCGTAGCGCTCCGCGCGGTAGATGAAGGACACCACGTCGGCGTCCTGTTCGATGCTATTGTGGACCACGATGTCATTGGCCACAAAATTCTGCGGGCCGGGTACTGTGAGGTCGTATACTTTCTCAACCCCGTCCTTCTCAATAACCGTTACCTGATCCCAGTACACGTCGCTTTCCGCGAGGTGGCGAAGCGTCTCTGAGGATACTGTCTTCGCGACCCGGGCGGCCCGTGCCCGACTCATGTTTGACGTGTAGAGTGAGGTTCCGCAGTAAGACATTCCGAGGGTTGACTGCATTTCGCGCGTGGTCATGTCTACCTCTTCCATTGCGGGCACGATGAGGGAGCGCCACGTCGCTTTCGGAATGACATCGCGATTCGTGTTTGCCGTTCGATTTTGGAGGTAGTCTCGGACTTTGCGTAGCGAGGTTTGCTTGTACCGTCCGGCTGCCCCGATGAGTGAGGCGAACGTGCCCAGGTCCTCACCGCTTACGATGACGTGATACT
>JAWOAQ010000129.1:0-3179 GCA_046498495.1 Salinibacter sp. | reverse complement strand
GGAGACGGAGATTTTGGCGGCGTCGATCCGGCATCCGACGCACGTGAAGCGGGCGGCCCTGGCGGGGGCGGACGTGGCGACGATGCCGTTTTCGACGCTGGAGAAGCTGTTGGAGCATCCGTTGACGGACCGGGGCCTGGAGCGCTTCCTGGCGGACTGGGAGGAGTACAAACAGGCCCGGAAAGCCGAGGCGGGACTGGCATAGGGGAACGGGTCTTGGGTCCCGAATCGCCGCCCACGCGTTCTCCCAACGCGACGCCGCACCCGACTCCTTTCGTTCTCGCTTCGCCCGTTCGCGCTTTTGTACCCCCGGCCTTGCTATGAAATTCCTCCCTCTCGGAGACACCGAGGACATTGCCGCCAGCTGCCACTTTCTCGACATTGAGGGGACCGGGCTGGTCCTGGACGTAGGAACCGACCCGCGCCGGGAGGGGCCGGCCTCCCTCCCGAGGTTTGATTGGGTGCGCGACCGGGCGCAGAGCTATGTTGACCACGGTATCGTTACGCATGCCCACCACGATCACATGGGGGCGCTCCCGGTGCTTATGGAAGAGTTTCCGCATGTGATGGCGCACATGACGGACGCAACGAAGAAGCTTCTGGAGTTTTTGCTGCCGGCGTCCGCCCGCCTCCAGCAAAAGAAGCGAGAGCAGGGCGAAACAGAGCACAAGCCGCTTTTCACGGAGGACGACCTTGAGTTTCTGAGCCACGTCTCTCTGACCCACGAACTGGGGGCGGACTTTGATCTGACGGGAATGGCCGGCAATGTGGAGGTGACCGGCCGCTTTTACTCGGCGGGACACATCCTCGGCTCGGCGGGCGTCGAATTGTCGTTCGAGGAGAACGGACGGGCCCGGCGGCTCTTCTATACGAGCGACACCAACATGCAGGCTCAGTCCATCATTCCCGGCGGCGAATACCCGTCGAGCACGGACATTCTGATGCTCGAAACCACGCTGGGGGCCGATGAGGACGCCGAACAGACGAGTCGACCGGAGGAGGTCGAAAAGTTCAGGGCCACCCTGAGCCGTGTGATGGATCGGGGCGGAACGGCATTGATACCGGTGTTCGTCATGGGGCGGGCCCAAGAGATGCTGGCCCTGCTGGCTCGACTGAAGCGAGAAGGCGATATTCCAGCCGACGCGCCGATCTACACGGCGGGCTCCATGCTCGGGGTGGCTGATCTCTACGATAAGACCCGCGAGACGACGCCCCGACTCGATTCCGACTTCCGCGTGTTTGACGTGGAGCAGGAGCGCGTGCCCTACAGCGCCGAGGCGAAGAAAGACATCCTGGATGGGCCCGGCATCATGGTGGTGAGCAGCGGCATGATGTTCGAGCCTACCCTGTCGAACATCCTGGCCCGTCGCATCGTGGAGAACGAGCGCGACGCGGTGCTCATCGTGGGGCACGCCGTGCAGGGCACGCCGGCGCGGCGCCTGCAGGACGCGGCGGCGGAGGGGGCGGGGGCGCCGGTGCGCCTGGCCGACGGTCAGGTACAGCCCGTTCACTGCACGGTCGAACGCTTTCGGTTCTCCGGCCACAGCCACCGCCAGGACCTCCTCCAGATCGTGGACCGGGTGGCCCCGGAGACGGTGGTGCTGGTCCACGGCGAGCCGGCGGCCCAGAACTGGATGCAAAAGCACATCCAGGAGCGACACCCTGAGATTGATGTGCGCCGGCCCACGTGGGGCGAGATCATGACGCTCTGAGTCGGGACGAAAGACGAATCGGCCCGAGTCCCCCACGATGCTCGAGGACCGGGGGAGGGGGTCGACAAAACCGGAATGAGTACAAAACAGCAACTGGGTCCGGGCGTTAATCTTTTGTGGTGAGTCCCACCACAACTCGCGGTATCGATTTCCGTCCCGTTCTCGCCTGCCTGATGTCCCATTCCCCCTCCGATCCTGGCCGCACGCTCCGTGAGGCCCTGACGCCCCGCATTGAGGGCACCCTCCACACCGACGACATGCAACGGGCGCTCTACGCCACGGATGCCAGCATGTACGCCATGACGCCCGTGGCGGTGCTGATTCCGAAGACCGTGGCGGACGTGCAGGCGGCCCTGGAGGTGGCCTCCGGGCACGGTGTGCCCGTCCTGCCCCGCGGGGGCGGGTCGTCGCTGGCTGGGCAGGGGGTGAACGAGGCCCTGGTGATCGACTTTACAAACCACCTCAACCGCATTCTCGAGATTAACCCGGAGGCGCAGACGGCACGGGTCCAGCCGGGCGTCACGCTCGACGAGTTGAACCGCGCCGCCGCTGAACATGGCCTTATGGTGGGCCCGGATCCCGCGAGCGCCAATCGCGCCACGCTGGGCGGCATGCTTGCCAACAACTCCACCGGCACCCACTCCATCGCGTACGGCAACTTTATCCACCACGTCCGCGAGGCCGAGATCCTCCTGGCCGACGGCACCGCCACGACCGTCGGCCCCACCGACGCGGCCACCTGGCAGGACAAGATGCGGGACGATGGCCTTGAGGGCGCCATCTACCGCGGCCTAAAGGCGCTCCTGGCCGACGGCGGCCGCGAGACGATCCGGGAGGACACCCCGAGCCACTGGCGCCGCAACAACGGCTACCGCCTGGAGGCCCTGCTGGACGCGGAGCCGAACCTTGCAAAACTGCTCTGCGGCAGTGAAGGCACCCTGGCCGTCACCACCGAACTGACCTGTGACCTCGTAGAGAAGCCCGCCACCACGGGGCTCGGTGTGGTCCACTTCGAGTCGCGCGACGACGCGCTGCGGGCCGTCACGACCGTCCTGGACACCGACCCGTCGGCCGTGGAGCTGTTCGACGGCGTCGCCATTGAGCGCACCCTGCAGACGCCCGGCTACGCCGAGCGCCTCACCTTTCTGGAGGGGACGCCCGGGTCTGTGCTCATCACCGAGTACTCCGGCGACACGGAGGCCGAGATCGACGCGGCCCTCGACGCCCTCGAACGGACCATGGCGGAGGCGAGCCGTGGCTACGCCACCGTGCGTGTGACCGAGCCGGACGCGATCAAGAACGTCTGGTCCATCCGGAAGGAGGGCCTCGGTCTGCTCATGGGCGTAGAGGGCGACTACAAACCGTGGGCCGCGTCGATCTCGGCCTCCGTGTCGCCGGAGTACTCGGTAATGAGTACGGACCCGGGCGTCCCCTCCAGAAAGGTGAGGCGCTCGGCGTAGCCGGGCG
>JAWOAQ010000071.1:0-9693 GCA_046498495.1 Salinibacter sp. | reverse complement strand
GTGGTGACCGGCACCGGCGTGCCCGAAGACGAGGTGGAGCAGGTGAAAGACATCATCCTCGATGAGGTCAACGTCAAGGACATCGAGTACGTGGAGCACACGAGCGACGTGGTGAGCCGGTCCGCCAAACCCGACTTCAGCCGGCTCGGCCCGCGGCTCGGCGATCTCGTGAAGGACGTGAACGAACAGGTGCGCAATCTCGACGACGACCGCATCAATGACTACGTAGAGACGGGGTCGCTCACGCTTGCGGTCGACGGGGAGGAAGTTGAGCTCGGCCCCGATGACCTCATCATTCAGAGTGAGGGCATTGAGGGCTGGCTCGTGGAGCAGGAGGGGGATGTGACGGTGGCCCTGGACACCGAAATCACGCCCGAGTTGCGCACCGAAGGCCTGGCCCGCGAGGCGGTCAAGCGCATCCAGAACCTGCGCAAGGACGCCGACTTTGCGGTCACCGACCGCATCGAGATCACGTACGACGGCACCGACCGCATCGCCGAGGCGGTGGCCGCGCACGCCGACTGGATCCGGAACGAGACCCTGGCACTGGAGTTGCAGCCGTCCAATGCCCCCTCGGGGGACGCCGTCGACACGTTCGACATTCGCGACGAGCGCCTCACCCTCGGCGTCCGGCGCGTAAATCCGGACGCTACGATGCACGAATAATCCCCGGCCGGGGGCACGATTTCTCCTCGTCTCATTTCCCTGCTGTTCCCCTCTTTACAATGGCGGACACGACCCCACAGACCGACGAGCCGACCTCGGACGAGACCGAGCGCGAAACGCCCTTCTCCGACGACGAGCTGGCGCACTTCAAGGAGTTGTTGCTTCAGCGCCGCAAGGAGGCGAAGGAAGAGGTGGATCGAATGCGCAAACAGGTGGAACAGGCGAAGGAGCAGTCCAAGGACAACACGGCGTACGGCCTGCATATGGCCGACGCGGGCACCGACGCCATGGAGCGAGAAAAGCTCCACCTCATGATTGCCCGCCAGCAGAAGTACATCGGCTACCTGGAACGGGCCCTGGAGCGCATCGAGAACAGAACCTATGGCATCTGCAGGGTGACCGGCGAGCCCATTTCGAAGGAGCGCCTCGAAGCGGTCCCCCACACCGAGATTTCCATTGAGGCGAAGCGGCAGCAGAAGTCGTCCTAAGTTTTTGAGTGCGGGGTGTGGAGGTAGGGGAGGGGCTGAGCACACGTGTCCGACCGCCGCCCCCCAATCCGCGGTTCGTTGAGGGACTGGGGGAGATCGGATGGCCCCGCGTCCCTGTCTGCCCAACACACCCTCGTATATCCATCCTCCAATCCCCGCATCATGCGCCTCCTCTGGCTTTCCGCCGCCGTTGTTCTTCTCGACCAGGCCACGAAGGCGGCGGTGGTTCAGCTCATGCATCGCCACGAGTCGATCCCGCTCCTCGGGGAGTGGCTCCGGCTGACCTTCACGGAAAACCCGGGGATGGCCTTTGGTCTCACCATTGGGCCCACCGGCACCGTCACCGTCCTCTCCATCCTGGCCACCGTGCTGGTGGCCGTCTACACCTACCGCATCCGACACGCCTACGCCCCGTATCGATGGAGCCTCGGCCTCATCCTGGGCGGCGCCCTGGGCAACATCATCGATCGCGTCTTCTACGGCGTCCTGCTCGACTACGGGCCGCTCTTTACCGGGCGGGTCGTCGACTTTATCCACGTAAGTCTCTGGCGCGGGTTTATTCCGGCCGGCATCCCGTTCCTCGGCGGCTCCTACCTGGAGCTGTTTCCCATCTGGAACGTGGCCGACATGGCGATTGTGCTCGGGGTCGTTGGCGTCGCCGTTTTCCATCGTCCCTTCCACGAGCAGCAGTACGCCCCCGAGCCGACAGAATCCACCTCGGAGGGCGAACCGGCCCGCGCCCAGCCGAACGGACGCCCCGCAGACCCCGATCGGACGGAAGCGATGCCGGACGACCGGTCCACGCCGCCCGCCGACGGGTCGCACGAATCCCACCGGCCCCATCCCCCGACGCTCTCGCTGCCGTCCCCGCCCCGCCGCGACGAATAGCTGAAGGCGGCGCCGGCCCAACTCGTGCAACGCGACGCTCCATGGCCCGTTAGACGGCGGTGTGACCGCTGGTTGCGTCCTCGCCCCGACGGACGAACGCACCGCTGTTCCGCCGGCTCTCCCCGGCCCCTCGCTGGACGTACACTCGCTGGCCCGTCGTGCCTCATGCCTGACCTGTCGCAGATCCGCAATTTCTGCATCATCGCGCACATCGACCACGGGAAAAGCACCCTGGCCGACCGCCTCCTGGAGCGCACCGGGACGATTACCGAGCGCGAAATGAAAGAGCAAACGCTCGATGACATGGATCTGGAGCGCGAGCGCGGCATCACCATCAAGAGCCACGCCGTGCGCATGCGGCACCGGGCAGACGACGGCGCGGAGTACACCCTCAATCTCATCGACACCCCGGGCCACGTCGACTTTACCTATGAGGTGAGCCGGGCCCTGAAGGCCTGTGAGGGCGCCATCCTGCTGGTCGACGCCGCGCAGGGCATTGAGGCGCAGACGATCTCGAACCTCTGGCTGGCCCTGGAGCAAGACCTGGAGATCATCCCCGTCGTCAACAAGGTGGATCTCCCCGTGGCCCGCCCCGACGAGGTGGCACAGGCCCTCGAAGACCTCATTGGGGAGCCCGCGGAAGACATTCCTCAGATCAGCGCCAAGACGGGGGAGGGCGTGGACGAGATGCTCGATCTGGTCATCAATCGCATCCCCTCCCCCTCCGGGACCCCGGAGGCACCTCTCCGCGCCCTGATCTTTGACTCGATCTACGACGCCTACCGTGGGTCCGTGGTCTACGCTCGCCTGTTCGACGGCACGCTGGAGAAGGGCGACACGATGCGGTTCATGTCCAATGGCAAGGAGTACGACGCCGAGGAGCTGGGCATCCTGCGGATGGGACGGCAAAAGGTGGATCGCCTGACCGCCGGGGACGTGGGCTACATTATCGGATCCGTGAAGGACATCCAGGACACACGCGTCGGCGACACCATCACGCGGGCCGACACCCCCGCCACGGAGCCCATCCCTGGATTCGAGGAAGTGAAGCCGATGGTGTTTAGTGGCATCTACCCCACCGAGACCGACGATTTCGAGGAGCTTCGAAGTGCCCTGGAGAAACTCCAGCTCAACGACGCCTCGCTCACCTACGACCCCGAAAGCTCCACCGCGCTCGGCTTTGGGTTTCGGGTGGGCTTCCTGGGCCTACTGCACATGGAGATCGTGCAGGAGCGCCTGGAACGCGAATTCGATCTCGACCTCATTACCACGGTCCCCAACGTGGAATACCACGTGGACGTTGAGGACGCTGAGGGCCCCGAGACGGTGACGGTTGACAAGCCCGAGGACATGCCGCACTATGGCACCATCCGTGCGGTCCACGAGCCGTACGTTGAGGCCGACATCATCACGCCGAGCGACTACATCGGCAACGTCATCGAACTCTGTGAGGACCGGCGGGGCGAATACGGGAGCCAGCGCTGGCTCGATAGCCAGACCGTGAAGCTGGAGTACGAACTTCCCCTCGCCGACATTGTCTTTGATTTCTACGACAGGCTCAAAAGCGTCAGCCGCGGGTACGCCTCGTTCGACTACGAATTCCTGGAGTACCGCGAGAGCGATCTCGTCAAACTCACCATCCTCATCAACGAGGAGCCGGCCGATCCGCTTTCCACCATCGTGCACCGCGATCGGGCCTACGAGGTGGGACGCAAGCTCTGCAAAAAGCTCAAGGACGTGATCCCGCGCCAGATGTTTGAGGTGCCCATCCAGGCCTCGATCGGCAGCCGCATCGTTGCGCGCGAGACGATTAAGGCGCGGCGCAAGGACGTGACGGCCAAGTGCTACGGGGGCGACGTGACGCGCAAGCGCAAGCTCCTGGAGGAACAGAAGGAAGGAAAGAAACGCATGAAGCAGATGGGCGAGATCGACGTTCCGCAGGAGGCCTTCCTCGCCATCCTCTCGATGGACGACGACGAATAGTTGGATGTGTCGCCCCGATGACCCCCGATGGTGTAGGGCATGATTGATCGCGTGCACTTCTTCTTTGACCGGCTCCGCGACTCGCTCCTCTGGGGGCGAACGGCGGGGATGATGGCCGTCCTGGGGCTCGCGTGGGGACTGGGGGCCCCACCCCCCGTCCAGGCGCAAACACAAACGGGAGACTCCCTCCGCCTCATCGAACGATACCGCACGGCCCGGGTCCAGACCCTCGCCCGGCAGGCCCTGCGGCGCGGCTGGAGGGCCCGTGCCCTGCCCGCCGACTCGGTTCCGGTGCGCCGGCCGCCGCTGCTTCGCCGGTCCGCCGACGCCGACACCGCGGACGAGGAGACGCCGTCTGATTTCCCACTTCAGGAGACACGTGCGGTGGGCCGCCTGGAGCGCGAGTGGTTTGCGACCGAATTTAAATCGACCAACTGGTCGTTTCTCGGATCCAGTAGCTACCTTACCGTCTTCGATACCACCTATACCCGCGAACTGCGGGCCCGCCTCCAGGCCCAGTTTGGCGACCCCACCCAGACACTCGCCGACCTGCCCGACACCAGCCGGGCCGGCGAGCCCCAGTTCGAGTACTGGTTCGTGGTCAACGATTCGGTCCCGGTCCGGGTCTCTGACCCCAACGGCCCGCGCGACCGGGGACTCATCGTGGCCACCGAGCGTCGGCTGCGCGACCGGCTCCCCGCCCTCCGCGCCGCGCTGCTGCGCCCCCTGCGTCAGCCCGAGCGTGCCCCCTACGTCGACTACTACACCGAGACGACCGACGACGGCGACACGCGCTGGTACCGAACCGGCTTCGACGGGCGATCGTACTTCATGAATCAGATTCAGCGCACGGACATTCTGACGGGCCGGCGGCCCCACGTCGAACCGGCCGGGCCGGCCGATTCAACCGACGCATCTTCGCCCGATACCGACCGGTCGGGCCCGCACTAATTTCTCCCTCATCGAATCTCGTCCGCCCACCGTGGCTCGCACCTCCTCCTCTTCCGATCGTCGCACGGCCCGCTCCGATGATGGCGACGCCGCCAAAAGCGAGCTTCGCCAATGGGGCGAGGCCCTGATTGTGGCCATCGTCATCGTGGTCATTGTTCGCACCCTGTTTTTTGACCTGTTCCGCATCCCCACGCCGTCGATGGAAGAGAACCTCCTGGTGGGCGACTATCTCTTCGTTTCGAAAGTCCACTACGGCACGCGGATGCCCATGAGCCTCGGGGTGCCCTTTACCTCCATCCACGTGCCCGGCGTGTCCTTTCCGTACACCCGCGTCGGCGGCTTCGCGGACGTGCAGCGCGGCGATCCCATCGTGTTCAACTACCCGCCCGATGACGGCCCCGTCGACCGAAAAACACACTACGTCAAGCGCGTGATCGGCCTGCCGGGGGACACCCTCTCGGTTCGCGACAAGATGGTCCACATCAACGAGTCCCCTCTTCCGCTGGGGCACGGAATGCAGCAGCATTGGCTCGTGCGGAAGACGGAGGCGCGCTATCGCATTCCCCGCAACCGCATGGACGACCTTGGCATTAGCGAGGTCACCCCTACGGAGAGCGCATCCGCGGTGCGGATCACGGCCACGCCCACCGCCGTGCGCGAGCTAAGCACCTTCTCGTGGGTGGAGTCCATCGAGCCCTACGTCCTTCCGGCCTCGGCCTTCAACGGGGAGCTCTATCCCCCGGACCGCGGCTACACCCCCGACAACTACGGTCCTCTCCACGTGCCCGAAAAGGGTGAGACCGTCACGCTAACGGCGGGAAACTGGGCGGCCTACCAGCCCATCATCACAAAGTACGAAGGCCATGATGCTCGCCAAATGACTGACTCCACGTTTGCGATCGATGGCGAACAGACCACCACCTACACGTTCCAGAAGGACTACATCTTCGCCATGGGCGACAACCGGGACAACTCGCAGGACAGCCGCTTCTGGGGCGTCGTGCCGATGGATCACGTCGTCGGAAAAGCCATCCTCACCTACTTTTCCTGGGACCACGAGGCGTGGCTGCCGCGCATTGGTCGCATCATGAATCCGATTGAGGACGACGACGTCTTTCGGGACGAGCCGGTGCTGGAACAGCTCCCCGACTCGGTCACGGCCGCCCGCCGGGGCCCTGCGAGCGCGTCGTCGCCGTCAGCGGGCCGCTCCCTGCACGCTCACGCGTCCATCCCGTCATCCTCTGATTCTCCGTTTCCCCTCCTGCCGCATCATGCCCCCGACTGATCCCGACTGCAACGCCGATCCGACCCTGGCGGACGCTCTGCCCGACGAGGCCGTTGTGGCGCCGACCGTGCAGCTCCTGAAAGGGTTTTCCGACAGCACGCGGCTCCGCATCCTGTGCCTGCTGCGCGACCGAGAGGTCTGTGTGCATGAGATCGTGGAGATGCTCGACGTGAGCCAGTCGGCCGTCAGCCACCAGTTGCGCGTGCTGCGCGACGCCCGCCTCGTCTCGCACCGCCGGGACGGGCGCCACGTCTACTACCAGCTGGCCGACGACCACGTGCGCACGATGCTGGAAAACGCACTCTCGCACGGGGCGGAAAGCACCTAAAATCCGTGGTGGGGGACGCCAACTCTCCTCAGATTCCAGGGGACTCCTGCGTGTCGTTCAGTTCGATCGCGACACTGCGAGTCCCGACGACGGGCACATCATTGGCTTCAACCCACTGGCATCCGCCGAGTCGCCCTCAGGCCCCTACGGAACAGACTGATTCTGAGCGCGGAGCCGGTCCCACATCTCCTGCTGGGCGGAGCCAGGCGGCACGGCGTACGGATCGTTGGGAAGCTGAATGCGCTTGAGCACGGGATAGCGGTCCTTGTACACAAAGGGTTCAGGGTCGCCCTCCGGCTCGTCGCCCAGCACAAGCACCAGGGTGCCCGGGGCCAGGAGCTTGCCCTGCCCGGACGAGGGGCCCATGTGCCCTTCGGTTGTATTCCAGGGCTCGGCCCAGTCATAAATCCACTTGGCGTCCGCGTCGACGAGGCGCACGCACCCGTGGCTCATGGGGCCGCCGGTTGGCATCGAATACTGATGGACGTGAATGCCGCGCGCGGCGTGGAAGTTAACGACCCACCGCATCCGCCACTCTTCGTCCGGCGGGCTCATGGTGGAGACGCGTTCCTCTTCTTTCCAGTTGAAGTTAAAGCGCCCGTTCGGGGTGGCCGTCGAATCGGGGTCGCCCGTGTTGACGATTCCCCATCGGTCCAGCTTCCCGTACTTGTACGCGGCAAAGGCCTGCACCTCTTTGTGGATGATAAACAGTTTCTTGAGGGAGTGGGCGCCCGGATAGTATCGGGGAAACGGCGAGTACGCCCGGAAGTCGAGGTCAAACCGCGTGGGGACCACAAGCGTGTCGCCGAGGGCCGTGTGCTCGATGCGCTGGCGGTTCAGAAGCTCGATCACCTGGGAGCGTTTGCGTCCGCGCTCCGAATCGCCGTCCCCAACGCGCTGGTAGAGATTGTTGCGGGCCACCACGTGGTTGTCGCTTTCGTCGTCGAGCACCATGTACTCGTAGTAGACCTCGGGAAGGTCATTCAGATCGTCGGCCCGTGTGGACAGCAGGTCCTCGATGGCGCCCTGGTCAAAGTAGCCCTGGGCGGCGACGGGCGCCGCGCTGAGGGCCGCTGCCAACAGGAGGCCGGTGCCGAGAAGGAGGGACCGAAGCGATATGGACATGCAACGGAGCGGCAGCGGATGCAGAGTGCTAACGGAACGCCTGTACCTTTGAGTGGACCCTTCGGTTTCCTGGAGCGGCCCCCTCGGGGGCCTGGATCCGGGAGAGGGCAGCTACGGGAGGCAGATCTTTTCGCGGAGAACATCGATGGACGCTGAGTCGCCGAGGACGATGAGGATATTGCCCGCCCGAATGCGCTCGGACGGCGACGGGTTAAACGTCATCGCTCCCGTGTCCGTGTCGATCATGCCGATGACGACGGCCTCGAACTGCTGCCGGAAGTTGCTCTCGGCCAGCGTTTTGCCGGCCAGAGGAGCACTCGGATGGACTGTTACCTCGTCGATCTGCAGGCTGAGGGCCCCGGTGTGGAGCACCTGTTCCATGAACTGGTCCACGTTCGGACGAAGGACCACCTGCGCCATGCGGTCGGCGCCCACCTCGCTTGGGGCGATGACCTTATCGACCCCGGCGTTGAGGAGCTTGCTCCGATTGTCATGGTCGACGGTGCGAGCGAGAATGAAGACGTCGGGGTTGAGTTCGCGGGCCGTTAGGGCCACAAACACGTTACTGCTATCTTCGGGGAGGGCAAGGATTAGGCCGCGGGCGCGATCGAGGCCGGCCTGAAGCAGTGTCTCCTCTTCTTCGGCGTCTCCCTGCACGTGTAGGAAATGGTCCTCCTGGAGATTTTGAATTTCCTCGTCGGCAATGTCCACAACAACAAGGGCGTGGCCGGCCTGCTCGAGGTCCTCGGCCAGGCGCTGCCCGACGCGGCCGTAGCCGCAGATGACATAGTGATCGGAAAGCTGGTCGATGCGTTTCATGATCCGGCGTTCACGGAGGCGTTCGCTCGCGAGTAGAAGCTGGGCGCTGCGGGCCACGACGAAAGTAAGGAGGCCAATGCCGGTGATGCCCAGTCCCAGCGTGAAGAGGCGCCCGGTGTCGGAGAGCGTCTGGACTTCCTGAAATCCGATGGTGGACAGGGTGATGAAGGTCATGTAGAACCCATCCATCCACGACCAGCCTTCCAGGTAGATGTAGCCGCCGGTGCCTATGGCGAAGAGCACAACGAGGGCCAGGCTCGCCACGAGAATTTCGCGGCGCGACGGGTCCATCCGCGCCAGCCAGCCGAGGAGAGCATCCCATGGGTTCGGCACGAGGGGGGACAGGGCTTGGTGGAGGGGGGCGGGAAGACGCCCTCAAGTCTCGATGGTCTACGCGGGCTGCGGCAGAGAGAAGGCACGGGCGTGCCAGGACGTTCCGGCCGGCTGCTCGAACGCTCCCTCCCGCAGCGCCCCGAGGGAGGAAACGCTGGGATCAAAGACCATCGTGTCCGTCGTCACGGCGCCGGCATCGGCCTTCTCTTGGAACGTCGGGCGGGGGACAGCGGCGACGGAGCCGTCGGCCGCCCGGTAGAGCACGTGGAGCGACGGGACCCACTGAACGCCCAACTCGCCCGCGGTGGTCTTGACGGCGTGGGCGGCGTCGTCGATGGCGCAGCCGGAGGGCGAAGCCCCGTCGGCCCGGAGGCCAGCCAGCACCACGAAGCGGTCGTGCAAGACCGCGGCGGCTCCATGGACCTCCTGCTGATGCGAGGTCCAGCCTTCAACAAACGCATCCAGACGGTCGAGAAAGGCCCTCTGTACCGCTTCGGACAGGGGGGCGTCGGACGGATAGATCCACACTTGTGCTGCATCCGGAAGAGACGAGAAAGCCGTGGGGAGACGAGACATGGGAGAGGGCGGATGGGGCGGGGAGGCCTGCGGATCTCCTTTTAAGACGTGGCGGAACAGTTGTTTTCGCGGCCGGCTCCGCGACCCCCTGACCGCCGACCCGGACGAGGCCACGATGGACGAACGCGTGTGCCTGCGGAAAAAGGCGTCGCCCTTCGACTCTGGGACCCTCGATGCGGAGGCGACCTACGAGCATACCTTCGACGTGCCCGGCACGTACCGGTAGTTCTGCGCTCCCCACGAGGCCACGA
>JAWOAQ010000061.1:0-14848 GCA_046498495.1 Salinibacter sp. | reverse complement strand
CTGCTGTGCGATGGGGGTGGAACGCTGGGCATAAGAGATGAACAGTTTCCCTCATTCGCTCCGGCAGAGCGCACTCCACAGCAACTTTTGGGCCGTCTGATTGATGAGGGAGCTACGGTGGAGGTATGTGCTATCTTCTTGCCGAACTCCGAATACAGCGAAGCCGACTTGATTGACGGGGTCGGAATTGCCGAGCCTTCCCCCGTTGCTGATTATATGCTCAGGGAAGACGTGAAGCACTTCACGTTCTGAGGCCGTCCCTCGACCTTTAATCGCGTCCCCAGCGGCGCCGCCCAGGGCCTATTCGCCCGACATGGTCTCGTACTCAGCCTGCTGGGCCGGGACGACGTATTCGTTGAAGTACCAGGTTGTCGCCTCTTCGAAGGTGAGGTAGGCGCCGGTGCCGAGCGTCGCGACGAGAAGGGCGAGAAGGGTAATGTTTCGACGCTTGCGGGCCGGGTCGATCGAGCACTGATTTTGTCGGCGGGAATAGAGCCACGTCCCGATCAAGCCTACGAGGGCGGCCAGCCCACGGAGCAGCCACGCCCCCAGTCCGGCTGATCCGTCGGCGGCGTAGAAGAAGTCGGCAAATGAGATGGCGTAGATGCCGCCCATTAGCCCCATCGCGAACAGCACCGCGGGGGCCACACAGCAGATCATGCCGGCCAGTCCCGCTGAGGCCGCCACCTTGAGGCCCCAAGACCAAAGGCTGGGAGGCGTATCGTCGGTCTCGCTGGTTGCAGAGGCGTTCATTTGTCCAATGGGAACAGCATGATGAAAGGAAGTGCGCGTCCGCACGCGACATCCGCACGCGACAACGTTCGAGGGGGGCGGGGGAATTAGGGCACTACACGCTCGTCGCCGTCATAGACCCGCAGTGCATCGACCGGGCATACAGCGCAGGCCTCCTTCAGGCGCTCTGGATCGATTTCGGGCGTCTCGTCCTGGAAGCGCACAAGGTTTTGTTCATCAATCTCGAAGAGGTCGGCAGCAAGGGCGACACAGCTGCCCGACCCAATGCATAGGGTCCGGTCAATCTCGACGGTGAGCCCGCCAATGTCACGTTCCATGGTGTAGAGTAGAAGGCGATTGTCAAACAGAGGAGATCTCGTGTGGGGGATGGAGCCGAGGATCCGCAACGGCGTTACCCAATCGACTGAAACGTAGAGGGGAGGTCCCCATCAGGAGAGGAAGTCCCCGACGTGGGCCGATCCGGGGCATCCGAGGGCGGCGCTTCGTCGGTGCAGTACGCTTCGAAGGCCTCGACCAGATCGCCGGCAATCGCTGCTGGCTCGCGCCCTTCGATGTGCGTCCGCTCGATGACGTACACCGGCTGGCCGTTTCGGAAAAGGGCCATGAACGGCGAGGAGGGGGGAATGCCAGGCAGGTACGTTTCGCGGACATGGTCGGTGGCCTCCAGGTCTTGTCCCGCAAACACCGTCACCTCATGCTCCGGGGATGGCCCGGCCTCCAGGGCACGTGCCACGGCGGGTCGAGCACTGCCTGCTGCGCACCCACAAACAGAATTGATGACGAGAAGCAGCGTCTCGTCTTCCGCGTCCGCAAAGGCTTTATCGACCTCGTCAGGGGTGGTGAGTTCGTCGAACCCAATGCGCGTGAGTTCCTTGCGCATCGGGTCGACCATTGCTTTAGGGTAGGGCATGGTACGACAGTTGCAAATGGGAAAGTGAAAGGCAAGAAGGAGTGCAGGGGCGCTGCCCCGGTTTTTTCCCGGGTGTCCCGTTCCCGGACCGACCTCGCCGCAGTCCGACCGTCTGTCGGTGGGCCAGAGGCTCGCGCCGACCAGCAGCGGCTGGGAGATCCTGCTGAGGCTTCGTCAGACCGAGGACGATGGTCCACAACGCGCTTCCTACGCGTCGTCGGGCGATCCACAACTCCGGAGGGCCTGAAGCCCGTCCGCGCTCACCGCCAGGAGGCGACTACGCCCGCGACCGGCCTCAACAAGAATGGAGGTGGGGGCACGCCGGTGAAGGCATTCCAGCACCGAGGCCGGCGTAATCCGAAAATGGGCAGAGAACCGCCGGAGCATCCCTACCGCCTCCCCGTCTTCGGCAACGTGAAACGCCGGAATTTGCATTCTGAAGAACAGGATCAGATCAGTAGGACATCGCACCCTTCAGAAAAGAAAAGCGCGGCCGTGTTTTCAACTTTTCCGTGCCGATAACCTTTTTATTGACACTCCCTCCACAAAACCGTACCTTGGCGGAGCCAGTACGCAGCCCCCGGGTCCTGTCGCAAATGTTGGTAGTGGAGTCCCCCATGTCTGTCCTCGATCTTCTTCAGTCCGAGACAAAGCGTCGGCTTCTTCAGCTCATGAAGCGACAGGGAGAAATCACCCTGAACGACGCAATCCAGTCCATCGATCGGGCACGTCCAACACTTCGTGACCATCTCAACCAGATGGGGCGGGACGGGCTTGTGGCTCGCCGTTCGAAGCGGCAGGGGCGTGGGCGCCCGAGCATGTGTTACCGCATGACACCACTCGCCGAGCGCCTCTTCCCACGCCGCGAAGGGTCGCTCTTTGCGGAATTTCTGGAATACCTTCAGGAGCAAGGAGACGACCACCTCATTGAGGCGTTTTTCCAGTCATTTTGGGATGATCGTCTCAGCGAGGTCGAGCATCGCCTCACGGAGCCGCTGGAGTCGGCCCACCTACGCCAGATCGTTAAGGCTCTTGAAGAGGTGCTGGAGGAGCGTGGATTTATGCCCGAGGTTGTTGTCGAGGAGGATCGGGTGACGGTCGAGGCCTGCAATTGCCCGTTTACGGAGGTCGTCGGCACCACGCAGCTCCCCTGTGCTGCGGAGGCCTGCTTCTACGAGGCTCTGTTTGATCGCGTGGAGCGAACGCATCACATTCCCGACGGGGATACGGCCTGTGCGTATGAGCTGCCGGTGGTCGAGTCGTGACTGAGCCCACGCGGCCCGATCGCCGCTTCTTGGGCCCGTGACCGACCGGCCGGACGAGGCGCGTACCGTCTGTTCGATCCAAGCCGTCAGATCGTCGCTCATCCGGTCGCAACAGCTGCCTCCACAGCCTCCGCGGTTTTGGGAAGGTCGGGGCCGAGAACCCGAGCTGCATCTGCGGTGATCAGAAGATCGTCCTCGATGCGGACCCCTCCCATGCCCACAAAGTCGTTGACCACGTCGTAGTTGATAAACTCGGCGTGCCGGTTTTCTGCCTGCCAGCGGTTAATGAGGGCTGGAATGAAGTAGCACCCGGGCTCAATCGTGACGACAAACCCAGATTGCAGCGGGCGGGCGAGTCGCAACGTGTGGAGGCCAAACTGGGAGCTTCGGTCCTGGTCGGGAGCATACCCCACGAGGTCCTCGCCCAGGTTCTCCATGTCGTGCGTATCAAGCCCGAGCATGTGGCCCAGTCCGTGGGGAAAAAAGAGGGCGTGAGCGCCGGCGCGTACCGCATCGGCCGCCGTTCCCTGCATGAGTCCGAGTTCGATGAGGTGCTCCGTCAAGACCTCGGCTGCGAGAAGATGAATCTCCCGAAAGGGCCGACCGGGCTGAAGGGCGGAAATGGCGGCGTCTTGGGCGTCCAGGACTGCGTTGTAGATGTCACGCTGCCGCGAGGTGAACGAACCGCCCACGGGAGTCACGCGGGTTATGTCGCCGGCATAGTGGAGGGGAGAGGCAGCGCCCGCGTCCACCAGTAGCAGGTCGTTCGCCTGGAGCGTGTTTTGGTACTCGTGGTTATGGAGCACCTCCCCGTGAACCGAACAGGTGGGGCGAAACGACAGTCCATTCCCCTCTGCCCGGGCACGGCCTGCGAGCGCCCCGGCCAGCGCGCGCTCCGTCGTTCCGGGGGTGGCATTCTGGAAGACGGAGCGATGCATCCGAACGGTGGCGTCCAGCGCCAACTCCAGTTGGTCGACTTCCTCAGCGGTTTTTTGGGACCGGTGACGAACGACGGTCTTTTGAAGTGGCAGGGAGGCGTAGGAGGCGACCCGATTGGGTTGAAGGCCGAGCAGCGAGGACAATTGAACCTGCTGCCCGGGCCGATAGGGAGGCAGAAAATGAATGGGTCGGTTGGCGTCGAGGGCGTCCGTAAGATTAGATGCGAGGGCGGACCGGTCGTCCGTCACGGAAAGGCCACTGGCCTCGGCAAGGTCCGTTCGAGACGTCTGGTTGCCCATCCAAATGGCGTCGTCGAGCGTGGGGTCGTCCCCGTACAGGCAGGTCGAGCCGGTGTCGAGGTCGAGGACCGCGGCGAGCCCGGGCACATCGAGACCGACGTAGTAAAGAAACGTGCTGTCTTGGCGGAAGGGGTAGGGATTGTCGGCGTAGTTCATCGGGCTCTGTTCGTTGCCCAGGAGGAGCACGAGGCCGCGCTGTGGGGCGTCGGCCTCATAGAGGCGACGGCGCCGACGAACGTACGTAGAAGCGGAAAACATGCAACGGGGGACGGTGAGACGGGGGACGTCGAGGGGACAGGGAGGACGGGCTACTTGGGGGGCGACTGGTTGGCCAAAATGCGAAGAATTGACCGCGCTTCCGAAAGATGGTGGAGTTCGCGAAGCGTTTGGTGGCTGGCAAAGACGGCATAGATTGTTACCAGACCCACAGGGATCGTCCAGAGCAGGATGTTCTGCCACGAGGAAAATTCGACGAGCCACATTCCCACCAGAAGGCCGAAGTAAATCCCGGCGACCAGCATTGAAATCAAAGAATAGTGGGCCGTGGACCGTCGGTCGTCAACGGATTCGATGACCTCTTCGTATCGGTTCTCCTCGAGCGCATCGAGGTCCACGACGCTTGCCATTTGAGCCCGAAGATCCGTGCTTCCGTGCGGAGCAAGCCGGTCGTGCGCTAGGTTGTGAAGTCGGTTCTCCGTGGGGGATGTCATCGAAATGGGGAGTCAGAAAGCGGTATCCCCTGTGTGTGGGGGAGCAATCAACATGAACCGAAGAGCGGTCGAGGATTGCAAGCCCACCCCTTCGGGGACTGAAGGTCCTTCCAGCAGAGAAGGGCCCGGTGTCCTCGAATCTACGACGGAATTCTCACGGGACAAACGGGGGGCGTTGCGTTTCGGCGGTTGCGTTCTGTATTATAGCAGCACATCCTCTTGACACCGCCCCCCTCTGTGAATTGCCATGACCTCGTCTGAGGACTGGAGTACTTCGCACAATCTCGCCCTGATCTACCTCGCCCTTGCGTATGGGACCGATCACGAATTGGAGGACGCAGAGGTGGACGCCCTGACCGATGCGCTCCAGCGCTGGACCGCTCTGCCGGACGACGTGAAGGTTGAAGAGGTGGTCCTGGAGGCGGCAACGGCCTTTTTAGAAGGCGATGCCTCCGAGGAGGTGCAACGCTCCATCAGGCGGCTGGGGGAGGACCTTTCGTCAGGAGAGCGGCGGCGCGCCCTGCGGGACGTAATGCGAATTGCCGAGGCGGACGGGGTATTGCTCGAGCGGGAGCAGGGCCTCATCCACCGCCTTGCGGATGCGTGGTCGCTAAAGCAGATGAGCGAATCCCTGCTCGAAGACACGTCTGCCGTCGTTCAGCGCCAGGGGGACGACTGGGGGCTGGTCCACGAGCTCGCGTTTCTTTTCATCGTGGTCGCCCACAGCGCAACCAACGATTTGTCGGAGGAGGAAATCGACGCCGCCCTCGATCGGTTGCACGGATGGCAGCCCTCCCTCTCGAGAGAAGACATCCGGGAGGTGTTTCGCCGCGCCCTGCACGTCTACTCCGAGCGCACGGATCCGTCCCTGATTGAAGGCTCTGTCGAGGCGCTCAAAGAGGCGCTTCCCCCCGTTCAGCGACTCGCCGTGCTCGATGACCTTCATTCGGTGACACGGGCCGATGGCACCTTCTCGGAGAGAGAACGAGAGATGATCCTGGGGCTCGCCCGCGCATGGGACGTGAACGTTCGCCTGAACGGAACGTCCTAGCTAGGGCGTAGAGTCCGTCGAGGACGATTCGGACGAGCTGGAGCCGTCTGCCGACGACCCGTTGGAGGAGCGGTGCCCCGGAACGCGACGTCCGGTCCCGTCCCAGTCCTTGGACCCGCGGTGGTCCGAGGCGGCGTCGGACCCAGGAGGCGACGGGGACGGACCTCCCGGAGACGCGCCCCCAAAGACGCCAAATTGAACCTTCATGGACCCGTCCTCCATTCGGGACCGAAGTCGCTTCATCACGACCCGTCGGATCAGGGCCCGAGTGGGGGGAAGGAGGCCCAAAAACCCAAACGCGTCCGTCAGCACGCCGGGGGTGATTAACAGGGCGCCGGCCACCAGGATGATAACGCCATCGGCCAACTCTTTGCCCGGTAATTCGCCTGCGTTCAGGCGACTGTTCAGGCGTCGCCACGCCGAGACCCCTTCTCGTCGGGCCAGGTAGCTACCGGCAATGCCGGTGAGGATAATGAGCCCAATGGTCGGCCAGAATCCAATCAGGCGATCGACTTGAATTAACAGTCCCAGCTCCACCGCTGGGGTCAGAAGAAACAAAAGAAGAAGGCGGCCGAGCATGGACGGAAGGCGTAACGGGCAAAAGAGCCAAGTGGGCGGTCCCTGAATCCTGAAGGGACCCACATTCACGTATGGGGGGCGCGAACGGATGATTCCTGCGTGTGCAGTGTCCTCCGCAGTCTGTATGTGATCTGGAGCCGCCCGGTGACCGGCCCGACTCACGACGTGGCGGCCGGCTCGACAAAGTATTTTTCTTCGTGGATGGCCTCCTCGGACAGCCCGACGCGTTTGAAGATGCCCTGCGCCTTGTCAATCATCTTGGGGTGGCCGCAGGTGTACGCCGCGGTGTCATCGATCGGAAAGGAACTGCGGTCGAGATACTTCCGCAGCACATCCTCAACCCGGCCGTGCTCGCCGGACCAGTCCGGGTCTTCCCACGGCCGGCTTACGGTGGGCACGTAGTCGAGCCAATCGACGGTCTCCGCAAAGGAGGAGAGGCGCTTCTCGTAAAAGCCCAGTTCCCAGGAGCGACTGGCCCCGTGAAGGATGAGCATCCGGTGGGGGGACTCGATGGTGCCGTTTGTCAGGGCGCGGTCCTGCGCACGTGCAATGCTGAGGTAGGGGCCCACGCCGGTGACGGTTGCTACCATCACGTGGTGCCGACGCTGCTCGTCGAGCACGAAGCGCCCCACAATCTTCTTGCGCATCCACAGGGTTGCGCCGGGCGTGAGCGTCCAGAGGCGCTGGGTTAGCGCACCCTCCTCTACCCGTTCGATGAAAAACTCCAGCGTCGGGGTCCCGGGGGCGGAGGCAACCGAATACGGCCGGAGAAGCGGCCGATCCTGATCCGGGGTGCGAAGCCCGAGGGTGGCGTACTGTCCGGGCGTGAAATCGACCGGCTGCTCAGCTTCAACACGAAAGACGGCCAGATCATCTGAGAAATCGACCCGCTCCAGGAGGGTAAGCTCCATATACTGGGAGGGGTCAAATGCCATGGTTTACGGTCGCGTTGGTGGGGAAGCGAAATGATAAGGCCTCGGCTGTACGGTAGCACACCGCGTCCGTTTGGGCCTTTGCGGAAGATCACAAGCCCGTCACCACTGAAGGGGGGGAGGTCAGCTGCGATCCTGATCGAGAAGCCGTTCAATGAGATCCACAGACGAAACGTCCTCGGCCTCGGCATTAAAGCTCGGCACGATCCGATGGCGAAGGACGGGAATCGCCATTCGGCGGACATCGGCCTCGTCTGGGGTCAACCGTCCGTCAAGGGCCGCGAGGGTCTTGGCCCCGAGCACGAGGTTCTGCGACGCCCGCGGGCCTGCTCCGTAGCTGAGGAAGTTCTCGATGAACGACGGAGCCGCGTCGGTTTCCGGCCGGGTCCGCGCCACCAGTCGAACGGCGTATTCGATCACATTGTCGGCCACCGGAAGCTGTCGGATAAAGGCCTGGTAGGTGCGCAGCTCCTCGGCCGACATGACGGGCTCGGTTTCGGCCTGGGGACCGGCAGTCGTCTCCCGTACGACCTCAACCTCCTCGGGAAAGGTCGGATAGTCGAGCCACACGTTCAGCATGAAGCGATCGAGTTGGGCCTCGGGAAGCGGATACGTTCCCTCCTGCTCGATCGGATTTTGCGTTGCAAGCACAAAAAATGGGTCGTCGAGGGCGTGTGTGTCTCCTCCTGCGGTCACGTGTTGCTCCTGCATGGCCTCCAGAAGAGCGGCCTGGGTTTTCGGCGGGGTCCGGTTGATTTCGTCCGCCAGGATCACGTTCGCGAAGATGGGGCCTTCTGTAAACTCGAAATAGCGCCCGCCCTCGGACGTCTCTTGAATAATCTCGGTGCCCGTAATGTCGCTGGGCATCAGGTCCGGGGTAAACTGGATCCGGCTAAAGTCCAGATCCAGGGCGCTCGCCAGGGTGCGCACGAGGAGCGTCTTTGCCAGGCCGGGGACCCCAACCAGGAGGGCATGGCCCTGGGCCATGAGGCAAACCACCACCATTTCGATGATTTCCTCCTGCCCAACGATCACCCTCCCGATTTCGTCCCGGAGGCGGTCGTGGGCGTCACTGAGGGCGTCGAGGGTTTCGGGATCCTTCGAGCTCGGGGGCATCGAGGAGGTCATCTGCGACGGGGTCGGAACGAAGAAGACAGAGCCACTGAGTCGAGACGGTTGCTACCTGCGGCCTCGCATGGCCGTCAGGTCCTGTTCTGATATGCGGATGTCGACGTACACCTCGTCCCGCAGGTCATCGACCCATTCTTCCATTTTGCGCTGCTGTTTCTCCTGCAGGGCAAGTTCGCGGATGCGCTCATAATCCATTTCGAGGTTCGCCTGGTGGGCCGGGCTGCGCCGATCGAGGCGGACGATGTGGTAGGCCTCTTCTCCGTTGAGAAGCTCCACCTTCGTGGGCTCGCTGATTTCTCCTTCCTCCAGGGTTTCGAGCGTGCTTCGCCAGGTGGGGTTGAGGCGCTCAAGCACCAAGTCCCGCGTGCCCGATTCCGGATCGGTGACCCGCCCGCCATTCTGGGCCGACCGATCCTCTTCGGAATGGCGACGAGCCATGCGCTCGAAGGGGACGTCTTCGTCGTTCAGCAGGGTGTCACGAACGGCGCGGAGTCGTTCCTTTGCTTCCTCCGCGTCGCTCCCGTCCACCTCGATGAGAATGTGATTGAGGTCAACAGTGTCGCCCGATCTCGAATTCACCCGCACGATGTGGAAGCCGTTCTGGCTCTCGTTGTAAAAGACCTGCGAGACGTCGCCAATGGGAGTTCGAGACGCGACCGCTGCGAACTCGGGAACCAGGTCGTCGATCGTAACGCCGCTCAGCTGCCCGCCGGACGACGCCGTGGCGTGGTCGGAGTACTGGCGCGCCATGTCTTCGAACGAGGCCCCTTCGTTCACGATGGAGTCCCGAATCGAGGTAATTTCCTCTCGGGCCTCCTGGCGGGCTTCCCGCGACGGCTTGGGAAATCGGACGACGTGCGAAAGGCGAACCGTCGGGGGGATGTCGGGAAGGGAGTCAGACGGAATCCGCTCAAACCACTGCCGCACCTCACTTGGGGTAATGTCAATGTTTTGCATGCGGCGCTGGCGCAACTGCTGGGCCAGCAGCCGGTCCCGAAAGTCGGGGCGAAAGGTCTCCTTAATCTCCAGGATGCTCTTCCCGTAGATCTCCTCGAGTTCCTCACGTCCGCCCGCCCGCTGCTCCAACTGCTCAATTTGCCGATCGAGTTGGGCTGTGACCTGCTGGTCCGACACCTCGAGCGTGGTGTCGCGGCGAGCCTTTTCCGCCAGGAGCTTTTGGTCGACCAGCGACTCGAGAGACTCCATCCAGAGGTCGTCGCTGTAGGAGGTATTCTGCTGCTGAGCGCGCTGTTGCACCATCTGGTCGACTTCCGACTTTAAGATAATATCGTCCCCCACGACCGCCGCAATGCGGTCGACCATCTCGGACTGTTGTGCCTGTGCGGACGGACCAAAAGCGGAGGCGATGAAGACTCCTAGAACAACGGCGACAACCGTGCGCCGGAGGGTGGGCAAACCGAGAATATTCTGCGTGCTCATGTAAGAAACCGCAATTCAGGGGGAAAAGAGCAGCGACGCGCTTCCGGGCGCCTCCGATGCATGCCGAGAAGAAGGGGGACCCGGGTGTGATTTCGAGGGCGTTGAACCCTAGGGACATATATCTGTTTCCGGCGCTCGTTCGGGGATGGCCTCCCTGCGGCGGGACTCCGGCCGTCTTGGAGGGCGCATTCCAGGTCGTGGACGGCGGAGCCTGCGGGTGCGAATGCCCTTTCGCAAAGGCCCCGCCAAAACAGGCTTTAAGGGGAACTGCCCCCCGTTATCGTTTTTCAAGCCGCTGCCTTTCGCATCCAGGCGTTGAGGTCCGGGCCTGCATGTGCTGTGTCTGCTGAACTTTATCACTCAATCAACCATCGCTTATGGCCGCTTCTCACGATCGCGTTCGGGTTCGCTTTGCCCCAAGCCCCACCGGACATCTCCACATTGGAGGATTGCGAACTGCGCTCTATAACTATCTCTTTGCCCGCAAGCACGACGGGGCGTTTGTGCTGCGCATTGAGGATACGGACCAAAGCCGGTACGTGGAGACGGCCGAGGACAACATTACAAATGCCCTCCAGTGGACCGGCCTGACGTACGACGAAGGGCCTGGGGTTGGAGGCAATCATGCCCCGTACCGTCAGTCGGAGCGGGCGGAGCTGTATCAGGCCTACGCCGACGAGTTGGTTGCGGAGGGAGCGGCGTACTATGCGTTCGATACGGAAGAGGAGGTGGACGCACTGCGCGAGGAGGGAAGGGCCTACGATGTGGATACTCGTCATGAGATGCGCAACTCGCTTACGATGTCGGACGAGGAAGTCCGCGCGCTCCTCGACGACGGGGCCGAGTATGTTGTGCGCCTGAAGGTTCCCGAGCAGGGAACGGTCCGGTTGGAGGACGAAATTCGAGGCACTGTTTCGTTTGACACGGAGGAGATCGATGATCAGGTGCTTCTGAAATCTGACGGGCTCCCCACGTACCACCTTGCGAATATCGTCGATGACCACGAGATGAACATCTCGCACGTAATCCGCGGGGAGGAATGGCTGGCCTCGACCCCGAAGCACATTCTGATGTACGACGCCCTTGGGTGGGAGCCCCCGACCTTTGCCCACCTCCCCCTCATCATGAGTCCGAACGGGGGCAAGCTCTCGAAGCGCGATGCCAATGAGCTGGGCATTCCGGTGTTTGTGAACGAGTACCGGGAGGAGGGATACGAACCGGAGGGCCTTGTCAACTATCTTGCCCTTCTGGGCTGGAACCCGGGCACCGAGAAGGAGCTGTTCTCCCTCGATGCGCTCGTGGAGGCGTTCTCGCTGGATCGGGTGGGGGCCAGCGGCGTGCAGTTCGACCTTGATAAGCTCCGGTGGGTGAATGAGCACTACGTACGGGCCCTTTCGGTTGACGAGCTGGTGGAGCGCGCGCGGCCGTACGTTGAAGCGGAGGGGTACGAGGTCTCGACGGATCGGCTCTCCGACATCTGCCAACTCGTGCAGGAACGCGTCCAGGTGGCCCCAGAGGTGGTCACGGACAACCGGTACTTTTTCGAAGACCCTCAGGAATACGAAGCGGCCGGTGTACAAAAGCGGTGGAAGGAAGAGTCCGCCGACCTGTTGCGGAAATACGCCGACCGCCTGGAGACCCTTGACGACGAGGCGTTCGGGCCCGGCACGATCGAGACGGAACTTCGGGCATTGGCCGATGAGGAGGACGTAGGGGCCGGCGCCATCATCCACCCCGCACGGCTGGCAGTGAGTGGGCGGTCGTACGGGCCTGGCGTGTTTGGCCTGATAGCCACGGTTGGCAAGGACGCCTGCCTCCGGCGCATGCGCCACGCGGCGGAAACGCTGGGATAGCTGGGACTACTGGGCCAGGTGCTCCTGGAGGAGGTCCCGGGCGAGTTCTGGATTGGCGGTGCCGTCCGTGCGTTCCATGACCTGTCCCATAAAGAATCCAATCAATCCCTTTTTGCCGCTTCGGTACCGGGCAACCTCGTCGGGGTGATCCGACAGCACCTCTTGGACCACAGTTGCCAGCGTTTCGGTGTCGTCGACCTGTCGAAGGCCCTCGTCCTCCACCAGGGCTTCGGGGTCTACGCCCTCCGCGACCATTTCCGCGAAGACCTCCCGGGCCGCTCGGTTTGAAATTTCCTCCGTCTCCACGAGGTGGATCAGGGTGGCGAACTGGGGCGCGTCGAAGGGAAGGGAAGCCACGGTGCGGCTCTTAAGCTCCGCCTTGAGCTCGTTCACGATCCAGTTGGCCACGGCGCGGGGCGCCTCGTAGTGGTCCAGGGTTCTTTCAAAAAATCCTGCGAGTGCATCATCTCCGGCGAGGATGGCGGCGTCTTCACGATCCAGGCCCAGGTTCTCCCGGTAGTCTTCAACCCGCTCTCGCTGGGCATCGGACAGGAGGGCCACAGGGTCGGTCTTTCCCTCCTGAGAGCGCCGTCGCTGCCGCTCTTTTCTCCGCTGTTTCTCCTCGCGCCGTCGCTTCAATTCCTCCGGGGTGAGGCGTTCCTCGTCGTCGCCCCAGGTGTCCCGAAGAGAGACAATTTGGTTGTAGACGGGGGCGCTGGGAGACGAATCCTCCGGGTCGGGCCAAAAGTAGCCCTGCCGCTCGAACTGAACCCGGGCCTGATCCGGCTGATCGGCCAGCGCCGGCTCAGCAATGGCCTCCTTCACGACGAGGGAGTCCGGGTTGAGGTGCTCGAGGAACGGTTCGTCACCGTCGTCGGGAGCGGGCACGTCGAAAAGGCGGTCGTACACGCGGGCCTGAATGCGGAGGCCGTCACTCGCGGACACCCAGTGGATCGTGCCCTCGGGCGATCGTCCGTCCGGGGCTGTGCCGTCTCGCGTGTCCGGGTCGATGCGGCCGCGGAGCTCCACAACATCGCCTGCGTCGTTTTTGACCACCTCATCACAGGTGAAGAAGTATCCGTGCCGGAGGCGCACCTCACGGCCGGGGGCCAGACGAATAAAATCGTCGGCGGGGTCCTCACGGAAGTCATCGCGCTCGATGTAAAACTCGCGCGTGAACGGAATTTGCCGCGTTTCGTCCTTGTCGATGTCGCGGGGCCAGTAGGTCCCGGAAAGCACGTCTACCGTGTCTTTCTCGACATTCGTGGCAACGACCTTCAGGGGATCGAGGACGGCCATGAGGCGGCGGCTCTTGGGGCTCAGGTCGTCCCGGAGGGCGTGTTCAAACTGCCGCATCTCCACACGGCTCTCCGATCGGGTAACGCCCACCTCGCGACAAAACGCGCGCACAGCGCTCGGCGGCACGCCGCGACGCTCCAGGCCGGCCAGGGTTGGAAGGCGTGGATCATCCCACCCGGTGACGTGGCCCTCCTCCACGAGCCGGAGAAGCTTCCGCTTGCTCATGATGGTGTAGCCCAGGTTGAGCCGCGAAAATTCATACTGGCGCGGGCGGGAGGGGCGTTCGTCCGGCTCAAGGCAGTGCTCCAGCACCCAGTCGTACACCCGCCGGTTGTTGTCGAACTCCAGGGTGCAAAGCGAATGTGTAATGTCTTCGATCGCGTCTTCGAGCGGGTGGGCATAATCGTACATCGGGTAGATGCACCATTCGTCCCCCTGCCGGTAGTGATCGGCATGCTTGATGCGGTAGAGGAGGGGATCCCGCAGAATCATGTGCGGGGAGCTCATGTCGATCTTCGCCCGGAGCACGTGATCGCCGTCCTCAAATTCGCCCGCCCGCATTCGACGAAAAAGGTCCAGGTTTTCCTCAACCGAGCGGTCGCGGTACGGCGATGGGGTGCCGGCCTCGGTCACGGTGCCCCGATACTCGCGAATCTTTTCAACGGGCAGGCTATCAACGTACGCGTCTCCCTGCCTGATCAGCTTGAGGGCGTACTCGTAAAACGTCTCGAAGTAGTCGGAGGCAAAATAGAGGTGCTCCTCCCAGTCATAGCCCAGCCACCGCACGGCTTCTTTGATGGCCTCGACATACTCCGGATTTTCGGTTTCTGGGTTGGTATCGTCGAACCGGAGGTGGCACTGCGTGTGCGCCTGATCAGCGTAGTCGTGCTTGATCCCGAAGTTGAGGACAATGGACTTCGCGTGACCGATGTGGAGGTATCCGTTTGGCTCGGGAGGGAAGCGGGTTGCCACGCGGTCGCCGTAGGTGCCGTCGGCGAGGTCCTCGTCAATAATGTCGTAAATGAAATTGTTGCGCGTCGAGGAGGCGGAAGCCACGTTGGTCGAGAGGTCCATGAGCGAAGGGCGAAAGCACATCCCAAATTCGGACATCCCCGTGCGAAAGTTCCCCGAGCGGCCGAATGGCCGAGACGGACCCCACCCGCGTCCGTTGAGCCCCCCGACCGCCGGTCCCAGGGGGCAGGCTCCGGTGGGCTACGGTGAGAGCGGGGAGCAGGCATACGAGGTTTCACGAAGCAGGGGCCGGCACCCATACCCCGGCCCCGACGTGGACGGAGGGGCATCCGTCCGGCGGGCCACCAGGGAGCCCCGAAGCCGCTCGTCTCGCCGAGCCGACGGGGACCGAGAAGGCGCCCGGCGCACGTCCCAGGTCGACACCTCAACGGTGGCCTCGTAGCGCCCGTCTTCCAGCCGCCCGGCGACACGAATCCCGTTCAGGCGCAATGCCATTCGGTCCTCCCAAATGCGGACGCGGGCTCGCAGCCGACCGCGCCGTGCGTCCCGGACGATGGCGATCAGTCGGCCCCCCTCGCGTGCGATTCGGAAGGTGCCCTCGTCCAGCCCGGGAGCGTGAACGGTACGGTACTGCCAGGTCCCCAGGAATTGGGCTTGCTCATCCCGCTGGTCCGCGGACGGAGACGTAGACGCACACCCCAACGTCCCCACGAGG
>JAWOAQ010000018.1:0-18796 GCA_046498495.1 Salinibacter sp. | reverse complement strand
GCATCAACTGCGGGACCTGTACCTATGTCTGCCCCACCTGCTGGTGCTTCGACATTCAGGACGAGACCCGGCACAACACAGCGGTGCGGTTCCGCAACTGGGACACCTGCATGTCTTCATTGTTCACCCATCACGCTTCGGGCCACAACCCCAGAGGCACCAAGGTTCAGCGGGTCCGACAGCGGTTCATGCACAAGCTCAAGTATTTTCTGGACAAATATGACCAGGGAATCATGTGCGTGGGATGCGGACGGTGTGTGGCTTCCTGCCCGGTGAACATCGATATCCGGGAGGTGTGCAACCGGATGAATGATTACGAGACAACCAAATAGCGAACATCAAGGAGAATTCACATGGAAAACCCCTATTTGCCGTATCCGGTTCGCATTGATGATATTGAAGTGGCAACGGAAGACAAATCCCTTAAAACGTTTACTTTTGTGTTTGTAAACCCGGAGGATGAAGAAAAGTTTGCCTACAAAGCCGGCCAGTTTGCTGAACTGTCCATCCCCGGCGTGGGTGAAATCCCCATCGGCATTGCCTCGTCTCCGGTGGAAAAGGGATTTGTCAAATTTACGACCGGATTCTGCGTCAAGTAGCCCGGTCCGGTTTTGACGACCCGACCGTTCTCAACGCCTTCCTGATCGGACACAGAGGCAGGAAGCACCAGTCCGGAATCGGTCCGGTCCTCCCCCGTCTGGGGGTCAATGAGCACGCGATCGCCAACGACAATCAGCTCGGCCATAGGGCGAAACAAGAGGGAGAGAAGAACGCAACAACCACCCCTAACGGAGGCTGTAGACACAGGTTCGTTCTGCCGCCGAGCTTTTGCGAAAACAGACACCACCCCGGCGACGTGCCAGCCCCATCCTCGGCGCGGCGCGCGGACCCAGCCGCTGTGCGGCTACACCCTGTGCGGCTACACAAAGTGGAAGAAGAAAAAGACGACAAGGCTAACAACGCCCGCGGCAAGCGCCATCAGGCGGATCGTGCGGTCAATCGGGTTTTCCATGGTGGGGGAATCGCCTGGAGGCGAGAGAAAGTCCAGAACGAAAGACGCTAGAATGTAGGGCCGTGAATGGAGAAATCAAACTTCGTGCCACGAGTCTCACCTGGGCGTCGTGGGCGCGGGTGGGGGCTATGCGGTCGGCAGGGAGGGGTGGGGATCGGTGGGGAGGGTGAAGCGAAAGATAGAGCCTTCCCCAGGGGTGCTTTCCACGTGAAGGTCGCGGTCGTGCGCCCCCAGAATGTGCTTGACGATTGCCAGCCCGAGCCCGCTTCCGCCCTGGTTTCGGGATCGACTTTTGTCGATCCGGTAGAAGCGCTCGGTAAGGCGGGGCAGGTGCTCCTCCGGGATGCCGATGCCGTCGTCGACGACGCGGAATTCGACTTCGCCCGGAGAGGGGGCCGTGGCGCGGAGGGTGACCGTGCCGCCCTCCTCGTTGTACTTGATGGCATTGTCGGCCAGATTGACGAGCACACGGCGAATTCGATCGCGGTCGCCGTAGACAGGCGGCAGGCCGCTGGTCGGTGCCTGGCGCAGGTGGATCCCGTGTTGGTCGGCTTTCAGCTCCAGGGAGTCCACGACCTCCTGGAAGAGCGCGTCCACCGCAATGCGCTCCGTCGACATCTGCATTTCACCCGTCTCGATTTTGGTGATGGCCGAGAGGTCGTGCGCGAGGGTTTCCAGCCGGTTGACGTTGTGCTGGATTTTTTCGAGGAAGGTGCGGTTGACCCCCTCATCGTCCAGGGCGCCGTCGAGCAGCGTTTCCGTAAAGCCCTGGATGGAGAAAATTGGTGTTTTGAGCTCGTGCGAGACGTTTCCGATAAACTCGCGGCGGTAGCTCTCCATCTCCTTCAGGTCCTGGATCTCGGTCTCCAGCGTCTGGCCGGTCCGGTACAGTTCGCGGAGGAGGGTGGCGAGTTCATCGTGGCGGGAGGGGGTGGGGGGCGAGAGATCGCCAAACGCATGCTGCCGGATCTTGCGCAAAGCGGTGGTGGCATAGCGCATGCGGCGGTGCAGGGCCACGTGGCCCGCTCCGTACGTGGCCAGGCCACTGCTTCCCCCAACCGCGACGCTCAGCCCGAGGCCCGCGTCTGTTAGAATGGCGGCGACGGCCGTGCCAATGCCCGTCACCACGAGGGCGATCCGAAGAGCGAGGCGGTTCAGAAACGCGGGGAGCCACCGCTCAGAGACCATAAGACGCAAGCGTCACAACGCAGGGGAGGGAGAAGGGTCGGTCCGGGACGTGTACGCCGGGTGCCCGGACCGGCGTTCCAGTCTCGTGGCGTAGGCGATTGTCACGTTGACGTCAGCGGCGAGGCCGCAGGGGCGCCGTCCGGAGAGGGCAGTGGGGGGAGGTCCTCAAGCAAGGACGAAAGGGGTGGGGCGTGATCCTCGCCGAAGAGCTCGAATGCGATCTGATCTCCCACGCTGCGGAGGGGCTGGTGCTTCTTGATGATGGGACGGTAGGTGGTGTAGCAGTGGAGGGCCGTGCGGGCCACGTCGATGTCGGCGTCCGTCACGGGCTCCTGACAGTCGATGAGGGTGGAGGGCGAGTGCTGGAGGTGGGGCGGGCGGTCGGCATCGTCGGGGGGCGGCGGAAGCGTAAAAAAGGCCAGGCGCCGCGGGTGGGCGGCCCCGTCGGCCCGGAGCGCGCAGGCCACGCGTTTCGTAACGGCGTGGGTCACCAGGTGGTCGGGGTGGCCGCTGACGCCGTGGACCGGATACGTCACGATCACGTCGGGCTGGGTCTCGTGGATGTGAGCGGCCACCTCGTCTTCCAGCGTGAGCGGATTGCATTCGGCCAGTTCGCCGTCCGGGTACGCCCGGACCGTGAGCGACGTAAGATCGAGCGCCGTGGCCATCTCCTGCATTTCGGCGTAGCGCGTGTCGCCCATCTCGGCCTTCGAGAGGCCGAGCCGCTCGCGCTGGGTGGTGGCCTCGCCCCGAGTGAGGGTGAGCAGGTGGACCTCGTGCCCGGCTCGACGCTGCCGGGCCAGGGCTGGGGCAGGGCCAAAGCACTCGTCGTCGGGATGCGGGAAGACGTAAAGCAGTGACGCCATGGGACGAGTCGCCGATGGGTGGAAGCATGGGGCGGCCCCTACGAGCCGCTGTTTCAAAGGTTGCTTGAAGGACCTACGGGTCCGTGGGCTCGTCGTCCGCCCGGATAACCTCCTCGAACGATGTTTTTCCCGTGTCCAGCATGCGCCGCACGTACGGATGGCACAACTCGCAATTTTTTCCGAACGTGACGTGCTCCTGTAACGCCTCGATGGAGGCGGCGCCTGTCTTCTCCGCCACGGCGTTGAGGGTCGCGAAGGTCTGCTGGTAGCAGTAGCAGCGATCGATGGGCATGGGACTACGCAACGAGAGAACGGGGGGCGAGGCTACTCTTCCGTGCGGCGGAAGTCAATGAAGGTGGGGGCGATGCCGGCCTCGAAGGCGTCCGTCTGGGTGCCGTCGCGCTCATGGATGGTCACGGTGCCGGATTCCGTAAAGCTCGGCACCCGTCCTACGTACAGTTCCTGGCGAACGGCGTCGTAGCCGACAGCTCCAATCGGGGCGCCGTCGAGGGGGCCGAGCGTGGTCGCCACCGAGTTGGAGGCCGTATTGATGCGTGTCAGGCGATCCTGGTCCACGACGACATAGAGCTCCTCCGCGTCAGGGGCGAAAAAGGCCGTTTGACCGGGGCCCGCCGTTGCGGGCGTTTCGGGGAGATCGAGCCGCGTCTGCTCCTCGCCGGTCGTGCCGTCCAGCACGACAACCTCCGGCGCGTCGCTGCACACTGCAAACACGTCATTGTCGAGGTCTGCGAGGACGAAGCGGGGCGCGCATCCCACGTCAATTGTTTCGACAGCTGAGGGATTGCTGATATCGAAGGTGGCCACCAGGGTTGTGTCGCTAAACCCGCCCAGGGCCGCGTACACCTGGTCGCCAGTGGTGGTGATTCCCTCGGGCGTACCGGGCACGTCCACGCTTGAGGCAATGCGGGAGGAGTCCGATCCGATGTCGAGCACGTGCACCGAGGAGGATCCGCCAAAGGCCTGGTCGGTCAGGACCCCGGTGTCGTCGGTCGGGAAGGCCAAGTAGCGAGGCCCGCTGAAGGCTGCGAGTTGGTCCTGTTGGGTCTGGTCGGCAGCATCAAAGATGTCCAGGCGACCGCCGGTATTGGCCGTCAGGAACAGACGGTCGTCCTGAAGGGCAATGCTCTGCACGATGGAGTTGAGGCCGCCAATCGCGGAGGAGGTTGTCGTTTCGGAATCCGGGTTATACAGGCTCACCGATCCGTTGCCGTCGCCAAAGTTGCCCTGGTTGGCGACATACACCCCGCTGGTGATGGTGGAGGGATCCTCGTCGTTGGTGCCCAGCAGGTCGCAGCCGGCCAGGCCCGTGACGAAGGCAACGGCAAGGAGAGAGAGAAGGAGAGAACGAGTCGTCATGGGACGGTGGAAAACGGAACAATGAGAAAACAACAAACGGTGGGGAATGCATTGGGCTACGGCGCCACGAGCAGGCGCACGCGGCCCCGGCGGGGGGGCATAGGGCGGCCGCCCACGCTTTCGTAGTCAATGTCGAAGACATTGTCGACCTGCAGGCTGATCTCCGCTCGCACGCCGGCCCAGTTTTGCGTGAAACGGAGTTGGGCGTCGGTCACGACATACGGGTCGAGGAAGTCGCCGCCGTCACTCGTGACGTAACGGCGGCCCGTGTATCGCGCATTCACAGCGAGCGTAGTGGGCCCCAGGGACAGATCCACGCGTGGTTTGAACTGGTCGCGCGGGACGTAGCGAAGCGGTTCGTTGTAGGAGGCGGAGGCGGGGTCAGTGCGGTTGCGGGCATCCGTGACGGTGTAGGTGAGGCCCGTTTTTGCCTCGGCCCCAAGGGGCAGGGGCCACGCCCATGCCGCCGACACCTCGCCCCCAACGGCCCGGACCCGCCCGACGTTGTTCGGCGCCCAGTACCCCTCGCCCGAGGGGGCCCACACGATCTGGTCGGTACGCCAGTGGCCAAAGGCGGTGGCCTCGATGTGGCCCTGCGGGCGGTCGAGCCGCACGCCCCCGTCGGCGCTCCAGCTTCGTTCAGGGCGAAGCCCTGGATTGCCGCCCGGCTCCCAGTATCGGTCGTTGAACGTCGGCACCCGGAAGGCCCGCCCCACTTGCCCTTTGAGGTGGAGGCCGGGCTGGGCGGGGAGCGGGGTCCAGTTGAAGCCGAGGCGTGGATTGACGGCCAGGCGGGTGTCGCCCCGCGGCATCCCGTACACGTCGGCGCGCAGGGCGGGGAAAAGCTGGAGGCGGCCGTACGTCCCCGTGGCTTCGACGAACGTGCCCCCGTGCACCTGCCGGGCGGCGTCGGCGAGCCTCGGGTGATGGGCCTGCGCATGGCTGCCCGTGAGTCCTGCGGCGACGCGCCACGAGTCGGCAACCGGCGTGCGGAGCGTGGACTCAAGGGAGGTCGTCCAGGTTCGGCCGGTCTGGTCGAGGTCCTGTGCGGGGTCGAGGTAGCGGAGGCGGCTGTACTGGGCGAGGCCGCGGGTTGTGAGCGTGCCCCGCCCCAGCGGCACCTGGTCGCGCCCCCAGAGGCGCAGCTGGGCGTCCCGCTGGCGTTCCCGGGCGGCGGCCGTCGAGCTGGTGGGGGGGAGGCCACGTGCCGCCCAGGTGCCCCATCCGGCAAGCTGAAGGCGGTGGGAGCCGAGGCGGGACCGAAGGCGCGCAAATGCCGTCCGGCGGATCCGATCGGCGTTTCGTCGGCGAACCGTTTCGGGGGGGAAGCGGGCGTCGTCGACGTACGGGAAGTCGCCCTCAGTGCGGTGCACCTCGGCGGCAGCGACGAGGGAGGTGTGCTCGCCGACCGATCCGCCGGCCAGAAGGCTCCCCCCACGTTCCCCGTAGGCCCCGGCCTGCGCGGTGCCACGGACGGTGAGGGCCGGGCCGGGGCGCAGGGTGCGCAAGTGAATGGCACCGCCGAGGCCGTCGGAGCCGTGGAGCGGAGAGGCCGGGCCGTGCATCACCTCGACCGAGCGCAGGAGAATCGTAGGAAGCAGCGACAGGTCGAGGTGCCCCAGCTGCGGATCGTTGATGCGCTGGCCGTCGAGCAGAAGTGTGGTTTGGGACGCGCCGGTGCCGCGGAGGGCCGGGGTGGCCAGTCCGCCCGCACCGTACCGACGAACGAAGAGCCCGCTGTGGGACGCAAGGGCATCGGCGAGCGAAACGGTCCCGGTGCTGTGGAGGGCCGTCGAGTCGATCTCCGTCACGCGGGCGGGCCCGTCCGCGGCGGCCGTTGGGAGTCGGGTGGCGGTGACGGTCAGGGACGGGAGCGACGTGCGCCACGCGGCGACGGACGTGTCCGTCGAGGCCGAGTCGGCCGGCTGGGCAGCGGCCAAAGGGCCCCGCAGCCCAAGCAAAAGCCCCACGCAGAGCGACGACACGCGGAGGAGGACAGCAGCGTCCCGAAGCAATATGGAAGAAGATCGAGCAGCCATGCGACATGAAGAAAACCCTCACCTCAAGACGAGGCTCGGGCGGCTGCTCGGTCGGCGGTGCGGATGGACCACCAGGACACACAGGAGACGGGAGACCCGTGACGGAAGGCCCGTGACGGAAGGCCCGTTGGTCTGCGCGAGAGAGCGGGGCACGCCCCAAGCCTCTATTCCCGGAGGCATGTAGGCAGTGAGAGGCCGACCCAAACGGTCGCCTCATCACGCACGCAGGCAGGTCTCCTGGCTCTCCGGACGCCCCGAACAGGGCCAACGATCCGGCTTGGCACGTCCCCTTCCCGTCTCCGTCCGCCCCCGAAGGGCGACGCGACGGATACAGTGGAGGAGGTGCCTGCGGACGCAGGATCGTCGTCCGGATTACAGTTGCGGGTACAGCCCCAGACTCTTCCGATTCTGGACCGTGGATTTTAGACTCTGGATCCGGCGTCCTCGTTCGTATTTACGGATCCAACATTCCCACGTCAAAACGGAATCACTGGCGTTCCCTTTTCATCTTGCCCGGAGCAGCTCCGGCGCAAGAACCCGCGGCGTGTGTGAAAGAACTGGGATCAACGTAGCTGGTGGGAGGGCCGAACTCCAACACCTTCACTGAATCTTCGGTCCCGTGTCCCCGGCAGGGGCTCCGAGGGAAGGCTGAATGGGGGCAGTGTCCGACTGATGGCGTAGATCACGGATGGCGGGGCAAAGGGGCGCCCGTTCCGTGGGAGCAGGACGCCGTTCAGCGGAGCCCGAGGGCGGGGCACGTGATGAGAGAGGCCTCGACCCAACGGCAAAGACTTGCGTCGCGGGCGTCTATTCGGTAGGTATGACGTAAGATCGTGAAAAAGTGGTTGGCTTCTCCCTCCCCGCTGGCCCGCCGACCCGCCCTGCGCTTTTGACTCTTGCACGCTCCGGTTTATGGTGCACCATACGATATTCTGGTGTCTTCCGCCAGCGTGGCTGGTCTTCGTGCTTGTGCTCCCGCTTGGCGGGGACGGGCCGGCGGATGCCGGGGCCGGATCGCCCCAAAATATCGGGGTGGACACTGTTGAGTCGATCGCGTCGGTGCGGGTGGACGCGAACGAAGACTACGTGCCCGACCGCGTGGGCGACACGGTGAAGGTGGCGGGACGGGCCGTGGCGGAGCCCGGTGTGTTTTTCTCGCCCCATCAGATCGCACTCCAGGACCGAACGGCCGGCATTCATATCTCGTCGACCGACTCGCTCGACGTGGCGCGGGGCGATAGCCTGCAGGTGCAGGGCGTCGTGGAGCACAACTACGGCCGCACCGAGGTTCGCGCCCTTCAGTCGCGTGTGGTGGACGATACGGCCCGGGTGCCAGACCCGATGCCGCTCACAGTGCCAGCCGCCTGGGGCGAAACCTACGAAGGGCAACTCGTCCGCGTTCGGGCACGGATTCTCCGCGACGGGGAAAACGATGGCGGAACGTATCTCCTTCTCCGGGACCCTGGAAATACGTCGTCGGAGCAGCTCGCGGCTTTCGTTCCCAGTCACCGGCTGGACCGCGTGCGGCTCGACCGGTTTGAGGCGGGAGAGGACGTGGTCGTGACGGGGGTTCTGGGACAGTTTGACTACGAGGCGCCGTACGACGACTACTACCAGGTCGGGCCCCGCGACGCTGACGATATTGAGCGCGTTCGCCAGGCCGATACGTATTTGTGGTGGGCGCTCTACGTGCTGCTAGGGGGCGGCCTTCTGGCCGTGGGCGCCGTGGTGGCCCTGCGCCTGGCGGTCCGGCGGCGGACCCGCGAGCTGGCAGCGAGCAAGGCCCGCTTCCGTCGACTGGCAGAAGCGACAAGCGAGGGCATCCTGATTCATGACGGTGAGGCGGTTCTTGATGTCAACGAGGCCTTTGCGGCGATGGTGGGGCGCGATCGGGAGGCGCTGGTGGGGCATTCCGTCGCGACGGTGCTCGACGACACGATGCGGGAAGGGGACGCCCTTGCGCGCCACGGACCGGGGGAGGAAAGCGTGGAGGCGGAGGTTCTGCGAGACGAAGCGGATTCAGTCCCGGTAGAGGTGGATACTCGCACCGTGGACATGGACAATCGGACGGTTCAGGTGATGGCTCTTCGGGACATCGCGAAACGGAAGGAGTGGGAGCAGGGCCTGGTGGAGGCCAAGAAGGAGGCGGAGCAAATGGCGACGCTGAAGTCGAACTTGCTCAGCAACATGAGCCACGAGCTCCGCACGCCCATCACAAGCATTACCGGGTACGCGGAATTGCTCATGGACGAGACCGACGGGCAACACAGGGAGTACGCGAGACGGGTGTGGCGAGGCGGGCAGCGGCTCCACGAAACGCTGCAGTCGGTTCTGGAAATGGCGCAACTGGAAGCCGGCACGCTCGACGTAACGTCCTGTCCGGTCGACATCCGAGAGGTGGTGCAGGAGGTTGCGGAGATGCACGAACTGGACGCTTCCGACAAGTCCCTCCGCATTCACACCGACGTGCCCTCAGGGTGTACGGCACGAACCGACCGGCGCCTGCTACACCGGATCATCAGCAACCTCGTGCATAATGCAGTCAAATTTACGCACGAGGGAGCGCTTTGGATTACGGCAGGGATCGACGACGACTGCCTACGCATTGTTGTGCGCGACACGGGAGTAGGTATTGATCCGGAGACGCAGGAGCTTCTGTTTGAGGCGTTCCGACAGGGGGCCGAGGGGCGCGACCGCCCGTACGAGGGAGCAGGACTCGGCCTCACCATCACCAAGCGTATGGTTGACGTGCTGAAGGGCACGATCAAGGTGGAAAGCACAAAAGGCGAGGGGAGCACCTTTATTGTTGAACTTCCCGCCGGGGATGGCAACGAGACCACGGCGAGAGAGGACGATGGGAACGGCGCGTCCACGATCTCGGCGGAGCGCTAGGGGCGCGTCGGGCGCTGGTTGACGGCCCTACGCAAACGCAAACTTCCGATGGGATCTCGCTTCAAGCATCGTCGAGAAGCTTCCCAGGCGCAGGGGGCTCGTCAAAAAAGTGTCGATCCTGCTCGAAATGACAGGCTGGGGATTTGGGGTTTTGAGCGTGCGGTGCTGACTCACGAGTGAGGGGCGGGAGACTCCGTGCGCGTTGCCTGCAGGAAGGAGCGGATGGGGGGATGTAAGGCGGGGCCCATTTCTTCCGGCACGTAGTGGCCGACAGTGGAGGCGCGGTGCACGCGGGCTGAGGGCAGGACGGTCTGCCATCGTCGCAGGCAGGCCTCGGTGCCGAAGGCGGGATCGGCCATTCCCCAGCAAAGCAGGGTGGGGACGGCCGGCAGCCGGTGGCGGTCGGTCCAGAGGGCCCGGAGCCACGGGGTTTCTGTGATGAGACTCCGAGCAAAGGTCCAGCAGGCCCGCCGTCGGGAGCGGGTGTTGAGGGCATTCGCGTAGGCGGCAATCCAGTCCCCGGAGGATGCGGGGCCTGTTGTCCAGGGCATCACGACGCGGGCAAACAGGTTATATCGTTCGATGAGGGCCCGTCCCGGAACTGTATCGACGAGGCCCGCAAAGAGGCGGATGAGCGGCCGATGGGTGAGGGGCCAGGCCCACGTATTCATCAACACGAGGCGTCGCACCGTCTCGGGATGCCGAAGGGCGTACGAGAGTCCGATGGGCCCACCCCAGTCGTGCAACACGAGCGTAAGGTCCGTGAGGTCGAGGCGGCGAAGCAGGAGTTCGATGCGGGCTGCGTGGGCCGACGGGTGGTATGAAGCGGTCGGTGCGGCGGCCGAGCGCCCGAACCCGAGGTGGTCGGGAGCCACGCATCGGTGGTTGGAGGCAAGGGGCCGGATGAGGTGCCGGTAGAGGTGGGCACTCGTCGGGTTCCCGTGCAGAAAGACGATAGGGGGACCGGTGCCGGCATCGGTATATACGAGGGCGCCCGCAGGCGTGCGAAGGGTCTTGGAGGGCAGGGAGGCGATCGAAGGAGGCGACGACACGGAACAGACCGGATTAGGCCGGGGGAGACGGGGAGGCCGAGTCGAGGAGGGTGGGGGCGGACTGGTACTGCTCGGCCGCCGCCCGCGCCTCCGCGGCGATTCGTTCCCGGAGGGAGCGGGGGGCCAGCACGTACGCGTGACGCCCCCAGCCCAGCAGCCACGGGAGCACCTCGCGCTCGTGACGCACTTGCAGGTGAAGGAGAAGGCGGCCGTCGGGCAGCTGCTCGCGCTCGGTGACGCGGAGGGCGGGCGATACGTTCACGGCAGAGGCCACGTTGGCGTCGAAAGCGACGCGCACGGTGAGGGTGTCGTTGGGGGGAGAGGCGGGACCGTCGGGAGGCGTCTGGTAGCTGGCCGGCCGGTCGAAGCGACGGTCCGTTAACGTCACGGACTGCACGTCCGAGAGGCGCAGGTGCACCACGCGGTCCCGGTCCGGGGCATGCCCGACGACGTACCACATGCCCCCCTGTTGCACGAGACCGTAGGGAAAGAGCGGGCGCTCTGTCTCGTCCGGGGCGACCGCGGCCGTAATGGCGCGCTCCTCAACCAGGGCCTGTCGGACGCGGCGGAGCAGCAGGTCGCTGGTCGGCGGGCCGAAGGCGCTGGGGGGCACGAGAGAGGCGCTGCCCTGAAGGGAGAAGGCGCGGGTCCAGTCCTCATCGGGAAGGACGCTGTGGAGCTTTTCCTGGGCCGACTGGGCGGCGGCCCGGTACCGACCCTCTACGTTCTGGGCGGCATAGGCACTGCCGAGCACCAGCATCACGGCTTCGTCCGTCGTAAGCGTAATGGGCTCCAGCAGGTAGTCGTCCGGCACGCGGTAGCCCTTTCCCGGAACGCCCTGCAGGGGAACGCCGGCCTCCACCATTGCCTGTACGTCGCGATATACGGTGCGCTCGCTCACGCCGAGGGTTTGGGCCAGGTCCTCGGCCCGCTTCCAGGCATCGGGGGCCAGTTGCAGCAGGATGGCGGGCCAGCGTTCGGAGGGGCGCATCGACCGAAGGGGAAAACGAGTGTAGAACGCGCTCTACAGTATAACCAACGGGCCGGCGGAGATGCATCCCGATCGTGAGGGCCCTCACGCGTAGAGTTTGGGCTACGGGGAAGCGCCTGGAGGGGCAAAACGACAGGAGGGTCGACGGGGCAAGAGAGGCCCGGCCCGAGATCCTGCGGGTCCAGTCGTTGGGTCAGGGGGACAGCCCGTCGGCGGCAATCAGTTCGTTCATCCCCGACTCGAACTTCTTCGCCCCGCCCTGCGAAGGGTGCCGCACATACGTCGGGCTGGCGCCGGCCTCTTCGAGGGCGCGTTCAGCCTTTCGCCCCACGCCCACGATGCGGGTGGGGTCGAGCGCATCGATCAGGTCCGTGAGCAGAGAGCCCCACGCGCGCACTTCTGTCCGGCGCGGTGTGCGGATGGAGAGGGGGGCGCCGGGGTCGTGGGGGTGGAGCGGCAGGCTGTTCCAGACGAAGAAGTGGGGGAAATACGGCTGCAGCACGCGCCAAAAGATCGAAGCGCTGTACTCGGTATGCGGTTCGTCGTCGGTGCTCGTCCGCTTCCCGTCGATCGGAAACCCGGGATCTAGCAGTTGAGCCTCGCTGGTGATGGGCACCCCGCTGAACCGGCAGCCCCAGGGCCCGGGGGCTTCGAGCAGGAGAAAGAGGGGCGGTGGAGCGTCGTAGCACGACAGGTAGGCCCGCAGGTTGTTGCGGCGCCGGGCGGGCGCGTCCCCGCAGTCAAGGTCGTCGTGGCGGTCTCGATATGGGTTGAAGGCCTCATCGGTCGAGGCGACGGGGAAGACGGCCGATTCGAGCAGGGACCAGACGTCGGAGAGCATGAGGGACGAGGGGCGAGAGGGAAAGGGCGAGCAAAGGTTAGGCCGAGGTGTCGGCGTTTTCGCCCATGCGAGGGAAGGCGAAGTCGGCGTACCCCATCTCGGCGGTGCCAAACCAGCGGTAGGCATCTTCGCGGGCCTCCGTGTAGGACTCGTAGATGTCCCGGTACTGCGCACTATCCTGCGCATTGTCTTCCAGCAACTGGGTGGTGATCTCCTGAGCACGACTCATCACGTCGTCGGGGAAGCGGCGGAGGGTGGTGCCCTCGTCGAGCAGGCGGTCGAGGGCCGCGGGATTGTTGTGGTCGTACTCTGCCAGCATATGCAGGTCGGCCTCCGCGGCGGCCGTCTCCAGGGCGTCCTGATACTGGGTGGGAAGGGCGTCGTAGGCGTCGCGATTGACGTAGAACGTGAGGGCCGGGCCGGGCTCCCACCAGCCGGGGTAATAGTAATAGTCGGCAACTTCGTGGAAGCCGAGCTTTTCGTCGTCGTAGGGGCCGACCCACTCGGCCGCGTCGATGGCGCCCCGCTCTAGCGACGGGTAGATCTCGCCGCCGGGAAGCACCTGGGTGTTGACGCCCATTTCGGACATCACCTGTCCGCCGAGGCCGGGGATGCGCATCTTGAGGCCGTCCATGTCGGCCCGAGCGTTGATTTCTACGTTGAACCACCCCCCCATTTGGGTACCGGTGTTGCCCCCGGGGAAGTTGATAATGTTGAAGTCGGAGAAGAGGTCGCGCATGAGGTCCAGGCCGCCGCCGTAGTACATCCAGGCGCGATACTGGCGCGCGGTGAGGCCAAAGGGCACCGTTGCGTCGAAGGCCAGGGCGGGATTTTTGCCGATGAAGTAGTAGCTGGCCGAGTGGGCCATTTCCACGGTGCGGTTCTGCACGCTATCTAGCACCTCGAAGGGAGGGACCAGCTCGCCGCCCGGATAGGTCTGGATCTGAAAATTGCCGTCTGTGAGATCGGCCAGCCGATCGGCCAGGATTTCGGCCGCGCCGTAAATGGTATCGAGCGAGCGTGTGAAGCTGGAGGCCAGGCGCCACCGCACCTGCTCGTTTGTCTGGACATTGGGGGCACCGTCTTCGGCCGTAGATCCGTCACTGCCGCAGCCGGTGAGCAGGCCGGCCCCGGCGGCGCCGAGCAGGGCCTTCTTTGTGAAGTCACGCCGTTCCATGGTGAGGAGAAGTTGTGAATGCGCATCGCAGGCGAAAGAATAATGGCTGCTGGCCCGCGGCGCAAATGGGGGCTGACCAGACCGAGGGGGCACTGGGCGGCGTAGGGCTCGACCCGTGTCGCATCAGGACCACAGGGGGCTGCACGCGAGGATCGACGCCAATGCTGGGGGCGGACGACGATCGGCGGTCACCCTGCCGTTTCTTCCCGACGGTCTGGCGGCGCGGAGGCACAGCAGCTATCCGCGGGGGCGAAGGGGGCGCAGTACGACCTCGGAGATAAGGTGGTTGGCCGGTGCCTCCAGCACGTGGAGCACCGTGTCCGCCACGTCCGCTGACGTCAGGGGATTGTCCGTTTTCTCAACCCCGGCCACGTCGAAGAAGTTGGTGTCGATGGAGCCGGGATAAAGGCAGGTAACGCGGATGCCATCGTCGCGGACTTCCTTCATCAGCGCCTCGCTGAAGCCCCGCACGCCAAACTTGGAGGCGTTGTAGGCGGTGAGGTTGGGATTGCCGAGGAGACCCGCAATGGAGGCGATGTTCACGATGTGGCCCCCGAAGCCGCGATCATCGTTCTGGGACCGCATGGTCGGCACGGCTTCGCGAGCACAAAGAAAGACCCCGCGGAGGTTCGTATCGATCTGTACGTCCCACTCGTCGAGCGAGAGGTCATCGACCGGGCCAAACTGGCCCAGGCCGGCGTTATTGACGAGAATGTCGAGGCGGTCGTTTTCCGCCCGGATGCTCTCGAACGCGTCGGCCACCTGGGCTTCGTCCCGCACATCGCACGACACGGGGTGAAAGGCCGTCCCAATTTCCTCTCGGAGTGCCTGCAGCGTCTGGGTGCTCCGGGCGAGCCCAAACACCGTGCTGCCGCGGTCGGCGAGTTGGCGGGACAGTTGGGCACCGAGGCCGCTGCTGGCTCCAGTGACGACGGCGACGGTATCGGCAAGGTCCATCTGGAATGCGCTTTCGGTACAGGAAGATAGAACGAGACGCTTCTTGTTATATTAGGCCGTTGCCCGTCGGGATCGGCGGCCCGGCTGAGGATTTGGTTAGTTCGGAGGCCAGGCGGGGGCCGAGCTACTGGTCGTCGTCCTCGAAAATGCCCTCCGGGATTCCTTCGTTGACCCGGACGGACTGGACCTCCGCCGTTGTGGGCTCCCCGGCCATCATGGCCTCCATTTTTTCGAACTGGTCGCCCATCATGCGCTTCATTTGCTCGCGCTGCTGCTCGGGCATTTGGTCCATCTTTTCCTTCATCTGTTCGAGCTGGCGCTGCTGCTCCTCGCTAATGTCCAGGTCCATCACCATTTCGGTAACGTAGGGCACCGTGAGGCCCTTCTGGGTCCGATAATCCCGGAAGCTGAAGGTGATGGCGGTGGGCGAGGGCCCCTCTGTGTCCTGGGGACGCATCGTGACCATCATGCGCGTTGGGACGTAGGTGTCGGCGTCGACGTAGTACACCATGGACTCGACCTCGTTGTCCATCTCCTCGTATACCGCGCCGGGGTCGTCGATGTGGAGGACATGGCTTTCGCGTCCGTCCACCGATTCGGATCCCTCATAGGTAGCGTGTTCGGCAATGCGATCGAGATCGTCCGGGAGGGCCGTCGTGGTGGCGGGCGTGGTGCCGATGGCGTTAAGGGCCGCCACGTCGGTGTTCATCTGGGTGCTTGTCTCGTAGGTCGGCTCGCCATCCCGGGTCACTTTGCGGTAGTACGAGGTGTAGGCGTCGGTCTCGATCACGTAGTTGTCGACCGCTTCGAGTTGGTCTTCGTGACGGGTGCGAATTTCGTCGACCACCGACTGGACGGACTGGGCGGCCGCCGGGGGAACGAGGAGAACGAGAGCGAGGAGGAACAGAACCGGGCGGGGGCGTGCGTATCGAAGCATAGCGGAGCGAGCTGAGGAATGGAAGAAATGAGGAGAAGGGAACTGCCGACGGCGGAGTTGCCGTTTGGATTGTGGGAAAAGTGAAGCTACTAACACGTTAATATTGCGAAAAGATCCGGAATTTCCGGTCATCTCCATGGCGCCGTCCGACGTAAATGCCGAGCAGGAAATGCAACACCTCCTCGATGCAGGCGGGCGGCCGCCCCGGGATGCCGATCCTTTTACGTTTGGAACCACGCGCCTCTCGCCGGCCCGGGTGGTTGAGCTGCTACGGCCCCACATGCGCGAGCGGCGGCTGCGGCGGATCCAGGCGGCGGTGGCCGAGCGGACGCGCACTGTGGTGCCGGTGGTGGAGGGGCTCGTAAACACCGGCAACGTAAGCGCCGTGATGCGCTCCGCCGAGGCACTGGGCTACCAGGACTTCCACGTGGTAAAGGGCAGTAACAAGCGCTTCAAGCACTCGGGGCGCACCTCGGGCGGCGCCGAAAACTGGCTCGACCTGTGGTATTGGGAGGGACCGACCGGATGTGCAGATTTTCTCCACAACGCCGGCTACCGGATCGTGGCCATGCACCTCCACGCCGATACGGTGCCCATTCGTGAGATTGACTTTACCGGATCCACGGCCCTCGTTTTTGGAAACGAAGAGGCCGGCGTGTCCGACGCCATGATGGACGAGGTGGATGCGGCCTGCGTGGTGCCCCTTCGGGGCTTCACCGAGAGCTTCAACGTGTCGGTAGCGGCGGCCGTGGCGCTTTACCACGCCCAGCAGGACCGCTTGAATCGACAGGGTGTCCACGCGGACTTGTCAGAGGAGGAGCAGGCGCGGCTCACGGCCCGCTTTTGCCTGCGCAGCGTAACCCATGCCGATAAGATTATCCAGCGGAAGCTGAGGGAATAGGCCGGGCTACCGAGACGTCGCCTCGGAGGCCGCGCTGCCAAGGGCAGATTGAAGCTGGCGCTGAACGGAGCCGTCGGCCTCGCTCCACTGGGCGGCAAGGGCCGATTGGGCTTTTTGAGCGACGTCCTGCTGTCCTGCCTGAGCGGCCGCTTCGGCTTTGCCCATTAGGGCAAGGGCACGATCGGGGTAGCGCTCCAGCGTCGTGGTGAACTGGGCAAGGGCCTCCTCGGGGCGATCAAGCGACAGCAGGACCTCTCCGTACAGCTCGGGGGCCGGCTTGATGGGAAAGGGCGGCCCAAAGTCGAGCGAGCGATCCGTCTCGATGCTGGTCGCGGTCTCGAGATGGTCCAGGGCCTGCTCCGATTGGCCCGATTCCAGGGCAATCAGGCCTTCCAACTCCAGCACCTGGATGCGGAGGGCATCGGTCTCCTTGTCGCCGAGGGCCGCGCGAGCCTGCTTCAGATGCATTTTGGCAGACGAGAGGTTCTCTTGCTGAGCGGCGGCTAGCCCGCGCCCGGCGTGAACGGTGACGGCCCCTCGGGTGTCGAGGTCCGATGGCTTCACATTCATCGAGTCGAGGAGCGCATCATACTGGTCCCACTGTTCGGTTTCCATGGCGTAGGCCAGGGGGGCGGACCAGCGAAGGAAGGTGGCGTAGCTGGTCGAGACCGCCGCGTCGGTGGCGTGGGTCTGGATGGTTTGCAGGACGGAGCGGGCGTCGTCGTGACGGCCCTGTTGCAGGCGGGCGTAGTGGAGCCACTGTAGGGCATGGAAGCCGCCGCCACTGAGCCCGGTGTCCGCGTCCTCGCTCTTGGCCGCTGCCGCTTCGTAGGAATCCACGTTGGAGTCCGCCCCACGGTCCCAGAGGCCGAGTGCGAAGAAGATGTGCGAGGGCATGTGGAGGGCGTGGGGGGCAGCCGGGGCAATGTCGGCGTACTGCCGCGCGGGCCGGAGGCCCAGTGGGGCATGCACCGGGTCGTCGTACGCATGGATCAGGTAGTGGGCCGCGCCGGGATGCTCGGGGTTCTCGTCGAACACCTCTTCCACAATGGATGCGGCGCGCATGTAGGTGGAAAATTCACGGCCCTCGTGGGCGGTGCCCAGAATGGAAAGGGCGTGGAAGGCCTGCGCGTCGAGGTCGTCCGGGAGTTCGGCCGCCAGCTCGGCCATCGCTTCCTCGTACGCGTCATCCCGCGCCTCCTTGTCTTGCGGATCGTCCGTGCCGACGCCGTAGAGAACGTGCACGGTGCGGAGGTAGTGTTTTTCGCGCTCCGTCGGGGCCGCCTCCAGCTGCGCCTCGGGCGTTTCGCCAAGGTCACGAAGCGCGTTGAGGGCGGCCTCGCGGTCCTGCTCCATCCACACCGGATGGTTGTGCGTCATGGCCTCGCCCCAGTGGGCCATGGCAAAATCTGCGTCGATCTCCTGCGCCTCCTGGAAGGCCGCCCGGGCGTCGTCGTACTCAAAGCTGTGGAGCATAAGGAGGCCCTTCAAGAACGGGGCCTGGGCAGCCTCGTCGCCCGAGTTGGGGAACTCGGTGTCTCCGTAGCTGGGCTCCTGTGCGTGTACCGGACCGACAAGGAGGGCGAGGACAAGGGGAAGCAGCCCAAGGCGAACGAGGCGCATGGCGGATGAGAAACGGTGCAAAAGAAGAGACGCCAAAATCCTACACCATGGCCACGGGCAAAGGTTCGTTTGTGTCCTCCAAAGACGACCCACGCGTCCGTCGAATCCGCAGGATTTCCCTCCGTTGGGGTCACTTTATGGCAGGCGGACGTGATGGAGTATCGCTCGCCCTGGGCCGACGCGGAAATTGTGCAGAACGGGCGCTTTGCGGACGGGCGACGCAGCTACTTTGTGCCGCACTGGCCGCAGCCGGGCCTCCGCCCGCGGGCGCCGGGCCGGGGGACCCGCATTGAGCACATCATCTTCAAAGGAAGATTTGGACGCTTCGAAAAGGCCGTCCTGAATCGCGGCGTGGCACAGGCCGTGCCGGCACCCGGCGTTGGAGAGGCACCCCCTGCCGCTTCATGTGTTGTCGGATGATGCCCGCTCTGTGATACACATCCTTACTTGATCCACGGATCTACCGAAAGCGGCCGACCTGCACGGGAGGGGCGTCCCTCAACAGCTCGCCGTTTGTGAGGGGCTCGATGCGCTGCCCGCGAACCCGCGAGTCTCGGAGGGCCATTACGCAGGTATGCGCCACATAGCTGGTCCAGAGAAGGATGCCGATCAGCTTGCTTCCGTCTTCGACCAGATAGACGAGACCACTTTTCCCGAGGAGCCCTATGTCCGTTAGCCCGTCGACGCCAACGGACGTTCCCAATGCTGCCAGGCTCAGCAGGATGAGAAGGTAGGGCGTCCGCGCGAAGACGGTCCTATAGTACAGAGCCAGTCCCCCTACGGCGGCAGCATAAAAGACGGTCAGAATCTCCCCAGGCAGCCCTGCATGCGGGACGATCCGATCGTGAAGCATGTACGCGTCGTCAATGAGCAGAAGCAGTGTCAACGCTCCTCCGAGCGCGAGAACGCGGACAAACAGGGAGTCCTTCTCTGTGCGGAGCAC
>JAWOAQ010000007.1:0-8368 GCA_046498495.1 Salinibacter sp. | reverse complement strand
TAAAGGATCCGCTTTATCTGAAGATGGATATGGACGTTTCCGATCGTAGCCCCGCATCCCAATACTGCAACTGGCTACCCTCCTGAGTCGAATCGTGCGGGGCACTGACATGTGTTAAATTGGGGGCCAGACGGCTCGGGGGTTCGGAGATTGCAGCGCGCCCAATCTACCGTCGAGGAGTGAAATGCAGTCTGGGACCCAACCAAGAGTCCCGAATGCACGGCCAAGACGTGAGAGACACGGGGATGATAAAGCAGTACCGGCTCCTTCCCCTCTTTCTTCACTTTTAGATTACGATCGCGTCACACTCCCCCTTGACACCCCAGGGGGTCAATTTCCTTATTTTGTACATCAAATTACAGAAAAAAGAAAGCTCGCCCCAACCTGCGGATCGTCCCCACCGATCTACATCGTCCGGTGGAGCCCGTCCGTCTGGCGTCACGATTCACGCAACCGATCCCTTCCCCATGGACGCCACGCTGGCCGTCGTTGGGGCCGGTGCTGCGGCGGCCGCTGCAACGTACGCGGCCCGAACGGCCCGTCCCTCGCTACAGATCGATGTGTTTGAGAAATCCCGCGGGGTCTGTGGCCGTGCCGCCGCGCGGCGACGGAACGGCATCGTGTACGACTATGGAGCCAACTTCCTCCTCGACAAAGGGGGGCGCGCCAGTGCGTTCGCTACGTCCACGTGCAGCGAGGGGCTCGTGGAGATTGACGGCCCGGTTGCCTCCGTCGACGCTGAGGGGACGGTCAGGGCCTCGTCCTTGGACGGGACCCGCCGGTGGACGTACGAGGATGGCATCACGCGTCTCGCAAAACATCTCTTCGCCGCAGCAGGCGTCGACGTGCAACGCGAAACACGAATCGTTGACATCCGCCGTCGTGATGCATCGAGCGCCCAAGGGGGATGGCGACTCGCCGATGCTGATGGCGATGAATACGGGCCGTTTGACGTGCTTCTGCTCAATCCACCCGCTCCCCAAACCGCCACCCTTCTTCGCGACACGGGCGTGGAGGCGGTGGACCATCTCGGTGCGGCGGCCCGGACTGTTGAGTACCAGGCCGTTTGGACCGCGGTCCTCGGATATGATTTCGAGATTGACGTCCCGTACTACGGGCTGCGTAGCGAGGCACCGACCCCCACAGTCGGATGGATCGGGCGAGAAGAATGCAAGCCCGGCCACGTCCCGAAGGGCCAATCGGTCCTGGTCGTGCAGGCCGGCCCGAACTGGTCGTCTGATCACTACGATGCGCCGCCTGAAGACAATATCGACCGCCTCTGCCGCCGGACCGCGGAGATTATCGGCGACCGGCGCCTGACCGCCCCTGCTTGGACGGACTGGCAGGGGTGGAAATATGCGTTTCCCCAGGAGGCTGTCGAGGATCGTGCGCGGTTGACTGCCGCTCGTAATGGGGTGTACGTGTGCGGCGATTGGGTCGCTGGAACCGGCCGGCTCGACGCCGCGGTCGAGAACGGACTGGCTACCGGGTCGGCCCTTGTTGACGCCCTGCCCTGATCCGGCGCCTTCGGAATCCTGGGCCGGGTCTGTTCGGGCTCGCCACGCCTCGATGCGGTGCCCCCCCACACCGTGTACTCCCCTCGCGGTCGCCCCCAACGAGACCGGACCGCCCGCTTAAAGTGCGTCGCGCAGGTCAACCAGGAAGGCCCGCAGGTCCGACAGCTCCTCCCGGATCTGGGTCCGGGGATCTTTCTGATCGTCGCCGCGCTGAATGGCCTGCTTGGCGCCCTCGATGGTGTACTTCTCATCTTTTAGGAGGTAGCGAATCCGCTCCACCATCTCGATATCATCCTCCGTGTACACCCGCCGCCCCGCCCGATTCTTCCGCGGACTCAGGGTGTCAAATTCCTTCTCCCAATAACGGAGGACGTGCGGCTCGTGGCCAACACGGTCGCTCACCTCCCCAATGGAATAGTAGAGTTTTTCCATGGTGTGCTTCGGCATGGCGTGCAAGCAATCTGTGGCGTGGCATGAAATAAAAGCGGCCCTCCGCCAACACGAATTCGCCCATTACGAGTCGCCCGCTGAGGGGGATGCCCCGATCTATCCACCCACCACGTCGAAGGTGGATCCTGTGGCGGGATCCTTTTCAACCTCGATGCGGACCGGGAAGGCTTGCTTCAACCGTTCAAGGTGGGTGATGACGATGACTTTCGCAAAGTCCTCCCGGATCGACTGAATCGCCTCCACCAATCGCTCGATGCCCTCTTCGTCCTGCGTCCCAAACCCTTCGTCGATCACGAGGGTGCGGACGCGCACGCCGCTTCGCTCGGCGAGCAACTGGGCGAGGGCCACCCGGAGCGCGAAGTTGACGCGAAAGCTCTCCCCGCCCGAGAACGTCTCATAGGGACGCGGGACGCCTTGCTCATCGGTAATGATGATTTCGAGGGTTTCCTTGGTCCCGCCGCTCTTTTTCTCCTTGAGGGTATCGAGCCGAACGTGCATGCGGCCATCGGTGAGCCGGTCCAGAATCCGATTGGCTCGCTCCTCAATCTCGGGAAGCGTCTCCTCCATGATCAAGGAGGGGATGCCATGCTTTCCAAAGGCGGTCCGCAGGCGCTTGTACACCTGGCGCTCATGGGTGGCGTCCTCCCGTTCCTCCCTCGCCGCCTGGAGGGCCTCGCGATCGCGCTCGGCCTGATTCAGCCGTTCGTTTAGCATGCCGAATCGCTGCTGCAACTCGTTCCGCTCGGCTTCTACGTCCTGGACGGCGTCCCGGACGTCTTCGAGTTCTTCTTCCAGATCGTCTTTGGCCGCGAGGGCTTCGCTGAGGGCGTCGAGGCGCTTGTTCTTTTCGGCCTTTTCGCGTCGCAAGGTGTCCACCTGCTCCTCCAGACGCGTTCGCTGCTCGACCCAGTCGGCGCGGTTGCGGCGGGCCTGCTGCAACTCGTTATAGCGCGTGGGCGCCTCGCTCAGCTCCCGCAACTCGCTCCGGACTTCCTGGAAGCGCTCGGGACGAAATCCCACATCGTCCTTTTTCTGCCGTAGATCCTCCAGTTCTTCCTGAATGGATTCAAAGGTGGAGTCGTCATCCAAGGCGTCACGTAGCTCCTGGATTTCCTGGTTGTGCTGCTTGACCTTCCGTTCCAGTTCCTCCCGGCGGCCCTCCACCTCCTCCAGGGTCCGCAACCGATCGAGGTAGCGCTCGACCTGCGCGGCCTCCTCCTTTAGCGCCTCAAACGTCTTGGGATCTACCGAAAGCCCCGCCAGCCGCTGGGCGCAGAACTGCCACGTCCGACGAGCGTCCTCCCCGTACGCCCCTGCCTCCAGCTTCTCACGGAGGGCTTCGGCCTCCGCCTTATGGGCTTGGAGCTTTTCGACCACGTCGTCCAGGGCCCGACGCTGCTCACGAGCCGTGGCCAGCGCCTCGGAGACGCCGTCCATCCCGCTCCATTCGGTTCTTCGCTCAGCATACCGCTCCCTCAGGGCCTCGCGCTTTTCCTTCTTCTCCTCAAGCTCCGCCTCACGTTCCGCGATTGCCGCCTCCAGCTCCTCAATCGTGGTGGAGAGGGTCGCGTTGACCTCTTGGCGATGGGCCGCCGTCAGTTCCGAGCCGCAGGTGGGACACGTTTTTCCCTCCGCCTGGCGGAACCGCTCCAGTTCGGCCTGTGCCTGGGATCGCTCCTCGCGCCGGGCGTCCAGCTGTCCGTTCAGCGCCTGAATCCGCCGGGAAAGCTTCTTTCCCCGGGCCTCCAGCGAGGAGAGTTGATCGTCGAGGGCCTGGCGTCGGTCCTTCTTCTCTTCGAGGGCATCCACTCTCGCCTCAAGGGCATCTTTTTGGCCAAGGGCTTCTTGTTCCTCCTTGATTTGCGACTGAAGGCCCTCCAGTTCCCCGCGCAACTGCTCTCGTCGGCCCACCAGCGTTCGCTCGGCGGCGTCCTGGCGGCGGATCAGACGCTCTTGTTTTCGCTTCCGAACCGCCAGCTCCTTGACCCGCTGGCGGGCCGCCTGGGCAGACCGGAGGCGGTCCTGTACGGCTGGTCGCTTGGCAAGCTTCGACACACACTCGTTCAGCGACTCTTCGAATCCGTTGCGCTCCACCTGGAGCCGGTCGAGGCGGCGTTCCAATTTGTTGGTTCGCTCGCGGAGCGTCTCCTCCTTCTTTTCGATCTGCTTTTCAAGGCCGCGGTGCACCTCTCGCTGTTCGTCGAGGGCGTCCCGTTCGTCCTGGAGAGCCTCGTAGCGCTCATAGGCGGCCTGAATGTCTTCGCTCCGCTCTAGTCGCTGATCGGCGTCGTGTATCCGCTCCTCCAGCGCAGCGATTTCCTCCTCGCGATCCGCAATGCGATCGTCAAGAGACGCAAGCGCCTCGCGGACGGACTCTGCCTCACGCGCTTTGGCCTCCAGGTCAGCCCGGCGCTGCGTCAGGGTGGTTTCCGTCTCTCGAAGTTCGGCGAGGCTCCGCTGCTGCTCCTCAATCGCTTCTCGCAATTCATCGCGCTCGTCCTCCCAGGCCGGAACGTCTTCGAGGGCGGCCTTCAGACGCTCAATTTCCGCTTCGGCCCGTTGCTGGCGCTCCTTGGCCGCCCGCCAGCGGTCGCGGGCCCGGCCCTCCAGGCGCTCGTAGCGACTGAGGTTCAGGATGCGGACCAGGATGTCCTTGCGCTGGCTGGGGCTTTTCTTGGTGAACTCGTCCGAGCGCCCCTGCAGCAAAAACGCGGAGTTGATGAAGGTGTCGTAGTCAAGGCCCACGGCCTCCTCGATGCGGGCCTGCGTCTCGCGCTGGGTGGCGCCGGTGAGGGGACGGTACGCCTCGTCGTCCGGCGCGTATACCTGAAACTCAAGGTCCGACGACGTGGTCTTGCCGGTGGCCGATTTGGAGAACGAGCGCGTGACGCGGTAGCGCGTGCCCTCCAGATCGAAGGTGAACGTCACCTCCATATGCCGCGTGCCAATGCGGATTAGTTCATCGTCGGGCTTGCGTTTGCCGCTCGACTTGCGCGCCTCGCCCCACACGGCCCACGTCATGGCGTCCAGCAGGGCCGACTTGCCCTCCCCGTTTCCGCCGGACAGGCAGGCGACCTCGAACGCGTCGAAATCGAGCGGCGGGGCGTCCGTGCCGTAGCTCAGGAAGTTTTTCAGTTCCAGCCGAACCGGGACCATGTTCGGATCAGGACGGGGGGGTGACGACGTGCGAACATCGCCCAAACGAGCAGGCTGGGCGGGGAGATCCGGAGGGGACGATGCCATTGGGACGTCCTATTCCGCCTCATCGCCCCTCGATTGAACCGAGGGCCGAACCTCCTCGCCAAACGTTTCGGCCGCCCGCTTCGCTGACGGAACGTACTCAGCAGCCACGTCGAGCGTTTTGGGCAGCGCCCCCGCAATGGGGCCGTACAGGAGCGACTCCTGCCGGGAATCGGACGCCGGCACATCCACCTCCGCAAGCACCAAAAACAGCACACTAAGCAGGAGCGCGGCCTTGAGGGCCCCCAGGGCCCCTCCCGCCACACGGTTCAGGATGCTAAGGGAGAGCGCCTCCAGGACACGCTCGAGGAGCCGGGAAATCGCAAAGAAGATGAGCCACACGCCCGCAAATACAACGACGAACCCCACGATGGGCCCCACCGCCTCCGACAGCCCCAGGCTTTGAACCGCAAGAGCGCCCACCGGATGCATCAGTTGCACGGACACCAGCAGCGCGAATACCACCCCAACGAGGCTCGCAATTTGCCGGAGTGCCCCCGCCGAGAGGCCGTGGAGCAGGCCCCCGACCAGTACCACAACGATAAATCCGTCGAGGAGGGTCATGGCCGGCCCTGGCGGTTAGCGTGGAGAGGCGTCCCGATCGTGTAGCGATCGCACGGTCTATGGTTCGCCCGTTCGTTGTCAGGACGACAGGAGCGACTCAACTTTTTTGCGGACGCGGTCGCCGTCTACGCGTCCCCGGAGCTCGCTCATCGCCCGCCCCATTACGGCCCCCATGTCTGCCATCGACTCGGCCCCAACCGTCTCCACAATCGACTGGAGCTTGGCCTCCAGGTCGTCGTCCGACAGCGTCTCGGGCATGTAGGCCTCCAGAACCTCCAGTTCGTCTTGCTCGTTCTGGACCAGGTCGTCACGATCGGCCTGCTCGTATTGCTCGATAGAGTCTTTTCGCTGGTTGATTTGCTTGCGGAGGACGGACAGTGCCTCCTGCTCATCGAGCTCCGTTTCGGTGCCGTCCGTCCGCTGGCCAATTTCTTTATTCTGAAGGGCGGCCCGGAGGGACCGAAGGGTGCGCAGGCGTACCTTGTCTTTGTCCCGCATGGCCTGCTTCAGGTCCTCGGTGATGCGGCTGAGAAGAGACATAGAGCAAAAGGGGGATGATTATTCAGGTGAAATGCCAGGGGGGTCCAGGTCGTCCTCCCCCACATGTTCGGCCAGCCATTCGCGCGCCAGGCGCCGAACCGTGCCCGGATCCGTGGCGTCGCAAGCGGCATCGGCAAGCGTTTGGGCCTGCCGGCGATCCACACGGCGGAGGAACCGCTTCAGGCCCGGCAGCGCGGATGGCGTGGCGCTCAGCGAGGTGAGGCCCAGACCAAGGAGAAGAGGCGCGGCGTGCACATCGCCGGCAATTTCCCCGCACACGCTCACGGGAATGCCCGCGTCGTGGCCCGCCGCAACCGTGCGTCGTATAAGTTGAAGGACCGCCGGGTGTAGCGAGTCGTACCGGCTCGCCACGCGGTCGTTGCCCCGATCGACCGCCAGCACGTATTGTGTTAGGTCGTTCGTTCCGAGGGCGAGAAAGTCCGACGCCGCGGCAAAGGCCCCAGCCTGGAGGGCGGTGGCGGGCACCTCGATCATGGTCCCAACCGGGAGGTCCGGGTCGTGGTCAATGTTTTGGGCCGAGAGCCGCTGCGCCTCCTCCTGCACAACCGACCGCACGCGCCGTATTTCGTCGAGGTGGGTCACCATTGGGAGCAGCATGCGGAGGGGGCCTTCCGTGTTCGCCCGGAGAAGGGCCCGCACCTGAGGACGGAGCAGTTCGTCGAGGCGGTCGAGCAAGAGTCGAACGCCTTGCCAGCCCAGCTGCGGGTTCGGTTCTTCGGGAAATGTGGGGAAGACCTTGTCCCCTCCCAGGTCCAGCAGCCGTACCGTGGCGGGGTGGGGATCGGTTGCCCGAACGGCCTTCCGATAGATCGACAGTTGGTCGTCCTCAGCAAGCGACCTCGAAGGACGGCTCAGGAGCAGCCCCTCGGACCGCAGCAGCCCAATGCCTTCCGCCCCGTATTCGTCCAGGATTTGGAATTCTTCTTCGAACTCGACGTTGGCCCGAACCGTCACGACCTGTCCATCCTCCGTTTCAGCGGGCGCGGCGGCCGTGCGGACCTGCTCGGCCCGGAGCGACCGCTGGCGCGTCCGGCGTTGGCGATATGACTCCAGCGTATCGGCCGAGGGGTGCACGATAAGCGTACCGGTTTCTCCGTCGAGCACGGCGCGGTCGTGGGTCCCAACAGCGTCGGTGGCGCCTTTGGCCCCCACCATCGCAGGCACGTGCAGGGCACGGGCCAGAATGGATACGTGGGAGGTGGCGCTCCCTCCAGTCGTCACACAGCCCAGCATGCCGTGCTCGTGGAAGCGAATGAGGTCGGTGGCCGTCAACCTGTCGGCCACCACGATGGAGTTTGGCTCGATGCGTGCGGCCGTCCGGCCCCGCTCCAGGGATCGGAGGAGACGGGCCTCCACCTCTCCGAGGTCGTCCGTCCGGCCTCGGAGATACGCGTTCCCCCGTTCCTCCAAGCGTTGCTTGTACTCGCGGAGCACAGACTGGAGGGCGTGACCGGCCGTGAGATGTTCATCCCGAATCTTCTCGCGCACCGGGCCCAGGAGAGCGGCGTCGTGGAGCATCATCCGCTGGGCCTCCACGATGGCCGCCTGCTCTTCTCCCAATGTACGATGGGCGATCGTGCTGACCTGCTCAATTTCCTCTGTGGCCTGGGCCACCGCGTCCTCAAACACATCGACCTCCGCCTCCACCTCGTCGGCGTCAAGCCTCGTACGGTCCACCTCCGGCTGCCCGGGGTCGTACCGGTACACGGCCCCAACCGCGATGCCCGGGACGACACCGGTTCCCCGCACGATCCGCTCAGGGGGGGCGCCGGAGGGGGAAGCACCGGACGTGTCAGCCATAGATGGGATTGCATGAACGTGCTGGATCTAGAGGGTCTCCGTCTCCTCCCCGAACCCATCTTCGAACAGTTCGGTGATTGCCCGCGCAGCCGCCTCCTCGTCGCTCCCCTCCACCAGGAGCGTGAGGGTCGCGCGCTGCTCGGCGGCGAGAGTCATCACCCCGATGACGCTTTTCCCATTGATCTCGTACCCGTCGCGGCGCAGAAAAATCTCCGCGTCGAACTGGGAGGCGGTTC
>JAWOAQ010000235.1:0-6249 GCA_046498495.1 Salinibacter sp. | reverse complement strand
TCCGCTCCGCCTGGCCGCCCGCCTCCTCAGAAGCCTCTCTTTCGCCAGCGAACACTGCGGCTGTCTCGCTAGAGGCCCGGCAGACCCGTGTGTGGGTCGCGGGTTCGGGATCGGCCGCCCGCCCGCACCGCGGGGCGCCCCTATGTTGAATATCCTCCCGTCACGTAGTTGCGAAGCTGAATCACTTCGTTTTTCGCCGCCCCCAAAATCCGCTCCGCGCAGTCCCGCATCGACAGAATGTCCTCGAGGGTCCCCTCTTCATCCACCACGGGGAGGTGCCGACACTTCAATTCCGACATGCGTTCCAGACACTCTTCGAGCGTCGTTTCCGCCTGCACCGTGGCTACGGCCTTCGTCATCACCTTCCGGACCGGGGTTTCCTTTGAGGTGCGGCCCTTCAGGGCAATGTTGCGCATGTAGTCGCGCTCGGTGAAGATGCCGGCGATGTCGTTGCCCTCCGTCACGATGATGGAGCCCACGTCGCGGTCGACCATGCGGGCAATGCACTCGTAGACCGTCGCGGAGGGATCCGTGGTGAGCACGTCGGGGGATTCACGGGGGGTCTCCTTTGTCTGAAGCACATCCTTTACGCGGGTGTCAACGGGTTCGTCTCGGGCGTCCATGGGCCGAATGGGTTGGTTTGTGGAGGGTGTGGGGAGGCAGTGCCGCTTTGTTTCGGAACGCACGGAGGCCCATCTGTTCGCTCCCCTCCCCGTCCCCGCCCCGTTTTTCCGGGGACGTAACGTCTACGCGATGCTCGCCCGGCGCCCCCTCCGCCGCCCATTGACCCCGAACGTCCGCTCCGCTACGTTGGACGCCACACACACATCTTCCTCAATCCCCTCCGCCCCACGCATGCCAACCGTTGCCATTACCGGTGCCGCCGGCGCCATCGGCTCCGTCACCGCCGAGACCTTCGCGGACGCCGGCTGGGACCTCGCCCTGATCGACTACGGCGCGGACAACCGCGCCACCCTGGAGGCCTCATTCCCTGACGCGCATGTGTTCGATGCCGACCTGACCGACGGAGCGGCCGCTCGCGAAGCGTTCGACGCCATCGACGCGGGCGGCTCGCTCGACGCGGTGCTTGCTCTTGCCGGCGGCTTTGCGATGCAGCCCGCCGCAGAGGCCACGGCGGACGACTACGAGCGCATGATGGACATCAACGTGCGCACGCTCTTCAATACGGCCCGGGCGGCGGTGCCCGTGCTCACAGCGCACGGGCACGGCTTTTTTCTGGGCGTCTCAGCCCCGGCGGGGATCGACGGACAGTCCAGCGCCGCCCTTTACGGGGCCTCGAAGGGGGCCGTGGCCGCCTACGTGAAGTCGCTGGGGAAGGAGTACAACGCCGAGGGCCTGCGCACGAGCGTCCTCTACCCGATGGGCGTCGTCGATACCCCCGCCAATCGAGAGGGCATGCCCGACGCCGACCCGTCGGCCTGGATTGCCCCGCGTGAGCTGGCCGACGGCATGCTTCACCTTGCGACCCGGACCCCGCGGGGCCACGTGCCCGAATTGAAGGTGCACGCCGCCGCGTGACTGCCGGCCGGGGGAGGGGAGCAGAAGGCTGCAGCCCCCAACGGGCGACGAGAACCCAAACCCGACCTGCCCCCACCACCACATCCGGGGTGAACGGATCCGGCGCGACGGACCGATGGCCCCTCTCACGCCCCGCCCAACGCGATAACACCCCGTCAAACGAAGGGGTAATGGATTTTTCACGCTGAAAACTTGGCAACTCGTGTCGAAACCCTGTCCCTTATGGTGGGGATTAATCCTATCGCTGCGGGGGCAATGGGTGTGCACTTCTGTGCCGGCTCTTTTGTCGAATCTGAGCCGGCGGGTTCGCTGAGGTGCCCTCCTCCCGCCTCGCCTTTCGCAACTGACGTGACAGCATGACGACCCTCGACAAGCTCGAAACGCTTTCCACAAACCTCTGGTGGACCTGGAACGCCCAGGCCCGGGCGCTCTACCGCCGTCTCAACCCGGGCGTCTACCGGTCGTCCGACAACAACCCGCGGGCGGCCCTGGCCGCCCCGAAGGACGAGGTGCTTGGCGATCCAGACTTTCAGGAAGAAGTCGACCGCGTATACGACCAGTTTCGGGCGTACATGGAGCGCGCGCCGGAGGTCGAGGACGCCCCCGAGACGGCGTACTTCTGCATGGAGTACGGCCTCCACGAAAGCCTCTCCCTCTACTCCGGCGGTCTCGGCGTGCTGGCGGGCGACCACGCGAAGGCGGCGTCGGACCTGGGCCTGCCGCTTACGGCCGTCGGCCTGTTTCTGCGGGAAGGATACTTCGAGCAGTCGTTCAACGCCAACGGCTGGCAGCAGTCCACCTACCCGGTGCTCGATCCGGCCAAGCACCCGCTCTCGCTCGTCACGGACACGGACGGGGATGCGCTCACCGTAAAGGTGCCTGTGGGCCACGACACGGTGCACGTGCGCGCCTGGAAGCTGAACCTGGGGCACACCGACCTCTACCTTCTCGACACCGACTTCGACGCCAACGCCGAGGATTACCGCCCGCTCACGCGCCGGCTGTACCAGGGCGGCGACCACGAGCGCATCCGGCAGGAGATCGTGCTCGGCATCGGTGGGCTGCGCCTGCTGCGCGCCCTCGGCGAAGAGCCGGAGCTGTTCCACTCCAACGAAGGGCACTGCGCCTTCCTCATGCTGGAGCTGCTCCGGGAGCAGTTGGACAAGGGCCTGTCGCTCTCGGACGCCGAGGAGATAGTCACCGAGCACTGCGTCTTCACCACGCACACCCCCGTCCCCGCCGGCCACGACCACTTTGCCCCCGATCTCTTCTCGGAAGCCATGGCCGGCTTCGAGGACGAAATCGATCTGAGCACGGACCAGTTGCTCTCCTACGGCCGCGTCGACCCGGACGACGGAGACGAGAAATTTACCATGACGGCCCTCGGACTCAAGCTGTCCCGTGCGGCCAACGGCGTTTCGGAGCTCAACGGCCACGTCGCCCGCCAGCAATGGACGGACCTCTACCCCGACCGCTCGGTCGATGAGGTGCCCATCGGCGCCATCACCAACGGCGTGCACCTGCCCACCTGGACCGCCCCGCCCGCCCGCGACTTCCTTGACACGCACCTCGACGGCGACTTTACCGAGCGCCATCAGCCGGACGTCTGGGCCAGTCTCGGCGACGTGAACGACGCGGAGCTCTGGTCCTACCGCTCGGCCCTGCGCACGCGCCTCATTGACTTCATCGAGGGGTACGTGCACACCCAGAGCCTCCCGATGCAGCCCGACCTCGACCCCGAGGCGCTCACCATTGGCTTTGCGCGCCGCTTCGCCACTTACAAGCGGGCTCCACTCATCTTTACGGACCTGGAGCGGGCCCGCGCCCTATTTGCCGACGAGGAGCACCCCATCCAGCTCGTCTACGCCGGCAAGGCCCACCCCGCCGACGACGCCGGCAAGCGCTTCATCCAGCGCATCTACGAGATCAGCCAGATGGACGGCTTTGCGGGCACGGTCGTCTTCCTAGAGGGCTACGACATGGAAATCGGCCGCATGCTGGTTTCCGGCTGCGACGTGTGGCTTAACAACCCCCGCCGCCCCCTGGAGGCCTCCGGCACAAGCGGCCAGAAAATCGCCGCGCACGGCGGCCTGAACCTGAGCGTGCTGGACGGCTGGTGGCCCGAGGGCTACAACGGCCACAACGGATGGGCCATCGGCCCCGAACCCACCGGCGAACTGAAGGTGGACCGGCCGGACCAGGACAAGCGCGACCGCGAGGACGCCCTCTCGCTCTACCATCAGCTGGAGGAGAACGTCATTCCCACCTTCTACAACCGCGACGACGAGGGCCTGCCCCGCGAGTGGATCGACATGATGCGCGACGCCATGACGGGCCTGCCCGCCCCCTTTAGCGCCAAGCGCATGGTGCTCGACTACGTGGAGCAGATGTACCAAAACAACGCGGCGTAGGACCGGGACGGGCTACCCTTCGGTCTCCGGGACTGGAGCCGCAGGGGCCCGCCGGTACGTGTGATAGGTCACGTACGAGGTGACGAGGAGGGCGGACGCAACGATGGGAGGCACCACGTCCGCCACCGGATCGCCCACCGCCAGGTGCGCGATGATGGCCGAGATGAAGCTGATGCCGAAGCCCGCGTAGGTCCACTCCTTCACCGACCGCGGCAACGGAAGGACCAGGGCCGCGGCACCGAGGAGCTTGGCGATGCCCAGTTCAATTCGGAAATAGTCCGGAAACCCAAGCTCGGCGAAGGTTTGAGAGGCATTCTCCGCCACGAAGTACATTGTGCCGGAGCCGGCCATCATGAGCGCGAGCAGGGCGGTCGTCCCCCAGTAGAGGTATTTCATGGTGCCAAATCGAAATGCGGATGGGAGCGCGGGTGTGGAATCTGCTCGGGCATATTTCTAATTCGTCGGCCCTCAGGGGGGTTGCGACGCCACAGCAGATCGTTACACCCTGGTGCAATGGTCTCGCGGCGATACTCGTTCTGTTCACGACTCAACCACTGCTGCTTATGTCTTCTTCCCCTTCTCCCCCCACCGCCCTCGTCACCGGCGGCAACCGCGGCATCGGCCGGGCCATCTGTGCGGGCCTCGTTGAACGCGGCCTGTCGGTCGTCCTCGGCTCGCGCGACCGGGCCAACGGTGAGGCGGCCGCACGTCCCCTCCGCGATCAGGGCGGTACGGTGCGCGTCGAGACGATCGACGTGGCCGAGCCGGACTCCATTGCGGCCTGTGCCGACCGGCTGGCAAGCGACGGCGTGGCGGTCGACGTGCTCGTCAACAACGCCGGCGTCTACCCGACAAACAATGCCCTCGACGCCACCCTCGACCAGCTCGACCACGCCTGGACCGTGAACGCGCGCGGCCCGTGGCTGCTCACGCAGGCGTTCGTCCCTAACATGATCGAGCGAGGCTACGGGCGCGTGGTCAACATGTCGTCCGGCTCCGGCTCGTTCGGCGAGGGCCTCGATCCCGAGCACGCGGCCTACGCGGCCTCAAAGTCGGCCCTCAACGCGCTCACCCTGACCCTCGACCAGTCCCTGCCCGATGCCCCCGACGTAAAGGTGAACGCCATGTGCCCGGGCTGGGTGCACACCCGCATGGGCGGCGAGAAGGCCCCGCGGACGCCCGAGGAGGGCGCCGACACGGCCCTCTGGCTCGCCACGCTTCCCGGCGACGGGCCGAGCGGCGGCTTCTTCCGCGATCGCGAGCGCATCCCGTGGTAGGCTCTGCCGCGGCGCGAGGACCGGCGGTCCGCCATCATAGATGGCTGCTCGTCCGCCTTCGGGGATCTGTACGGGCCGGAATGAATTGAGGGCGATCCCGATGCGCGACGCCTTTTTGGAATGAGCCTCGGCCCATGCCCTCGTCCCGCCGCCAGTTCCTGGCCCTTGCCGCAACGGGCGTCGCTGCAGCCGCCACACAGCCCTGGCGCACCGCACGCGCCCTCTCCCCTCCGTCGGCCGCGTGGCAGTCGGCGCCCGCCCTGCCCGCATCCACCCAGGAAGTTTACGGCACGACGTGGGACGGGCACCTCCTGGTGGCCGGCGGGCTCCGCTCCGACGCAAACACCCGCCGCCGGTTCACCACGCTCGCGCAGACGGCCCGCTTCGACCCAACCACCGAGACGTGGTCGACAGGGCCCGACCTCCCCGATCCGCGGCACCACATCGTCCTCGAAACGGTGGGCGACACAGCCTACGGGTTCGGGGGCTTCGTCGGCGACAACCTTGCCCAGAATGGCTTCCAGTTTCGCGACGACGTGTACGCGTTCGACGGTGACGCGTGGGCCCGCATCGGTTCGATGCCCACGCCGCTCGGGGAGACGGTCGCCCTGTCGGTCGACGGGCGCATCCACCTCGTCACCGGCAGCCGGCACGGCGAGACGACGGGCGCGTCCGGCACACACCGGGTGTACGACCCGACCGCCGACGCGTGGAGTGAGGCGCGCCCGGCCCCCACCGCCCGGAGCAGCGCCACCGGGGCCGTGATCGACGGGCACCTGTACGTCGCCGGCGGGCGCACCACGCAGGACGGCGTCACCAACCTCGGGGCACTGGAGCGCTACGATCCCGAATCCGACACGTGGACCGAATGCCGCCCGCTCCCGCAGCCGTCGGGCGGGCTGAACGGCGCGGCCACGGGCGGCACGCTCTACGTTTTGGCGGCGAGTACTTTTCGGACGGGGGCGGGGTCTTCTCGGAGACGTGGGCCTACGACCCGACGGCGGACGACTGGACAGAATGTC
>JAWOAQ010000203.1:0-21966 GCA_046498495.1 Salinibacter sp. | reverse complement strand
GTGGTGAGGCACATACTGGTCCAGATGAGAACGCCGGACAGGATGCGGGGAAGGCGTCGGCTCGCCCGGCAGGAGGGACTGCTCGTGGGCCCCTCCGCCGGTGCCAACGTGGCCTCGGCCCTGGAGGTGGCCCGCTCGCTGGACGCCGGCGTGGTGGTCACCATCCTCTGCGATACCGGCACCCGCTACCTGAGCGACGACTTCTGGGACTAAGTACACCGTAAACTTTGTGTTTGCAGGTATGAGCGAACTCAAAATCCCTCAGGCAGGTCGCTTCGAGCGCACCCCGGAGAGCACTCGGTCGCTCCGCTCCCAGCGCAGCCCGGTGACTATTCGGTCGCTTCGCTCCCAGCGCAGCCCGGTGACTATTCGGTCGCTTCGCTCCCAGCACAGTCGAGAAGCCTCTTTGAAGCAGGCTGCTTCGTCAGGGAGATTTCTCGACGTTGCTCGAAATGACGTGCTGGATTTCCGGGATTTTGAGTTCGCTTCGATAGCCAAAGAATTTACTTGCCAAAGTACTAAGTCGAGGGCAGGCCCAGACTACGGCCGGCGCCACACGAACCGAACGGTGGCCCCGGGGCCCTGGTGCATGCCCTCGTCTAGGGTCGGTTCGGCGACCTCCAGGTGTTCGATGCCGTCGCCGGAAAAGTGCCTGCGGAGTTCGTCCGGCGTCACCATCATGTCGGCGTCGGGCGGGCCGCCGCTGGTGTATCCCTCGGTCCGCTGTTCGGGGCGAAACCACTCCGCCACGAGGTGCCCGCCGGGCGGCAGGCACTGGCGAATGAGGTCGTACAGCGCGGGCCGCTCCGCAGGGGAGAGATGGAGAAACGTTGTGACAACGGCGTCCCACGTACGGTCCGGCACCCACTCGCGCACGTCGGCTCGGAGGGTGTTGAGGTCGACGTTGGCCTCGGCCGCCAGTCGTGCTGTCTTGCGCAGCCCCTCGGCCGCGTAGTCGAGGGCGGTCACAGCGTGTCCCTGCTGCGCCAGAAAGACAGCGTTGCGGCCCTCTCCAGCCCCGAGGGCGAGCACGTCCTGCGGGTCGGACAGCCAGGTCTCGGCGGCGCGACGGACGAAGGCGTTCGGGGGCGTGCCGTAGATGTACTCCTCCGCAGCGAAGCGGTCGTTCCAGAAGTTAGCCGATTTGGGCATGCGCAGGAAAGAGGTCAGGAGGAAAAGGGCGAGGGGGAGGATCTACTGGCTGAGGTCAGTTGTCGCAGAACCGAAGTTGACCCGGTCGGCGTCAGCGGCCGTTACGCGGAGGGTGGTCGCCCCCTCCTCGGGCACCGTTAGGGTGCCGTCGTACTCGTTGGTCGTGCCGGCGAAGGAGAGCGGCCCCTCGGCGACAACCTGGCCGTCGCGCAGCAGCTGCGCCCGGATGGTGTACCGATCCGAGTCCCAGAGGCCGCCCGGCTCAGTGGGACAGCCGCACATCATTTGCACGCGGGCGTTCACCGCAACCTCCTCGCCGGGGACCACGTCGGCCGCTGAGGGGGCGAGGACCTCCACAATGAAGCCGTGTAGGGTGAGGGTGATGCCGTCGCCCGTCACGTCTTCGCCCGGCATCAACACCGTCGTCTTTGAGGCGGTCTGCATCGCTTGTGGGTAATCGAGCGGTCCTTCGGCCGTGATGCGCACACGAGTCGGCTCGGTCAGGGCAAGGGTGGTGTCGTACTTCGCGGCGCCGGGCGCCTCGTAGATCGTGGCGGCGCGCTCGTGGGCCTGGCGCATGATTTTCTCGGTGCTGCCAGAATCCCCGGTCTGTTGTCCCTCGGCCAGGACCGCGCCGGTTTCAGCGTCTTCAATTGTAATGTGGGCCCCGCCCACCGGGTCCTGGATCAGCTTCGCGTCGTTGGAGACGGCGCGCACGGTCACCTGTGTGGGGACGGCCTCCTGGGCCGCGGCCGGCTGGAGCGCGGCGACGGACAGGAAAAGAAGTCCTGCAATCCATAGACTGAAGCCGGTGGGAGAAAGGCGATTGCTCTGGGCAAAACTGTTCATCATCTACAAAGGGAGGTGTCCGAGATGCTTCGATCAGTGTGTATGGGTCTTCTTGGCGGCGGGCTTCTCCTCGCTGGGTGCGAGCGCCCCGACTTTGTGAAGGAGGGCTACCCGGACGACCGGGCCTACGGCTTCGAGCCGGGCGACCTGCGGGGGATCTACGCGGTCTTTGTGCCCGATCCTTCAGGGCAGGAATCGTAGCCGGGCCGGCCCCAGCCTACAGCTGCAGGGTGACGTAGCCGTCCTCCTGAAGCCGAAACAACTCGTGAAAGCCGTTCGGTGCTGTGTCGACGCCGTCGAGCAGCTCGTCTGCAGCCACCCCGACCTTCTCCATGGCGATCTCGCAGGCCACGATCCGCACCCCTGCGTCCAGGCTCTGGCGGAGGGCATCGGCGTGTTCGCTCCCGGTGGCGAGGGCCTCTACGGCCGGTCCCACAACTACGACATCCGCGGCCGCTGCGGTGAAGCTGTCGCTTGCCGCGGGGCGGGTGAGTGAGGTGCGGGCGCTCATAAGGGCCACCGGAAGGGTCTCGGCACTGCGCACGAGATAGGCCGTTTCGGGGGCGTCCGAATCCGGGGAGGTGGTGGATTGGGCGTGCCCCGTCGGGGGCAGGGCCAGGAGGGCGGTTGCGACCAGGAGGAGGGCACCCAACCCCAGGCCGGAGGGCAGTCGTTGGAAGGCGGGAGGAACGGTCGAAATCATGAGAGCAAAAATCTGTGTTCAAAGCACAATGCAATTCGTCGTCTTTTGGGGCCGGAGGGGCCGTCCCGGTCATTCGTCCTGCTACGCGGCCCCGTGAGCAGGGGAGGGCAAGGCGAAAGCGAATGCGGATCATGAGGCGGGCGGGGCGGGGTCGGAACCAGTGGACGCGTCGGGGGAGTCGGCGAAGGTGTGTTGGAGCCAGGCAGCAGCGTCGCGCTGCAGCATGGCAAGGGCCGGTACGATGAGCATGAGCACGGCCGTGCCGACCAGGATGCCGCCCCCGAGGCTGATGGCCATGGGGACCAGGAACTGGGCCTCCACGCTTCGCTCCAGGAGGAAGGGGGCGAGGCCGAAGAAGGTGGTAAGCGCGGTTAGCAGGATGGGGCGGAAGCGGACCTGTCCGGCACGGACGAGCGCCGCCCGCCAGTCGGCCCCTGCGGCCCGCTCCTCGTTGGCAAAGTCGAGCATCACGAGGGCGCCGTTCACGATGACCCCGCTGAGCCCGACAATACCAAAGATGCTTGGCAGGATCAGGTTGTAGCCGAGGAGGAAATGGCCGAGCAGGGCCCCGATCCAGGCGAAGGGGATCGTGCTCATGATGATCAGGGGCTGCAGATAAGAGCGAAAGGGAAGGGCCAGCAGCACATAGATCGCAAATAGGGCGAGCAGAAAGCCAATCTGCAGGGAGCCCTGGGCCTTTCGCTGTTCGCGCTGCTGCCCCCCAAACTGGTACGACAGGCCTGGAACCTCGGCCTGCAGGTCGGGGAGGGCGGCGTGTTCGAGGCGGGCGGTGGCCGCGCCCCCCGTGGTAACGGCCGGGTTCACGTCCGCGGTCACCGTCACGACGCGCTGGCCGTCCTCCCGGTTGATCTGCGTGGGACTGGTGCCGAGCGACACGGTGGCAACCTCCTCCAGGGGGATGTCCGCTCCGTCAGGCGCCCGAATGCGGTAGTCGGACAGGTCCTCGACTGCGTTCCGCTCGTCGGCGGGCAGGCGCACGTAGACGCGAACCTCGTCCTGGTCCCGTTGCAGTCGGTACGATTCCACCCCGAAGAAGGCCGCCCGCACCTGCTGCGCGATGTCGCTTAGCGTGAGCCCGAGGGAGCGGGCCGCGGGTTTCATTTGAAGCTCCAGCTCCTGCTTCTCCTCCCAGTCCACCGTGACATCCTGGACCCCGGTGTACCGCTGCAGCGTGTCGCGCACGAGGTCGGCGGCCTGGGTCATCTCGTCGATCGTCGGGGCAAACAGCTGCACGGAGACCGGATCGCCGCCCGGGCCGCCCGCCCCACTGGTAAATGCGAGCGACTGAACCCCGGCGGGCGTCCCAACCGCCTCGCGCCACCGCTCCTCCAGTACCGGGGAGGGGACATCGCGGGCCTCGGCGTCGACCATTTCGATGCTTACCTCCGCCACGTTGGGGCGCGGCGCCGTAAATCCGGCCTGCGTGCGTCCGCCCGAGGCCACCGGCTGACGACTCACGGTCGTGTACGTGTTCTCGAGCAACCGCTCGTCTGCCCGGTCCTCCAGGGTGCGGAGAACATCGAGGCCCTGCGCCCGGAGCCGGTCGGCCCGCCGGGCCGTTTCACGGGCATCCGTTCCGGGTGGCATTTCCAACTGGGCCGTCACCACGTTGCCCGGGATGCTGGGGAAGAATTCGTTCTTGACGTACCCGTTCGCCACCAGACTAAACGTGAGGAGAAGGAGCGAGAGGCCGCCGACCAGGGTTACGCCGTAGTGGCGTGTGGCAAACTGAAGGAGGGTGGTCAACGGTCCGTGCACGAACGCGACGAGGCGGTTGTGGACCCAGGCGCGGACCCCGCCGAGCCATCGGCCCACGGCGGTGGACGGGCCGTCCTCGCCTGTGCTGTGTGCGAGATGGGCCGGCAGCACAAAGAGCACCTCCACCACCGACACGATCAGCACGAAAATGACGACCGTGGGAATGTCGCCGAGAAATTTTCCGATGGTGCCCCCCACAAAGAGGAGTGGCGAAAAGGCGGCGATGGTTGTGAGCACGGCAAACACAACGGGCGTGGCCACGCGCTGCGTTCCCGCCACGGCTGCGTCTAGCGGCTCGCCGGTGCGCTCCTGCTCGGCGTAGACGTTTTCCACCACCACAATGGCGTCGTCCACCGCAATCCCCGTTGCGATGATGAAGCCGAACACGGAGAGCATGTTGATCGACACGCCGAGCTGCTGCATGAGGATCAGCGCGCCGATAAACGACAGCAGGATGCCGGAGGCGGACCAAACGGCCTGGCGGGGGGCCAGGAAGAGCGTGAGCACCACCAGGACGAGGACAAGCCCCAGAATTCCGTTCTCAAGCATAATGTTGAGCCGGGTGCGCAGGCTGTCGGCACTGTTGCGCCAGACGGTGGCCTCGATCCCACGGGGCAAGGAGGGCCGAAGCTCATCGTTGAGGTAGGTTTGGACGGCCGCCTCCACGTCCAGCGCCTGCTCGTCGCCCGTTCGAAAGACATTAAGCATCACCGCCGGGTCCCCATCGAAGCGCGTGCTGAGGTCCGAGTTGGGATCGAACCCGTCTGCGACCGTCGCCACGTCGCCAAGACGCACGCTGGTTCCATCCCGGCGGCTTAGCAGAACGATCTCCTCAAAGTCCGCCGCCGTGTAGTTCTGTCCTTCGGTCCGGATGGTGAGTTCCTGTTCATCTGTCTTGATGCTGCCGCCCGGGAGATCGAGGCTGCCCGAGCGCACGCGCTGCGCCACCTCCTGCAACGTGAGCCCGTGGGCCCGCAGCGCATCCCGCGAGACCTCAATGGAAATCTGCTCGTCGGGCACCCCGTCCACCTCGGTAAACGATACCCGTGGGTTGCGGGTCAGGGCAGTTTCCGCCTGCTGGGCGGCCTCTTTGAGGTCGCGGAGGGAGGCCGAGCCATGAATCGCAATTTGAAGGACCTGCTCCCGGTTGGTGACCTCCGTGACGATCGGCTCCTCGGCTTCTTCCGGGAACGACGTGATGCGATCCACCTCCGATTTGATGTCGGTGCGGGCCCGGTCCAGGTTCGTGCCGCGCGTCAGTTCGACCGTGATCACTCCTATGTTTTCCGCTGCGGTGCCCAGGACGCGGTCGATGCCCTCGACGCCCTCGATGCGGTCCTCCACGCGGCGGACGATGGCGTCCTCCACGTCCTCGGGGGAGGCGCCCGGGTAGCGCACCCGAATCTCTACCGCGTCGAGGCTGAACTCGGGGAAGTTTTCCTGCACCACAAGCCCCCCGGCCGTGAGGCCCCCCACGAGGAGCAGAAGCATGAGAAGATTCGCCGCCACGCCGTGACGTGCAAACCAGGCAATGGCACGATTCATGAAGCGAGAGGAACGGGGCGTTCAGGCATGGGGGAGCGTGGGTCTCGTCCGATGAAGGAGGACTACAGCTCATTAAGCCAGGCACGAAGCATCCAGCGATCGTCGTTGATCCGCTCGCTGAGGTCGCTGAGGACGGTGGCCGTTCCAGACGCACCGGCCGCTTCCGCCTGGGCGAGGAGGCGCTGTGCCTGCGCGTCCAGGGCGTCGAGGTCTTTCGTCACGGTCCGAACCATCTCGTCGGCCGGCGGGGTGCTCGCGTCCTCATCGAGGGACGCCAGGTCCAGGACGTCGGCCAGGGTATGGACGGGCCGGTCGCCCCGGCTGCGGACCTGTTCGGCCAGTTCGTCGATGGCATCGTTCCAGTAGTCGTACAGTGCCTCGAACGTCTCGTGGAGCGTAAAGAAGTGGGGACCCGTCACATTCCAGTGGTAATGGCGCACCTTCTGGTAGAACACCGTCGCGTTGGCTAGGAGGGCATTCAGGGCCGGGGTCACTTCGGCGTCCACCGTCCCGGAGGCCGGGGCTGGGTCGGGATCAGAAGCAGCCACTGCGCTGGAGGGAGAATCAGACATCAATCGAGTTGCCGTTGTTTGGGGACAGGAAATGTAAGGGAGCGAGCCCCCTCTCCAGGCCCGGCTCCATAGCAGAGGTTAGATATACCAACATGTATTTACACGTGTTTCTATTCGGGGTGTGAGATCCCGACGAGGCCGTGGACAAGCCGGGCGCACGACACCGAGCAGACAGGAACCAACCAAAGAGCTCCGTACCGCATGGGGCAGCGCCGTCCCGTGCCGACACTCGATGAGCCGGGTGGCGCGGAGCACCTTTGGAGGGGCGGCCCCCGACCCCTGATGGGCGGGAGGCAGCGCGAACAGAGGCGGGTCAGTCCGTCGTTCTACGTGTGGAAAGGCCGAACGGAGTGTACAGCGGACACGTGCCCACAAAACTGGTGAGCACAAATGCCAGGGCAACCGCGCCCAGAATGATCGCTGTGATGCCGCCAAGGATGCCGGTCAGGTAGAGGATTCCCACCACAAGCGCGGCAAGGGTGCGAAGGATGCGGTCGAGGGAACCCATATTGGTTTTCATGACGGTATCGGGACGGGACGGGAAAATAATGCGTGCACGTTGACCCCGGAGGAGCGGAGCACGGGGGAGGGAACCGTTCAGTGCCTTCGTCTCCACCAAAAGGAACTTGACACCCTCCCTTTTTGATCCTTACTTGTAAATGCAAGTAAACATAACCCCGCGAAGGGTTCTCCTTTCGGGGATTCTTGTCGACAAACTTCCGAGATGCCCATGGAACGGACCGAGCCCAACGGGGCCGATGCCCTAGAAAAGCGCTTACAAGACCCAGACACCCGACGTGTGCTGGTGCGTCTCCTCGACCGGCTCGATACGATTGAGGAGGCAATGGACACGCTCGAGCAGATGCCCGACGTGCTCCGCACCACCACGGACATGGTGGATGACGAGCTGACGCGGGCCGCCGATCGGGATGTGGTCCTCGACGAGCGGGCGCGTGAGGCCCTTACGCTCGCCGAAAAGCTGACGGAGCCGGAGACCGTCGAAATTCTGTCCGGGCTGATTGATCGGCTGGATCGGCTGGAACAGGTGGCCGCACTGGCCGACGACCTCCCGGACGCCACGATGGTGGCCGCCGAGACGATCGACGACGCCCTTACGCGGGCGGCCGACCGGGGCGTGGTGGTAGACGAACGGGCCCGCGAGGGGCTGATGTTGCTCGAGAAGATGACGGACCCAGATACGGCGGCGGCCCTCGCGGCGGTGCTGGACCGGTCCGAGCAGCTGGAGCGCCTTGCCGAACTGGCGGACACCGCCCCGGAGGCCATTGCGACGGTAGTGGACATTCTGGACGCCGAGTATGCGCGCATTGCCGCCCAGGGGGCCGATCCGGAGCAGGTGCTACGGCAAACTGTGGGCGCTCTGGGTCGGCTCGGCGATCTGTTTCGGACCGATGAGTTTGAGGCCCTTCTCGATTCTGGAGTGCTCGATCCGGAAGCGCTTCAGGCCGTTGGCAGCCTCGGGACGGCCCTCGCGGAGAGCCAGACGAAGGCCCAGCGCGGCGAGATTCCGAGCCGGGGTGTCTTTGGGCTCCTTGGGGCCCTCCGCGATCCCGACGTGCAGCGGGCCGTCGGGTTTGTTACGACCTTCGCGAAGCTCTTTGGGCAAAAGATCGACCCATCGACATAGCGTGCGGGGTGATCCCCGCTTCGTCCCTCTCCCCATCCAATCCCACACAGTCCCATGAATGACACGCATCAGGTCCTTATCGTCGGCGGTGGCACCGCTGGCCTCACTGTGGCGTCGCAGCTTCTCCGGCAAGATGATGCCCCGGAGGTGGCGGTGATTGAGCCGTCCGACACGCACTACTATCAGCCCCTCTGGACCCTCATCGGCGCCGGCGTCTTCCCGAAGGAGGAGTCCGCCCGGCCGATGGCGGAGGTGATGCCGAAGGGCGCCACCTGGATTCAGGACGCCGCGACCGCGGTCGATCCGGACGCGCAGACCGTGACGACCCGCGACGGAGAGACGTACGGCTATGACTACCTCGTTATGGCGGCCGGCATTCAGATCGACTGGGACGACATCCCCGGCCTCGCCGACGCGGTGGGGCAGCCGAACACCGGGGTGGTGAGCAACTACTCGTACGACACCTGCGAGACCACCTGGGACGCCATCCAGTCCATTCCGAAAGGCGGGACGGCCCTCTTTACGGAGCCGCGAATGGGCGTAAAATGCGGCGGGGCCCCGCAGAAAATCATGTACCTGACCGACGATGCGCTCCGGCGCCGCGGCGTACGGGAGGGGAGCCGCATCGCGTTCATGAAGGCGAAAGGGGCTCTTTTCTCGTCGAAGCCCTATGAGGAGACGCTCTACGACGTGGTGGAGCGGAAGGGCCTGGAAATCAACCTGATGACGGAGCTCATTGAGATTCGGCCGGGCGACAAAGAAGCTGTCTTCCGCAACCTGGAGACGGAGGAGGAGACGACCATCGCGTACGACATGCTGCACGTTGTGCCGCCCATGTCCGCGCCCGACTTCATTGCCGAGAGCCCCATCTCCGACGAGGAGGGATGGGTGGACGTGGACCCCGGCACGCTCCAGCACACGCGGTATGAGAACGTGTTTGCCCTGGGCGACAACTCGAACCTGCCGACCTCCAAGACCGGTGCGGCCGTTCGCAAGCAGGCGCCCGTGCTGGTGGACCATCTGACCGCCACAATGAACAACACCACCCCAATCAACGGCACGTACAACGGGTACACGTCGTGCCCGCTTGTAACGGGCTACGGTAAGCTCGTGCTTGCGGAGTTTGACTACGATAAGGAGCCGGACGAAAGCTTTCCCTTCGACCAGACGCAGGAGCGCTACAGCATGTACGCGCTAAAGGCGTACGGCTTGCCCCGCATGTACTGGAACGGCATGCTGAAGGGCCGCATGTAGTGCGCCGCGCGGCCTACGGGGCGGGGGGTGGCGAGCCGTCGGGAGGGGACGTGTTTTGGAGGCGGTAGGCGTTGCCGGTCACCAGCAGACTGCTGAGGGTCATGATGGCCACGGCGGCGAGGGGGTGAAGCAGCCCCGCCACGGCCAGCCCGAGCCCGATCGCGTTGTACCCAAACGTCCACCACAGATTCTGGCGAATCACCCGGTCGGTGCGGATGGCCAGGCGATGGAGCCAGGGCAGAAGGCGGAGGTCTGGGTGGTAGAGGGTGACGTCGGCGGCCTCCATCGAAACGGAGGCCCCCGTCGAAAGGGCGATGCCCACGTCGGCCTCCGCGAGAGCCGCGGCGTCGTTGATGCCGTCGCCCACCATCGCCACGGGGCCTTGCTCGGCGTGGAGAGCGGCGAGCCGGTTTGCCTTGTCGGAGGGGCCGACGTTTGGCTCGACGGAGACCCCCAGCCTGTCGGACAGGCGACGGGCGGCCGCCGGATGGTCGCCCGTGAGGACCGTCACCGATCCAACCTTCTCTTGTAGGGCCGAGACGACCGCCGGCGCATGGGGCGCGATCTGTTCGTCCACCACAAGCACCCCGACGGCCCGGCCCTCCTCGATCACGTAAAGCCCGCTGCGTCCGTCAGCCCGCTCACGAGCAACGGCCTCGGTGAGGGGGGGTGGGCAGGAGGCCCCGAGCGCATCCACCAGCCGCTCGTTGCCAACCCCGACACGCCGGGGCCCTTCGGACGTATGCACGGTGCCTGCCACCCCCGCTCCGGGATGTGTGACAACGTCCGATGTGGACGGGAGTGCATCTGCTTCTGCGGAGGCGGCGTCAATGATGGCGTGGGCGAGGGCGTGCCGCGTGCCTTGTTCTACGGCGGCTGCACGGCGGAGCAGTGTCGCGGCCGTGGGGCCCTCGGGCCTTTTGTTGCCCGCTGGGACGGTCTCCGGCACCCGTACATCGACCGTGGGAGACTGCATCGTGGTGAGGGTGCCGGTCTTGTCGAGCACCACGGCCTGTGCCTGGGCCAGGGCGAGCAGGGGGCGCCCTGAGCGGAGCAGAATGCCTTCCCGCCCGGCCTGCTTCAGGGCCACGACGAGAGAGAGCGGAATGGCCACGCCCAGCGCGCAGGGGCATGTGATCAGAACGACGCTGAGCGCGACGTAGAGCGCTTTCGAAAACCCGGCGACCCACCACCAGCCGGCAAAGGTGACCAGGGCAAGGACAATGACACTGGGGATGAGCCACCGAAGGATCCGGTCGGTGCGCCGGGCGATGCGGGGCGGGCGCTCCAGGGCGCGCCGCATCATGGAGGCCACCTGCGCGAGGCGGCGGTCCTCCGCCACGGCCGTCACCACGATGGTAAGCGCCCCATCCAGGGCGGATGTCCCAGCGTACACCGTATCGCTCGTTTCCTTTACGGCGGGTTGAGCCTCGCCCGTCAGGCTGCTCTCGTCGACGTAGCTACGTCCCTCCACCACAGTTCCGTCTACGGGAATCACGTCACCGGCCCGTACGCGGATCCGGTCGCCCGCCCGAAGGGCGTCAGCCGTCACCTCGCCGGGATCGGGGCGCAGGCGAGGATAGGTGGTGTCGGGCACCTCGAGGAGGCGGCGCAGGACCCGGGCGGTCGTGCCCTTGGCGCGGGCGGTCAGGTACCGTCCCAAGGTATAGAGCGCCAGCAGCATGACGGCCGTTTCCAAATAGATGGGCCCGGTGCCGCGCCCGTAACTGATGGCGCTCACTACGACGGCGCTGGTGGTGCCAAGCGTAAACAGGACGTTCAGCGTCAGGCGGCGCTCCCAGAGGTCGGCCCAGGCCGAGCGGAGGAGGGGAAGGCCGAGGAGCAGCAGAGCAGGCACGGCGGGGATGAGCAGGACCCAGTGGGCCGTGCCAACGTCGTGCTCCAGTTGTCGCAGGGCCTCGAACCCATACCCGGAGCTGATGGCTAAGCTGAACGCCATCACGAACCCGGCCATGAGGAGTCCAGCGAACAGACGCATGAGCAGCGCCTGATGCTCACCCGCCAGGGGCGCGTCCGCGGGGTCGTCCAGGGTTTCGGCTACCATGCGGCAGCCGTGGCAACAGTAGTGTGCGGCGCCGTCCGTGCCGGTAACGTCGGCGCTGGACAACGGAAGGCCGCAGTGGTCGCAGTGCTGCATAAGGGAAGGCGAACCGGTCCGAGAAAGGGGCGCGGGACTAGGGCGCGGCGGTGCGGGCGGCCACGATCTGGTCGTAGAGCTCACGCCCCGTCGTGCGTCCGTCCGCCGTGGCGTCGTCGTCCGACGGGACGGTCTGGTTTTCGTCCTGCTGGAGCTCCTCGGCAGACCAGGCATCGCTCCGTTCCTCGGTCGCGGAGCGGACGGCCGCGACCTCCTCCGATGTGACCTCACCGTAGTCGTTGTCCCACGACTCCCGCACATGCGTAATCACCGCCGCGATCTCCTCGTCGCTCAGGCTGTTCCAGGCGGGCATATTGCCGTTGTAGGTTTCGCCCTTCACCGTCACCTCGCCCTGCATGCCGTGCAGCAGGATGCGGATGACTTGCCCTTTGTTTTCGACCCATTGGGTGCCTACGAGGGGGGGGAATTGGTTCTCGACGCCCTGCCCATCAGACTGGTGGCACGTGGCACATCGATTGCCGTAAATTTGCTCTCCACTGACGGTGGGCTCCGCGGGGGGCGCGCCGGACTCTGCGACAGGATCAGGGGTCTGCAGCCACGGGTTGGAGCTAAAGTCGCCCACGTAGAGCCCGAGGTAAAACGCACAGAACAGCAAGACGCCGAAGATGAGCATCCACAGCCAGAGCTGAGGCGGTTCGCCGCCTTCGGGCGGGAGGGGCTCCTCTCGGAACAGCGGCCGCAGCATGTCAATCGGCTCCGGCGACGAGTCGGACGAGGACGAAGGCGGCTCCGGCGCGGAGGAAGGACGTGGGTCGTCGGCCATAGGACGGATGGAAATTAAGGAAGGAATGCCGTCGGGAACGATCAGCCGGTATCGTCCTGGTCGAGCGGTTCGAGCTTGAGGGTCATGAGGTAGTCGTAGAGCGCCAGGGCCTCCTGGGTTGCCACCACGACGCTGTCGCCCGGCGGGGCGTAGTCCGAGCTCAGCGGCACCGTGACCTCGGACGGACGCACGTTCGACTCTCGTTTGACCTCGAAGAGGTACGGGTACGCGGGCATCACGGAGCCGGGGCTTACGGAGCGGGGCTGGTAGAGGTGGGCCAACTGCCAGTCGCGGCTCGGCTGTCGATTGCCAATGTCGTGGAGGTCCGGGCCGGTGCGCATCGTTCCCAGCTGGTGGGTGTCATCATACACGTAATCCCCTGGTTCGGACCCGCGAGGGCCCCACCCGCGCTCCTGATCGGACCCAAAGCCCTCAGGGCGTACCTGCTGGCTGTGGCAGTACATGCACCCCTCGCGCATGTACACCTCGCGGCCGAGCTGTTCGCTGTAGGTGTAGTCGGTTGTGCCCGGTGTGGGCTCGATGGCGGAGAGCTGGAGGCTGGGGAGCAGGGCGAGAGCCGTAAAGCTCATGGCAATCGCCGCGAATGCCCCGAGAAAGATAAGTGCAGCGCGTGTCATGGCGAAACAAGGAAAGTCAGAGCATTGGGAGCGAGGGGCAGTGGCCTCAGGACGTGGATTCCGGGTCCAGAGCAGGGAACTGGGTCGGATCGGAGCCGTCCCCGCCCGTCGGACGAAACGTGCCTTCGGGGACGGGATGGAAGTACGCAGGGCCGTCCGGGCGGGCCCCGCTCTGCAGAAGAATGCGGGCGAGCAGGTAGGCAAATACGAAGTGACCGATCGTCATAAGCGTCCCGGAGACCGATCGGACAATCAGCCACGGCTTCGTGTCCTCGACGATGGTGAGGAAGGCGACGTCCGGATCCAGCAACTGGAAGCCCTGCAGGACCCCGCCGATTGTGAGGGCGGTCACGTAGGCCCCCACGCCCAGTCCTGTGCTCCAGAAGTGAAGGCTAATGAGGCGGGGGCTTCCCCACTCCCAGTCCACGACCCGCGGCATGATGTAATAGATGGCCCCAAAGGCAATCATGGTGGCGAAGGCGTAGACGCCCAGGTGCGAGTGGGCGATCGTGTACTGCGTGAAGTGCGTCACTTCCTGCCAGTACCGAAACGATTGCAGCGAGCCCTGGAGGCTGACCACGGTGTAGCTCATTGCGCCAAAGACCACGAACCGAAGCGTAGGACTGTAGATCAGCTTTTTGAAGTGGCCCACCACCGTGAGGTGGTGATTAACCGCGACGACCACCACCGGCACAATCATCATGGCGCTGAAGGTAATGGAGACGGTGACCACCCACTGCGGGGCGGGGCCGCCCACCAGGTGATGCACCCCGGCCCAGTTGTAGAAGAGCGCCAGGGTCCAGAAGCCGAGGTACGACAGGTGGTAGCTGTGCACGGGACGGCCGATCACCTTGGGAATAAAGTAGTAGGCAGCGGCCAGGCCGGGCGGGGTAATCCAGAGCCCAAGGATGTTATGGGCATACCACCAGTTGGCCGTGCCCTCCGGCACTCCACTGTAAATGGGCAATAAGATTGCAAGAATCAGAAACGGGCCCCACAGCATCGAGGCCCCGATGTACCACACCGAAATGTAGAGGTGCTGAACGTGGCGCTGCCACAGCGTGCGCACAAAGGCAACCACCGCCAGCAGTAGGGCGGGGACGATGAACGCGAACGCGGCGTACGGCATCTCCACCCATTCGATGGAGCGGGAGTAGCCGGCGAGGATCCCAATCGTGCCAATCACCATGCCGATATTCCAGAGCCCGGCGCTAAGCAACAAAAGCCATTGTCCGCGCAGGGGGGTCTTCAAAAGGCGGGCCCAGAGCCAGATGCTCATGCCCACGCCGGCCATCGAGATCCAGCCGTAGATCATCGTGTTGAGGTGGGCGGGGCGGACGCGCCCGAACGTGAGCCAGGGTTGCTGGGCCCACCAGTCGGGAAACTGGAACTTGAAGCTGGCGATGAGCGCCAGGAGGGAGCCAACGAGGAGCCAGGCCGTGGCGCTCGTGATAAAGGCGACGACGGGTCCGCGGGTCGACTTGTCAACGACGCGGCGCCAGTTGGACGGGAGGGCGGACTGCGCCGTCGGCGAGGACGACGAGGAGGAGGGGTCGGGAGACGCGTCGGGCATAGGCCTCGGGAACGGAGGAGCAGAGTGGAAAGAGGGAAGGGCCGATCGCTACGTCGAGGCGTCGGACGATTCGGGGTCGTCACGGTCGGGCTGCTCGTCTGAATGGAGCAGCTGGTCCTGGGGGGTGCCAACCGGTTCGTCGTCGTCAAAGATCAGGTAGGCACCGGCCCTCAGGTTCCGGAAGTACCCTTTCTGGTTGGCGTAGAAAAGGATGGTAAGCGTGGCTGCGGCCCCGACCACCAGGACCATCAGAATGACGGCGAGTGGAATATAGCTCATGAGTGTGGCGGGAGGTGGGAGGGGCTGGGAGACGCGCGATGCGTAGGCGGCTCAACGCGGACGGCCTGGGACGCCGAATCGGAGGACTCGTCCGAGCGGTCGTCCATATTCTCCATCACGAAGTATAGCAAGCCGGCCAGCAGCAGAGCAGACGCGACGAAAAGCGTCATCACGAGCCCGGCCGTGGCCCGCTCGACGTCAAATTGAGCCTCAGACATGGCGTCGGGGGGGCAATGTTCAGTGCGGGAAGACGGATCGGGACGAAACTGCTCCGGGCACAGCATCCGGGGCGGGAGCGATGCCCAATGTTCTTGACGCGGGGATCAAACTTGGCAGACCGGAAATCGTTGCCGTTGCGATGGAGAATGTGGGCGGGCGGCACGTACGGCTACTCGTGCGGGTGTTGGCCGCGGATGAGGTGCCAGTGATGGCGCGGGTGGTGCTGGCCATAAGCGAGAAGGCCCATGTAACCGAGGGCACGAATTTTCTCAACCTCCGCCGGGTCGTCCGTCGTTGTGCGCAGAACGTAGCCGTCGCCCTCCTCGTCTACCTCCATTGTCCAGCCGGCGTCCTGTTTCAGCATATGAGGGTGAGCGTCAAGAACCCGTTCCAGCGAGGCGCGGGCGGTCGAATCCGTGGGACGCACTCGCAGCCGCACCCCGTCCTCAATCGATTGCTGGGCCTCCACGTCCACATCGAGGGCCACCCGCTGCATGTCTTTAAGATGCCGGTGGAGGGCCGCGACGTCGACCTCGGCCCAGTCCGTCGTGGAGTCGGCTTCGAGTTTGCGGACGGCCTCCTGCACGGTTCCGAAGACCGATTGCCCGGGCGCCTGAAGGGGCGGTGCCCCGGCCTGAGCGGAGCGACCGGAGGTGTCGTGCATGGCGTGGGGGGCTTGGGCGTGGGCGGCCGTGGGGGCCCCCATCAGGCTGGCGCCGACGAGCAGAAGGCCGACTGCGGCCATCGATGGAAAGGAACCGTGAGGCAAACGCATGCGGGAACGACACTTATAGCGATAGATCATTTGAGACTACCTGTTATAACAGGCGGGACACTTGCAGTCCTGATGGAAGCGTGAGATCCACTGCGCGGCCGTGCCGGTCCTGATTTGACACAGGGTTCACGCCTCGGGCTGCCGTCCGAGCTCAGTTAGAGCGTGGAGTCGGGGGGCGTCCAGCGGTGGAGGGAATCGTTGAGGAGGGTGCCCCACGTTTGATCATAGGGGTGCACGCCGTCCGCGGGGGTGTCGCCGCGCACGATCGGCCGCCCCTCATTGGCCCAGCGGAAGATCGACCCGTCCAGGTTGCGCACGTCGGTAAAGCCCTGGTCGCGCAACTTGGTCGTGACGCGGGCCGAGCGGTAGCCCACGCTGCAATAGACGACGATGGGCCGGCTGCGGGACACCGTGTCGAGGTCTGGTGGGAGGGCGTCGGCCTCCGGATCGACCCGGCGGGCGCCGGGGAGGTGACTCACGGCGTACTCCTCAGCACTTCGGGCGTCGAGGAGGAGGGGGCGGGAAGCGGTGGAGTCCGCGAGGCGGGCCGCCAGCGAATCCGTGGTGAGGGTGGGGACGCCGGGGTAGTCGGCCGCAATCATGCGGTTGACGGCCGACCATTTCAGGTCTTGCGAGCAGCCGGTCTGGAGGACTAGCAGGCAGAGGGCCGAGGTCAGGACGGTGCGCATGGGCGGGGGAGGAGGGGGTGGAGCAGGGGCGTCCCTTCGCCCGAGCAAGGGGACTTATTCGGCATCCGAGCCGGGGTCGAACACGGGTTCGAAATCGCGGAGGGGCATGCCCTGGTCGGGGGGATGCGCATCGGTGTCGCGTGCGAGTTCCAGTTCGTAGGCCACCCGGTCGCTGCGGTAGTAGCGGCGCTGAAAGTAGACGGGCTTCTCGCTTTGTGTGAGCGAGAGGCGCTCGATGAGCAGCAGGGCGCGGCCGGGCTCCACGTCCAGCGCCGCTGCCATGTCGGCCTCGGCATTCACGGCGGTAACCCGATAGCGCCCGCGCAGCACCGGAATTTCGTAGTCTTGCTCGAGGATGCGGTAGATTGTTTCCTGGGACAGGTCATGATTCTCCAGCAGCTGCGCGTAGAACAACGGCAGCCACGTGCGATCGAACGCGACGGGGTGCCCGTCGCCCAGGCGGCGGCGATCGAGACGAACGACAGTCGTGTTGGCGTCGAGGTTGAGGCGATCGGCGACGGCGGCCGGGGGCGTTTCTGAGGCGTGGTGCATCACCTCGGACGAGGCCTCCAGCCCGGCCTGTGCCATGTCCTGGGCAAAGTCCGTGAGCCGGACGAGGCCCTGTGCGGCGGAACGGTCGTTGACGAACGAGCCGAGGCCCTGCCGGCGGTAGATGTAGCCCTCGTGCTCCAGGGTCTGCAGGGCGCGGCGGACCGTCACCCGGCTGACATCAAACATTTCCCCCAGCTCCTTCTCGGAGGGGAGTTTTGCGTCGACCTCGTAGCTGCCGTCTTCAATTTGTCGGCGCAGATGATTGCTGATCTGTTCGTGACGCGGGCGGCCGGACGCAAGGTCCATGGGCATGGTGGGGGAACGCGAGAAAGACACGGCGCACGTACGTACAGGTCATGACAAGGAAAAGGTTCCCAGGACGAGCAGACGGCAGAACCGAGACAGCTACAGTGAAATGACCCCTTCGATGCCGGAGGCGTCCTCGTAGATTTCCACAACCTCCTCGCTGGACGACATGCGAAGGTGGGCCGTGACGCTTTTGTAGTTGCCCTTGCTTGACTCCCGCACCCGGACGGTGTGGTCCCCGAACACGGCTTTCAGGTCGTTGAGCCGATCGGCCGGCGCGATAAACTTAAAGGTGTACCGGGTGGGCCAGTCGTTCTGGTCATCCAACAGCTCCTTGAATCGGTCCCACCACTCGTCATCGTCCGCGGCGTCGGGTTGATTAATAAACTGCATAGGCTGGTGGTACTGCTGTAAAGAACGAGCCCATACAACGTGCTGACAACGGACTTCGTTCGAACCCAAAAAACGAGACGTAACAGTCCGATGATGGGCTGCGTGCAAGAGCCCTGGACCCGAAGGCAGATCGGCTCGTAGCCATGCTCCCGGTTCCAGGAATCACTCGCACAATCACTTCGAAATCCGTCGCTGTCTATGCCTTTGCTGTCGCATCGGTCGTGGAATGGCCAGGGGATCCGCGTACTGGGATTCATGCTGCTTCTCGTATTGGGACTCGTGCCCGCGGTGCAGGGGCAGGGCCTGCTCCAGCAGTTTGAGGAGAAGGTCACCACCTTCACGCTCGAGAACGGACTCGACTTTGTCGTCGTGGAGCGCCCCGACGCGCCCGTTGCCTCGTTTGCGACGTACGCTGACGTCGGCTCGGTGGACGAGCCGGAAGGGCAGACCGGCATCGCCCACATGTTTGAGCACATGGCCTTCAAGGGAACGACCACGATTGGCACCCAGGACATCGAAAAAGAAATGGCCGCCCTGGACGAGCAGGAAGAGGTGTACCTGGAGCTCCGGCGCGAGCGCATGAAGGGCCCGCAGGCCGATTCGGCCCGCCTTGCGGAGCTGGAAGAGCAATTCGACGAGGCGCAGGAAGACGCCCAATCGCACATTGAAGATGGGGAGTTCGAAAACATTCTCGAGCGCGAAGGCACGACGGACATCAACGCCACCACCTCGCCCGACGCGACGATCTACCGCTACAGTCTGCCGGCCAACAAGATCGAGCTGTTCTTTGCGCTGGAGTCGGACCGCTTCGCAAACCCGGTCCTGCGCGAGTTTTACACCGAGCGCGACGTGGTGATGGAGGAGCGCCGGCAGCGCACGGAGTCGAGCCCTCAGGGGCGCCTCTTCGAGGAATTTCTGACGACCGCTTTTAAGGCCCATCCCTATGGCAATCCGACGATCGGTCACATGTCGGACCTCGAACGCCTCTCGCGGACCGATGCCCAGCAATTTTTTGAAAAGCACTACGGCGCCTCGAATCTGACGATTGGCATCTCGGGCGATGTGGACCCGGAGCGCGTCCAGGCCCTGGCGGAGGAATACTTCGGGCGGCTGGACAGCGGAGAGGATGCGCTGCCCGTCCGAACCGATGAGCCGGAGCAGATCGGCGAGCGGCGCGTCGTGATTCGGGAGCAGACGCAGCCCTTCGTGGTGATGGGCTACCACCGCGGAAGCATCCAGAGCGAGGAGGCCCCGGTGTACACCGTCCTGGCCGATGTACTGTCGGGGGGCCGCACCAGCCGGCTCTACCAGGGGCTCGTGGAAGAAGAAACGGCCCTGCAAGTGCAGGCGGTGCCGGCCTTCCCGGGGAGCAAATACCCCAGCCTCTTCGGCATCTTTGGCGTGCCGAGCCGGGGCGTCTCGCCCGATAGCGTAGAGCAGGAAATTTACGCCGAACTGGACAGCATCAAGACCAACGGCATCACGGACGAGGAACTGGAGCGCGCCAAGACCCGCTCCCGCGATCAGCTCATCGGACAGCTCGACTCCAACCTGGGCCTGGCCATGCAGTTTGCCGAGACCGAAACCCGTACGGGCGACTGGCGCACCGTCTTCCGTCGGCTGGAGGACATTGAGGCCGTGACGGTCGAGGACGTGCAGCGCGTGGCGCAGGAGACCCTGACCCGAAGCAACCGCACCGTCGCTATGATTAAGACGAGCGACGATGAGGAATCCGAGTCCGACCGCTGACGGCCTTCTGCTCCTCATCCTGCCTCCCCGCGCCTCCCCGAGCACAGATCCACCCTGTTTTGTGATGACGCGTCTGGTTTCCTTCCTGTCGATCTCCCTCGCTTCTCTCTTGCTCATCGTTCCCCCGGCTGTGGCCCAGCAGGAGGGCGACATTCGCACGGCCGACTACGACGTTTCGGACCTCACCTACCCGGAGCTTCGCGCCTTTGAGGGGCCCGAGCCCGAGCGCATTGTGCTCGACAACGGCCTGACGGTCTTTCTTCTCGAGGACGACGAGCTTCCGCAGGTAAACGCCTCGGCCCGGATCGGGGTCGGCTCGGTGTACGAGCCCGCCGAGACGCGCGGCCTGGCCTCCGTGACCGGGACGGTGATGCGCACCGGGGGCACCGATTCGATGTCGTCCGATAGCGTCAACGTCGTGCTCGAAGACCGCGGGGCGACCGTTGAGACAAGCATCGGCGAAACGTCGGGGTCGGCCTCCATGTCCACCCTCTCCGACCACGTGGACACCGTGCTCCCGGTCTTCGCCGAGGTGCTGCGCCAGCCGGCCTTCGCCGAGGAGAAGGTGCAGCAGGCCAAGAGCCAGCAGAAATCCGCCATCTCGCGCCGCAACGACAACGCACAGCAAATCGCCTCCCGCGAGTTCGACAAGATTCTCTACGGAGACGACAGTCCCTACGCCCGTACGCCGGAGCCCTATACCATCGACCGCATTGATCGAGAAGACCTCGTGGACTTCCACGACACGTACGTGCAGCCCAGCAACGTCCTCCTGAGCGTGTGGGGCGATTTTGACGCCGACGAGATGGAGCAGAAAATCCGCGAGCAGTTTGGCGACTGGTCCGCCCCGGACGGGTTTGAGCCCCCCACGCCGCCCACCCCAGAGGCCGAGCGCAGGTCCTCGGTCAACTTCATTCAGAAGAGCGACGTCAACCAGAGCACGATCTACATGGGCCACCCGGGCGAGATCACGCGGCAGAGCGACGACTACGCTGCGGTCACTGTCATGAACGAGGTGCTGAGCGGCGGCTTCTCGGGACGCCTCTTCCAGCAGGTGCGCAAGGAGAAGGGGCTGGCCTACTCGGTCTTTGGGAACTACTCGGCGGACTATGAACAGCCGGGCCGGTTCTTTGCCGGCGTCTTCTCCAAGAGCCCCACGACCGTGGAGGCGACCCGCGCCGTGATGCAGGAGGTGGAGCGCATGCAGGAAGAGCCACCCACGGATGAGGAATTGAGCCTGGCAAAGGACAGCTACCTGAATTCCTTTGTGTTCAACTTCGACACGGAGGAGGACGTTCTGGGGCGGCGGATGACCTACGAGTACTACGACTACCCGTCGGATTTTCTGCAGCAGACGCGCGACGCAATTGAGGAGGTGACGTCCGAGGACGTGCTCTCGGCGTCGCAGGAGTACCTGCACCCGGATTCATCGCACATCCTGGTGGTGGGCAACCGCGAAGAATTCAGCGACTCGCTGGCCACGCTCACGCAGGATGGATCGGTGAACGAAATCGACATCTCGATCCCACGGGAGCCGCCGGAGGCGACGGACGACGAGCCCAGCGCGGCGGACGAAGAAGCGCGCGCGGCCGGCCAGACGCTGATGGGAGACGCAAAGGAGGCCGTCGGCGGATCGGCCTTCGACGACATCGAGAACATGCGGGCCGTGACCAGTCAGCAGGGGAACGAAAGCACCCTCGTGGTGCAGCTGCCGGATCAGATCCGCACCGAGCTGACCACCCCGCAGGGCAACATTACGGTCGTCGACGACGGCGAGACGATGAGGATGGACACGCCCCAGGGCACGCGCACGGCCCCTCCGCAGGCTCGTGGGCAGGTGCTGGGCCAGCTCTGGCGGAGCCTGCCGTATCTCCTGGCCAACCTCGACCATGAGGGCCTCACGGTCGAGGCCGAAGGCGACACCACCATCAGCGACACGACGTACCAGTCGGTACGGGTGGAGCCGCCCCAGGGCACAGCCTACACGCTTTACCTGAACGCCGAGACGACGCGGCCGGAGCGCCTGTCCTTTGAGCAGACGAATCCACAGCCGACGCCACTTGCCTCGTTACCTCAGTGAGGTTGCGTTCCGCTGGAACAATCGCGACCCGGTGGAAGTGAAGCGAAACGGATTGTCAAAGATCGTGATGCGAGCAAAGCCGGTGCTGGAGCAGTTCGAAATTCTTCTCAAACACGCTGTCGGCACTCAGCTTCGAAGAACCATTTATGGCGGGGTTGCTACGCCTCAGCCTTTGTTTGGTGGATAGAACCGCATTTTTTCGAGCCTATCATCAAGGCATCTAAACTCACGGGTTGCGCCGCATCCTTTCTCCATGACCCGAAATTAAATTG
>JAWOAQ010000164.1:0-45013 GCA_046498495.1 Salinibacter sp. | reverse complement strand
CCTGCCGGCCGGCAGGTGCGGGCCCTGGGACTGCTGGAGCGGAAGAGCACGGACTGGAAGGCGGTCCGGCGCGTGACAGCGATCTGCCGCCACCTGTGCCCCGACGACCCCGCCCGGTACGACTTCGCGTTTTACGGTGTCGGCGCTCAGGACGACTCGCTCGACACCCGCTTCACCGGCGAAAATTCCCTGGACGGGAGCTCGCTCCCCACCCCGTGATACCCGCTCTGGTAATAGAGCACCGCGCCCCGGTCCGGCGGGGCGTCCAGCTCAACGACGCGCCCCACGTACAGCTCGTGATCGCCGGCCACAATCGAATCGTGGGGCATGCAGTGCATCACCGCCGAGACCCCGTCGAGAATTGGGGGCCCGTGCGCATCCCGCGTGTAGGAGACCGACTCGAACTGCTCGGCCCCGTTGAGCCCCGGCACGGCAAACCGCTTGGCCAGGTGCACCTGGCCCTCGGCCAGCACGTGTACCGCAAAGCGGTCGCACCGTCCCATGACCTCGTGCATGCGCGAGTCGCATCCTACGTTGAAGCTTACAAGCGGGGGGTCGAGGGCCAGGCTCGTAAAGGAGCCGATGGTGATGCCCCGGGCCTCTCGGGGCCCTTGCACCGTGACGACGACAACCGGCGAGGGCACCCGACGCATTAGGGTGCGAAATGCGTCTCCCGATACGGGATCGGACATGATCAGAACAGTGTCGTTGCGAGAACAGACGCCCGGCCGGCCCGGGTTAAATGAAGGGCCGGGCTGGACGTGCAGGTGGGTTCGATTACAATACAGAACGGCCGACTGGCCGTTCAGCACCGTTCGGATCTGTTACGAGAAAACATCCGATACCCGTTCAAAAAAGGACTTCTCGGTGTTGGGCTCGGAGGGCTGCGGCTGAAAGTTCTCGTGGTCTTGGAGCTCCCGCAGCATCTCTCTCTCTTCGTCGGTGAGGTCCTCTGGGGTCCACACGTGCACGCGGTTCATCTGATCGCCGCGGCTCGCGCCCTCCAGTTCGGGCAGGCCGCGGTCGCGCATCCGAAGAATCTTCCCGGCCTGCACGCCGGGCGCAATCTCCAGGCGCGCTCGGCCGTCGAGCGTGGGCACCTCGACCTCCGTGCCGAGGGCCGCCTCGGAGATGGACAGGTACACGTCGTGGTAGATGTCGAGCCCGTCCCGCACAAAGTCGTCGTGGGGCTCCTCCTCAATCTCGATGCGAAGGTCGCCGGAGAGGCCGCCCCGAAGCCCGGCGTTCCCGGCCCCTGAGAGCGTCAGGTAGTTGCCTTCCATCACGCCGGCGGGCACGTTCACCGTGATGGTCTCCTCCCGCTTCACGCGGCCCTCGCCGTCGCAGTCCGAGCAGGCATCTTCGATGATGCGCCCGTCGCCGTCGCAGCGGGGGCACGCCTGTACGTTCACGAATTGCCCGAAGACCGACCGCGACACCTGCCGTAGCTCGCCGGTGCCATCGCACTTCGGACACATGGCGTAGTTGTTGCCGGCCATGCCCCCTTCGGCCCCGGTGCCGTCACACGTTTCGCACTCAGCGTACCGACGGAGCCGGAGTTCCTTCTCGGCTCCCTCGGCAATTTCCTCGAGCGTAAGGGAGAGGGTGACCCGAAGGTCGCTGCCCGGACGCCCCCCCTGTCGGCTGGACCGGCCGCCTCCGCCGCCGCGGCGCTGCCCCCGGCCTCCGAAAATCTCGTCGAAGGCGCTGAAGATGTCCTCAATGTCGTGAAACCCGCCGCGCCCCCGAGCGCCGCGCCGCCCCCCGCCGTTCTGGTTCACGCCTTCATGACCAAACTGGTCGTAGCGACGGCGCTGCTCGGCATCCGAGAGGACCTCGTACGCCTCCGAGGCTTCCTTGAATTTCTTCTCCGCCTCCGGGTCGTCCGGATTGCGGTCCGGGTGATACTCCATGGCCTTCTTTCGATAGGCCTTCTTGATCTCCTTTTCGGAGGCGTCGGAGTCAACCCCCAGGATGTCGTAGTAGTCACGCGGCATATACTTGTGGTCCAAGCTTGATTCAAAGCGAACGGCGACGCCGCCGGCCGTCTCCTGTCAGTCGTCGTTCTGCTCCGCGGCCACAACGACCCGGCTGTATCGCACGATGTGATCGTCCATGCGGTATCCCTTCCGGATTTCGTGGAGGACGGTGCCCGGCTCGGCGTCATTCGTGGGCTGTCGCATCATCGCCTCGTGCAGATTCTCGTCGAAGGGATGCCCTTCGGCTTCAATTGGCTTTACCCCGAGGGTTTCCAGGGTATCCTGGAATTTACGAAATACCATCTCGACCCCGCCCTTCAGCGACTCGTAGGCCGTTTCGGCGTCCGGGGCCTCGTCCAGGTCCTCGGCGGCCTCCATCGACCGCTCAAAGTCGTCCACCACTTCCAGGAGCGGCTCGATGACGTCGAGCTTGCCCTTCTTGTAGCGCCGCGCCTTCTCCCGCTCCATCCGACGCCGGTAGTTGTCAAACTCGGCGGCCTTGCGGAGCAACCGTTCGTTGAGCTCATCGCGCTCCTCTTGGAGGGCCTCCACCTTTGACTCCAGCTCTTCGATACGATCCGGCGGCCCGTCGGCCGTCTCCTCCGTGTGTTCGTCGTTGGGGGGGGGATCATCATCGGTCGCCGGCGCCTCCGTATTGTCGGGAGCGTCGGTGCGGTCTTCGGTGGGTTGAGAGCCGTTGGTGGCGTCTGTGCTCACGTTGAGAGGGGATGTTTGGAAGAGACAAGGGTGGGCGAACAACGAGCGGGTCGCCGGCGGCGCCGGCGATCGAACTCCGTCCATCCGGGCCGGGCTCGCAGCGTGTCAGTCGGAGCGGCCGGCGGGGGAGGCCGACGAGGCATCGTCGGCGGGCCGGTTCACCGCGTGGGCGGCCCCTTCCACCAGGGCCACCGCCCGGGGGTAGTTCATGCGGGGTGGGCCAATGACGCCGAGCGTGCCGATGGTATCGCCCAGCTGGTAGGGCGACGTGACGATCGAGTAGGCGTCCATCTCCTCCTCGTCGTGCAAGCTGCCAATGCGGATGGTGGCCTGCCCCACGGCCTCCGGATCCGATTCGAAGAGATTTTCGAGGGCCTTCACCACTCGATCCTCGTCTTCAATCGTTTCGATCAGGTGCCGGATATCGTCCGGCTCCTGGAATTCGGGCTGTGCGAGAATGTTCTGCGTGCCGTCGAACTGCAACCGTCCTTCGTCGGGCTCGCTAAAGAGAAGGGCCGACTCGTCCATCACCAGCTGCACGAGGCCGGTATCATCGCGCAGGTCCTTCATGCGCTCCTGGTGGGTTTCGCGGATCTCCTGCAGGGTGAGGCCCGCGAGGCGCTCGTTGAGAATCGACACGACGCGGTCGATCTCCGATCGGTTCAGGTCGGACTCGAAGCTCAGCACAATTGTTTTGACAAGTCCTCCCCGCACACTAAGGACGAACATGAGACGATCGGCCGAGAGCGGCACGATGTCAATTCGTTCCAGAATCCCTGTCGACAGGCGTGGGGTCAGGGCAATGCCGAGCAAGTTGGACAGCTTGCTGAGCAGGCGCGTGCTTTCGCGGAGGAGCTGGTTGGTGTCGTCGGCCAGGCGCGCCAGCTTCATCTTGAGCACCTGCCGCTCGACGGGCGACAGCTCTGGGGTATCCATCAGTTCGTCTACAAAAGTGCGGTACCCCATCCGCGTGGGCATCCGGCCCGCCGAGGTGTAGGGGTGGTCGAGGTAGCCCATGTCCTCCAAATCCGCCATGGTGTTCCGGATGGAGGCGGCACTGAGGTCCAGTCCGCTGTTTTTGGCCAGGCGACGCGATCCCACCGGCCCCGCCGAGTCGATAAACGCCTCGACGACCAGGCGAAGGATCATGCGCTCCCGATCGCTCAGGGCCGGACGCTCCTCGTGTTCGTGTGCAGAGTCAGTATTGGTCGTACTCACGTTTTGCTCACCCGCTTATCCTACCGTCCCAGTACGATGGTCTCTCGCCTCGCTCACCTGGTTTCAGGGCTATAACGCGTCGGTGAGAGGGTGTTTGGATCGATATTCTGTACATGGCGCACCCTGTCAAGTTTCCTTTTCGTCCATTCGGACTTCGGAAGCGCTCTCACGGAAACGGTCGGCGCGCTCCCCGCATACAGCATGGACATGCGGGCTGTATCGCCTCGACACACTCCGGTTGATCTTCCTCCACCTCGCTCTCGCATTTCCTTACATGCGCTTTTTTTCGACGCTTGCTGCCAGCGTGCTGGGAACGCTCCTCGCGTTTGGTATTGTGGTTTTCGTTGTGTTTTTCTTTCTCTTCGCGCTCGCCCTGTCGAGCGATACGACGCCCTCGGTGGAGTCGGGCTCGGTGCTGACGGTGCCGATGGAAGGCTCCATCCCGGAAACGGCCGCTGACGATCCCTTTCGGCAGGCGTTTGGCGAGGGCGCGGGGTACGACCTGCGCGACCTGCAAACAGCCCTCCGCAATGCCACGCAGGACGACCGCATCGAGGCGGTGTGGCTCCGAATGAAGGGCACCTCGGCGGAGTGGGCCACCCTGGAGGAGGTGCGCCAGGCGGTCCAGCAGGCCTCCGATAATGGCGTTCCAGTCATTGCCTCCAGTGAAGAGTTTGGGATGAGCGAGAAGGATTACTTCGTGGCCAGCGCGGCCGACAGCGTTTATGTTGGGCCGCAGTCGGGCTTTGAGTACAACGGCTTTTCTACCATCCTCTCGTTCTTCGATGGTACGTTCGATAAGTTGGGGGTGGAGCCGCAGGTGGTCCGGGCCGGCAAGTTTAAGAGCGCCGCGGAGACGTTCGTGCGATCGGACCTGTCGGACGAGAATCGGTTGCAGCTCAACGCCCTGCTCTCGACCACCAACACCCAGTTTACCGAGGCCATCGCCGCCGACCGATCCCTGTCGGCCGACTCCCTGGCCACCATGGCCGACGAGGATCCGCTGCTCACGGCCACAGCCGCTGCGGACGAAGGGCTGATTGACGGCCTTCGCTACGAGGACGAGGTGCGCTCCGTTCTCGAAACCCTCGTTCCCTCCGCCCCGACCGCCGCGGACCTGTCAACCGTTCCGCTCTCCAGCTACAAACGGGTCTCCCCTTCCAGTGCCGACGTGTCGTACACCGGCTCCGGCACCGTGGACATTGTGTACGCGGAGGGCAACATCGTGCCGGGCGATCCGGACGACAGCCCGTTTAGCTCTGGCCAGCAGGCCCTGGGGGCGAGCGCCCTGATCGACGCGCTGGAGGAGGCACGCACGAGCACGTCGACACAGGCCGTGGTGCTCCGCATCAACTCGCCGGGCGGCAGTGCCTCGGCCTCTGAGTCCATGTGGCGGGCCGTGGACCGGACGGCACAGGAGAAGCCGGTTATCGTGTCGATGGGGGACGTGGCCGCCTCTGGGGGCTACTACATCGCCGCCGCGGCCGATACGGTCATGGCGAATCCGACCACCGTGACCGGCTCAATTGGCGTCATCGGCTTGCTTCTAAACGCAGAGGACTTCTTTGAGGACCAACTGGGTGTGACGTTCGACGGGGTTCAGACCAGTCCCTACGCGGACATGTATTCGTCGAGCCGCCCGCTCTCCGAGAACGAGCGACGCCTGATCGGGCAGTCCATCGATCAGACGTACGAGACGTTCCTAGAGCGCGTGGCGGAGGGACGTGGCATGGACACGTCCGCCGTGCACGACATCGCTCAGGGTCGCGTATGGTCGGGCCAGGACGCCCAGGACGTGGGGCTCGTTGACACCCTCGGCACGCTGCCCGACGCCGTTGCAATTGCGGGCCGGGCCGGCGGCCTGGGCGACGGGCCCTACCGGACCCGCGAACTACCCCGTCCCAAAACGGTCTTCGAGCGCCTGAACGAGAGCTTCTCCACCCAGGCCACCGAGCTGTGGTACGCAACCACGGCGACCTCCCTGGAACGGAAGCTGTGGCACCAGAAGCGTGTGCTTGATCGCATCGTGGGGCAGGAGGCCCCCGTGCAGACCCGTCTGCCGTACACGCCGACCGTTGAGTAGGCCGAGCGCGGCTGGGCCCTACGCCCCCGAGGCCGACGGGACCAGCACCTCGCCCTCCATCGACGCGGGCACATCCTCGTCCATCAGGGCGAGAAGGGTAGGGGCCACATCGCCCAGCTTGCCGTCCCGGACCGGTCCGTCGAACCCATCCTTAAGAATGATGTGGGGGACCCGGGCCGTGGTATGGGCCGTGTGCGGGGAGCCGTCCGGATTGCGCATCTTGTCCGCATTGCCGTGATCGGCAATGATACTGACCGAGTAGCCGTGGGCCCGCGCCGCCTCCACCACCGTCTGGGCGGCCGCGTCAACGGCCTCACAGGCCGCTACGGCGGCGTCGAAGTCGCCCGTGTGGCCCACCATGTCGGGATTTGCAAAGTTCAAGACCACCAGATTGTAGTCCGTGTCCCCAATCGCCGTGGCCGTGCGCTCGGCCACCGCTGGCGCGCTCATCTCGGGCTGCAGGTCGTAGGTCGCCACATCGGGCGACGGCACCAGGAGGCGGTCCTCCCCCTCAAACTCGTGCTCCCGTCCTCCACTGAAAAAGTACGTGACGTGCGCGTATTTTTCCGTTTCCGCCACGCGAAGCTGCCGTCCTCCGCGCTCGCTGATGATCTCGCCGAGCGTGCCCTCCAGGTTCACCTTGTCGAAGGCCACCGGCAGATCGAAGGTCTCGTCGTATGGCGCCATCGTTACAAACCGGAGATTGCCGATCCGCTCCCGATCGAAGCCGCTGAAGTTCGGCTCCGTAAACGCGCGGGTTAGCTGCCGGGCCCGGTCCGACCGGAAGTTGTAGTAGATGACCGCATCGCCGGCCTCAATCCGCGTCCCTTTCTCCCCAAATGCATTTTCGTCGCCTGTGCGGATGCGACGGGGCTCCACGAACTCGTCCGTTATGTCCGACTCGTAGCTCGACTCCAGGGCTGCCACCGGATCGCCGAAGGCCTCGCCCGCTCCATCCGTTAGCAGGCGGTAGGCCCACTCGGTGCGGTCCCAGCGCTCGTCGCGGTCCATGGCGTAGTAGCGGCCCACGATGGAGACAAGCCGGCCGACCCCAATTTCGGATGCCTTGTCTTGAAACTGCCGGACGTAGTCCGCCCCGCCGTGCGGGTCGGTATCGCGCCCGTCGGTAAAAGCGTGCACGCACACCTGCGCCGAATCCAGTCCTTCGCGGCGCGCCAGTTCCAGAAGGCCGTACAGATGCTCCAGGTGGCTGTGCACCCCGCCGTCCGAGAAGCAGCCCATCAGGTGGAGCTTCTGGTTGTTCTCGCGGGCGTGCCGGGCGGCCGAGACGAGCGCCTCGTTCTCGAAGAAGGACCCGTCCTCAATCGCTTTCGAAATGCGGAGAATCTCCTGCCAGACCACGCGCCCCGCCCCCAGGTTCGTGTGGCCCACCTCCGAGTTCCCCATCTGGCCGTCAGGGAGCCCCACGGCGCGGCCGGCCGCCCGAAGCGTAGCGTGGGGATACTGCTCAAACAGCGACTCCACAAACGGCGTGTCGGCCTGCTCAATTGCGCTGACGGACGGGTCCTCTGCGAGTCCCCAGCCGTCGAGGATGAGGAGAAGGTGGCGCTTGGCGGAATCCATGGAGGGAGACAGAAATGTGAGTGAGAGCGCTCCGGTGGGCGGCGTTTATCCGTTTACGCGGTAATCCTTTACCTGCTTGGTGGGCTGTCCGTCGCGGGTGCGGAAGACCTGCATGGACCCGCAGTACGGGCAGGCGACCTGTTCGACACCGTAGCGATCAACGTGCCTGTCAGCCTCATCGAAGTAGTGATCGCTGGTGCTACAGTAGAAGGTGCCCGCCGATGCGTTCAGATCGTGCCGGGGCTCGGGAAGGCGCTGGTGCCGCTTATAGTATTTACAGACCTCCGCCACCGGGCACGCGCTGCAGTCCGGCGACCGGGCCGTACAGGTGTACCGGCCATGGAGAATGAGAAGGTGATGCGCGTCGGACCAGTCCGCTCTCGGAATAACCCGACGGAGCTGGCGCTCCACTTTTTGGGGCGTGTTGGCGTCTTCCTTTACGAGCCCGACCCGGTTGGCAACCCGAAAGACATGGGTGTCAACGGGCAGTGCATCAACATCAAACGCCACGTTGGCGACAACCTGGGCCGTTTTCCGTCCCACTCCCGTCAGCGTCTGCAGTTCGTCGACGCTGGACGGAACGGCTCCATCGTACTCCGCAACAATCCGACGGGCAGTGCTGGCGAGGTAGCCGGCCTTGTTGTTCGGAAAGGTAATGGACTGAATGTAAGGGTAAATGTCGTCTGGGGTCGCCTCCGCCAGGTCGTCCACGGTAGGGTAGGCATCGAACAGGGCCGGTGTCGCCTCATTGACCCGCTCATCGGTGCACTGGGCCGAGAGGATGACCGCCACGAGGAGTTGATACGGGGTCTCGTACTCAAGCTCGGTCGTCGGTTGATCGATGCGCTCGCGGAGGGCGTCAAGGACGACGGCGGCTCGATGGGTGCGGCCCACGGGGATCGAGAAGACTGGTGTGCGGAAAAATGGGCGACGGCAGGTTGAACCCGCCGGGTGCGGGAACGTTCGAGGGGCGACCTGTCTGAATATTTCCCACTCCGCCCGATGGTTCGCTCATATTCGGGATTGCTGGGGGTTTTTCTTCTGGCACTCATCGTTTTGCCCCTCGACGCCACGGCCCAGCCGGGGCCGGATCGCCTGTCGGCCGAGTCGCACGTCTCGTTGATCACCATCCTGCCCGGCGATCCGATGTACACGTTCGCCGGCCACAGTGCCGTCCGCGTCTCCGATCCTGAGCAAAATCTCGACCGTCTCTACAACTACGGGACCTTTGACTTTAACGACCCTCTCTTTGTCCCAAAGTTTATGTACGGTCACCTCCGCTACTTTCTGAGCGTGGCCCAATATTCCCGAGCCCTCCAGGTGTACGAGGAGCAGGAGCGACCGGTCATCGAGCAGCGGCTGAACCTTACCCGGCAGCAGCGCACCGCGCTCTACCAGTTCCTCCGTACCAACGCCCTCCCGAACAACCGGTACTACCAGTACGACTTTTTCTTTGACAACTGCTCGACCCGGATCCGCGATGCCCTGCAGCAGACACTCGGCGACAACGTGGCCTTTGCTGGGGAGCCCAATCCTACTGAAAGCTTTCGCGAGATGCTCGACCCCTACGTGGCCGATCGCCCCGTCCTGGATGTGGGCTTCGATATCGCATTGGGCCGGCCGGCCGACCGCTCCCCAACCGCCGGCGAGGCCATGTTTCTGCCCGAATACCTGATGGCGGCCTTTGACAATGCCCGCGTAACGGGGCGCGGCGGTACGCGATCACTTGTGAGCCGGACCGACACAGTACAATGGGTTGAGGGATACAACACCACCAGAGAGGGAACCCACTGGCCGTCCACACTCGCCTGGGGCTTCCTCGGGCTCGTTGTATTGTGGACCGGCACACAGGCCACACTGGGGCGGGCCCCCTCCGGCCGGGGCGACGCTCTGCTGTTTGCCACCGTGGGCACTGTCGGCCTTACAATCTGCTTCCTGTGGTTTATTGCCACCTACTCCGTAACGACGAATAACCTGAACCTCCTCTGGGCCTGGCCCACCCACCTCGTGGCCGCCCGGCAACTGATGCGTCGTCCCAGTTCAAAGGCCCTCCGCTACTACCTTCTCGCCACGGCCCTGACTGCCCTCGTCCTGGCCGGCGGCTGGCCATTCTGGCCGCAGGGCCTGCACGACGCCCTGCTTCCCCTAACGATCGGGGTGGGGGTGCGCGCCGGCTGGTGGGCTTTTGTGACGTCCTCCCGACGGCTGTTCCTGCTGTAGCCCGTTTGCCTTCCCCGCGGGGCTTCACGACGCGGAGCCCCCAAGCAAAAAAGGCCCTGGAGGGGCGTCCCTCGCAGGGCCTCATGGACCGAGTTGGTACCGCGTACGGGATTTGAACCCGTGTTACCGGCGTGAAAGGCCGGCGTCCTGGACCAGGCTAGACGAACGCGGCACGATACGTGCGACCGGCGGTTCTCGTCGGTCAAAGGGGTGAGCGGTGGGATTTGAACCCACGGCCTCCAGGACCACAACCTGGCGCTCTAACCAACTGAGCTACGCCCACCATTTTTTATGTGCACGCCCTCTGACGCAGACGCCGCCCAGACGTTTCGCGGGTTCTCTGCCCTGCCCCGAATCTTGGCGTGAACTTTTTGTAGCTCTCGCCCGCCCGCTCTCTTTCCGCTTGCCAGGCGCAGAGGCGACGTCCTGCACCCGTCCTCTTCCCGGCCCCCGCTCGGTCCGAGGAACGGTAGGATGCGCGAACCTTCCCTTCGATGCGGCAACTGGGATTACGCCGGCAGCTGGTCCATCACATTTGCCATTTCAATCGCCGCCGCAGCTGCGTCGCGACCCTTGTTGCCCGCCTTCGTCCCCGCCCGCTCAATGGCCTGTTCGATGGTATCGGTCGTGATCACGCCGAAGATCACGGGCACCTCGCTGTCCATCGACGCCTGCAAGGTGCCGCTCGATACGCCCGAGCACACGTAGTCGAAGTGGTCTGTGGCCCCGCGGATGACGGCCCCGATGCAAATGACGGCGTCGTACGTCCCGGAGCGGGCACAGCGCTGGGCGACAACGGGAATTTCGCGCGAGCCGGGAACGTGAATGACCGGAACGGCCTCAGGGTCAGCGCCATGGCGCTTGAGGGTATTGAGCGCCCCGTCGACCATCTGCTCGGTTACGAACTCATTGAAGCGACTGACAACGATTGCAAACGTGTGGTCTCTGGCGACGAGGTCGCCTTCGATGTGGGTAGGCATAAGCCGGGTCGATGTGGATAAAGGGGCAAGGCGATCGATGTTACGCAAGATGTGGTCGACAACGTTCCCATTCGCTCTGGGTCAATCCGATGTCTCCCATTGGGTCCTCGGAACGATGAGGCCCGCCGTGGTAATCCGATCCACCTGTGACGAAAAGCCCATATCCGCCGGCGATCCGTTCGTAGTATCCTCGGAGCGACGGGTCGTGCGACGGATGAGCAACCTCCAGGCCATCGAGTCCCTGATCGACGAGGCGCCGGATGCGCCGTGAACTCGTCCAGTGCCCCGGGTGCGCAAGCACGGCCTTCCCACCAGCCTCATGCACCATCTGCAGGGCCTCGTCCGCCGGAACGTCGGGCTTCTTTACGAATCCCGGCTGCCCCGCACCAAGGTACTGTTCGAACGCCTCACGGGGCGTATCCACGTGTCCCGCCGACACGAGGGCGCGGGCGACGTGCGGGCGCCCCAGGGCCTGAGTTCCCTCGAAGGCGTCCGCAACCACCGCGTCCCGAAGCGAACACCCATGGGCCCGCAACCGATCCACCATGGCCCAGGCCCGCTCCCGGCGGATCTCTCGAAACGTGCTGAGGTGCGCCTGGAGTGTGGAATTCGTAGGCTGAAATCCGTAGGCCAGGACATGGATCTCGGTCCCGTTCTCCGTCAGGCTGAGCTCCACCCCGGGGATCAACTGAATTCCATGCGCGCTGGCGGCGTCGGCCGCCTCGGCCAGGCCCTGCACCGTATCGTGGTCCGTGAGCGCGAGCACGTCGAGGCCACACGTGGCTGCTCGCTCGACGAGGGCCGACGGGGACAGGTGCCCGTCCGAACAGTCGGAGTGGGTGTGAAGGTCGGCGTAGATGGAGCCGGTTGCCATGGGTGTGCCGTTGTCCACAACGGCTATACTTTTCGTGGAGCTCGTCGCAGAGCCTGAACTGTGCGGGCAACACAGAGTTTGTTGAAATGCTCTTGTTGTCCCTCCCCTAACCCCCTCCCGCCGACCTCATGGATCGCATGTGGAGTCCCTGGCGCTCAGAATACGTGTCGGACGCGGCGGGTCGGGAGCCCCCCGACGGGACCTCCCTGTTTACCCGTCTGCTCAATGAGGAGAACGACCGCGAGAACCTGATTTTGTGGCGGGGCGAGCACGTATTTGTCGTGATGAACCGCTACCCATACAACAACGGCCACCTTCTCATCCTGCCGATCCGCGAGGTGGCCGATTACGAGGACCTCACGCCCGAGGAGCAGCAAGCCCTAGCGGCCACCATCGACCGATGCCTCCGCTGGCTCCGCGAGACGCTCTCCCCGGAGGGCTTCAATGTAGGCATGAATCTCGGCGCCGCCTCGGGAGCCGGCATCCCAGAGCACCTGCACATGCACGTGGTGCCCCGCTGGAACGGCGATACCAACTTTATGTCCACCACCGCCGAGACGCGGGTGCTGCCGGAAGATCTCGCCACAACCTACGAGAAGCTCCGCCAGGTCATCGAGGCCGACACCGACTCCTCCTAATTCTCTCGCTTTGTGATGTCCGACCCGATTGAGCCCCGTACGATTGACGACCGACGGGCTGCAGCAGACCAGTTTCAGTTTCGCGGCCTCCATTCGCACGCCCGGTTTGGAACGGCCAGCGATCGATACGCCGGCTGGCTCGGCCAAATTTACTCCGAGGATCCGTTTGGCACGCGTATTTCCACTCGCAAGCGCACCCTCGGGGGGCGCACCTTCGAGGAGCGACAGCTGCCCATCGAGTCCGTCCGCGAGTATTTTCGCCATTTTGGCGTGTTGGAGTTGGATTTCACGTTCTACCGCCCCCTCCGCGAAAACGACGAGCCCTCCTCCAATTCCTTCGTCCTTTCAAAGTACCTGGACCACGCCCCCAACGACGCGTCGTTCTTGATTAAGGCCCCGCAGCAGTACTTTGCCCACACGCTGCGTCGGAGCGGCGAGTTTGTCGACAACCCCAATTATCTCGACGCCGAGGCCTACGTGGACACCTTTCACGCACCCGCCGTCGACCTCATGGGCGACCGGCTGGAGGGCATTCTGTTTCAGCAATCCTACCGTCGTGTGGCCGACAGTCCCTCGCCCGCGGACAATGTGGAGCAGCTCGATGCATTCTTTGACGCCATTCCGTCCGATGTGCAGGCCCACCTCGAACTCCGATCGGAGCACCTGATGAATGACACCTACTTCGACTGGCTCGCCACCCGCGGCCTGGGACACATCTTCAGTCATTGGACGTGGCTTCCGGCGATCCGGGACCAGTGGGCCCGGTGCGGGGAGCAATTCACAGCGGCCAACGACCAGGCGGTCGCACGCCTCCTAACGCCCCGAAATACGAAGTATGCGGACGCCTACGCGATGGCGTACCCCTTTGATGAACCCACGCCCGAGATTACCGACACCGAGCAGGCTCGTGACATGGTGCTCGACGCCACGGCGCTCACCTATCGTGCCCAAGATCAGAACGTCTTGCTGAACGTGATCGCCAACAACCGGGCCTGGGGCAACGCACCGGACCTTGCACGCACGATTGCCCACCGTATTCTGGATGAGGAGGCACGGCGGAGCCAATCGTAGCGCTACCCCTGTGCATCGAGGTAGTCCTGAAGAATGACGGCGGCCGCCGCCGCGTCGACCCGTCCCTTGTCGTAGCGCCCCGGCTGGGAAACCCCGGCCCGTCGAAGCAATTCCTTGGCTCGCTCCGAGGTATACCGCTCGTCGCGCCGGGCAATGGGCACCTGTGGGAGCACCTCTTCGATCCGATCGACGTACGCCTGGACCATTTCCGTCGCCTCCTCCGCCGTTCCCTCTTCCGTAAGCGGCCACCCCACCACCACGGCGTCGATCCCGTCCCCCTCCGCCATCCGAACCAGTTCGTCGAGGGCCGCCTGCGGAGCATAGGTATCGTGGGGCCGCGCAAAGAGTTGGAGGGGATCCGACGTCGCAAGGCCCACGCGCTTGGTGCCCACATCAACCCCCACAAGGCGCGGCGGTCCACTCCGGAGATTATCTGCACTCATGGACGCACTACTCCTCGAAGCGGTAGACACCGTGGATGCCGTCGATTCGCTTCAGGCGCTCCATCAAGCGCTGAAGGTGCTCAAGATCCGAGACATGAAGCATAATGGTACCGGAAAAGATGCCGTCGTCCGTGTCAATCGTGATGGATCGAATGTTGGTCTTCAGGTTCTTCGAAATCACGGTCGTGATGTCGTTAACCATGCCTACACGATCCTCTCCCATCAGACGGAGCGCCGCCACGAATTGCACGTCTTTCTGGTGGCTCCAGTCCACGTCCAGGATGCGGTCGGCCTGGTTAACCAGCAGGTCCGAAGCGTTTCGGCAGTTCGACCGATGGATGTTGATGGTCCCGGTTTTGCTGACGAAGCCAAACACCTCGTCGCCCGGAATGGGGTTGCAGCACGATGCGTAGTTCACGGCCAGGTCTTCCTGAATTTCGCCATTGACCACAAGGGTCTGCTTGCCTGTTGACTGGGCTGAATCCAGGAACCGCTCGTACTGCTCCTTTAGCGCCTCCTCATCCTGCGGCTCCTCATCGTTCGCGGCCTCAGTGCCGGCCTGCCCCTTCTTGATGTGGTCTACCAGCTCGTCCGGATCGTAGAGCCCTTTCCCCATCTCGTAGAACAGCTGCTGCAGATCCGGAAACTTAAGCTCGTGAGCGACCTGCTGCAAATCCTGATCGCTGATTTCTAGGTCGGCGCGGTCTTTCTTTTTCTGCCACATCTCGCGCCCCAATTCGGCGGCTTTGCGGCGCTCCTCGTTGGTCCACTGCCGAATGCGACTGCGCGCCTTGTGGGTCACCACGAAGTTCATCCAGTCGGGGTTCGGCTGCTGCTTCTTGGAGGTGATGATTTCGACCTGATCCCCACTGGAGAGCTCCTGCGAAAGCGGAACCATCTTGCCATTCACCTTGGCCCCAATGCACTGCATCCCCACTTCCGTGTGCACCTTGAAGGCAAAGTCAACCGGCGTCGCCCCCTGCGGAAGCGTCATGAGGTCCCCCTGCGGGGTAAAGACGTAGATCTCTTCGTCGTAGAGATTGAGGCGAAACTCCTTTACGAACTCCGTCGCCTCGTCGGGCTCTGGGTTGTCGAGAAGGTCCCGCACCCACTCCAGAAATTTTTCCATCTCCTCGTCGACGTTCTTCTTCCCCTCCTTGTACTTCCAGTGCGCAGCGACGCCTCGCTCGGCCACCTCGTGCATCTCCCGGGTTCGAACCTGCACCTCCACGCGTCGCCCCTTTGGACCAAAGACTGTGGTGTGCAGGCTCTGGTAGCCGTTCGACTTCGGCACGGAAATAAAGTCGCGGAAGCGCTCCGGAAGGGGCTTGTAGAGGTCGGTTACGAGCGAGTACACGCGCCAGCAGTCTTCTTTTCCCTTCTTTCCCCCACTCTCCAACACCACCCGAATCGCAAAGATATCATAGATCTCGTCGATCGGCTTATTCTTCCGCTTCATCTTGCGATGGATGGAGTACACATTCTTGACCCGCCCGTAGATATCGAACTCAAAGCCCTCCTCCTCCAGTCGTGCTTCCAGCGGGCTCACAAATCGGTCGATATACGCCTCCCGCTGCTCGGCCATCTCCTCCAGCCGGTTCACGATGTGGTGGTAGGCGTCCGGGTTCAGAATCTTGAACGACAGGTCCTCCAGCTCACTCTTGATCGTAAACAGACCAAACCGATGGGCCAGGGGAGCGAAGAGGTCAAGCGTCTCGCTTGCCTTCTTTAGCCGCTTCTTCTTTGGCAGGTGCTCAATCGTGCGCATGTTGTGGAGACGGTCCGCAAACTTCACCAGGATGACGCGCAGGTCCGACGCCATCGACAACATCAGCTTGCGAACATTCTCGGCCTGGCCAAGCTCACGGCTGTCGAAGACCCCGCTGATCTTTGTGAGGCCGTCGATGATCGACTCCATCGTGTCCCCAAACTCCTCACGAATCAAGTCCAGCGAGAGCTCGGTGTCTTCCACGACATCGTGGAGCAACGCCGAGGCCACGCTGGTGTCGTCGAGTCCAATGTCGCGTGCCAGGATCCTGGCAACCTGCAAGGGATGACTGATGTAGCGCTCCCCCGACTCGCGCCAATCGTTGCGGTGGGCCCAGTAGCTGAGCCGAAACGCGCGGCGGATCATGTCCTCGTCGACCGTCGGAAGATGGGCCCGACACTCCGCAAGAAGCGAGTTCAGGTCGTCCTCAAATTGGTCTTCAATGTCAATCTCGTCCCGCTCGGGAACAGCCGATGCCTGAATCATGCGAAGAGAGCGCCTGCGTTCGGAGAGTGACACGGAATGACTTTACACTTCCTGCATCCACTGAGTTTCTGCCCCCACGACGCCACAAAATACAAAAGGGGCGCCGGCCGTGCCGACGCCCCCTACACTCCATACATGCGAGGGACAATCTACTCGTCTTTCGCGGCTCCGTCCTCACCTTCCGTGTCGGAAGCCTCCTCAGAGGCATCGTCTGTGTCGGAATCTTCCGCCTCCGCCTGAGCGTCATCGTCCGTCTTCTCGGCATCGGCTTCTGGCTCTTCCGGTTCGGGCTCGTCGGTAGACGAGCTGTCGGCCTTTGAAGCGTCGGTTGCAGGTCCACTGCTGTCCCGACGCCCCTTTCCACTGCCGCGTCGGGTTCCTCCCGAAGAGCCGCCTCGCGATCCGGACGGCGGGACGTCGTTATAATCCACGAGCTCAACCAGCGCGAGCTCGGCTCCGTCGCCGGAGCGCTTGCCCAGCTTGATGATACGGGTGTACCCGCCGGGCCGATCGCCCACCCGGTCGGCCACCTCCGTGAAGAGCTCGCTGATGGTCTCCTTGTTTTGCAGATGGCGAAAGACCTGGCGGCGGTTATGCTCAGTATCCTTCTTGGCCCGCGTAATCAACGGCTCCACAAACGGGCGCAGCGCCTTTGCCTTCGCAACCGTTGTGGTGATCTGCTTGTTTTCGATAAGAGCATTCGAGAGGGCCTGCAGCGTCCGCTTGCGGTGGGGGGACGTGCGACCGATCTTTTTTCCTTTCTTGCGGTGTCGCATAACAATCCTGCGATGAAAAATTCAGAGTAGTGCCACGCGGGGCGCGGGGCCGAAGCTATGATGCCGAAGGCGTCTCCCCATCGCTTAACTCGACGCCTTTTGCTCCTCCAGGTACTCCTCGACGTCCATTCCGAATTCCAACCCACGCTCGTCGAGAACCTCAACCAACTCTTGGAGCGACTTACGGCCAAAGTTGCGGAACTTGAGCATTTCGTCCTCCTCACGGCGCACCAAATCGCCAATCGTCTTGATGCTGGCTGCCTTGAGGCAGTTGTGAGATCGGACCGAGAGGTCCAGTTCGTCGACCGACTGGGAAAGCAATTCTCGGATGCGCTGCACTTCTTCGTCAACCTCCTGCTCTTCCACCATCTGCTCGGGTTCCTCCTCAAGCTGGATGAAGAAGTTGACGTGGTCGCGGAGGATGGAGGCGGCCTGGGTAAGGGCCTCCTCCGGCGTAACCGACCCGTCCGTGTCTACGTCCAGAATCAGCTTTTCGTAGTCAATCTTTTGCCCCACGCGGGTCGGCTCCACCGAGTACTTTACGTTCTTAATCGGCGTAAAGATGGAGTCGATGGCGATGACACCGATGGGGTCATCTTCACGCTTGTTCTCCTCGGACGGCACGTATCCGCGGCCGTGCCCCACCCGAAGGTCTACGTTCACCGTCGCGTCGTCCGCGAGCGTTGCAATGTGTTGGTCCGGGTTCAGCACCTCAAAGTCCGAGGTGGCCTCATCGATGTCGGCAGCAGTCCAGTACCCGGGCCCGTCGAGGCTCAGATGAAGGTGCCCCTCCTGCATCTCGTCGGCCGTAAAGCGGACCTCCTTCAAGTTCAAAATAATGTCGGTCACGTCCTCCGTCACCCCCTCGATGGTGGAGAACTCATGCTGCACCCCATCGATCTTGACTGCCGTGATGGCGAGGCCACGAAGGGACGAGAGCAGGACGCGACGAAGAGCGTTCCCGATGGTTACGCCATAGCCGCGCTCCAGCGGTTCCACGACAAACTCTCCGGTCGTGTCACCGTTTTCTTCGACCTGAACACCATCCGGCATGTGAAGCCCGTAATTTTCCATACGATCGATCAGCAGTTTCTAAGCAGTAAAGGTTTACAAAAGAGACCCGAGACGTCCAAAGCCAGGGCAGGGCGCCTGCCGGGCCCAGAGCATCTTACTTCGAGTAGAGCTCGACGATGAGCTGCTCCTCAATGTTTTCCGGGATCTCTTCTCGATTCGGATAGTCGATAAACTTTCCCTTCATCTCCTCTCGGTCCACATCAATCCAGGAAAAAGTCCGGGTCTGGTGTTGTACGTTGTCCTGGATCACCTCAAGGTCCTGGCTGCCCGGCTTCACCGAAATCACGTCGTCCGGTGACATCTCATACGACGGGATGTCAACAATCTCACCGTTGACCATGATGTGGCGGTGCGTTACAAACTGGCGGGCTTGTCGGCGGGTTCGCGCAAAGCCCATCCGGAAGACCGTGTTGTCGAGACGAGCCTCCAATAGGATCAGCAGCTTCTCGCCCGTGACGCCCTGCGTGCGAGACGCCTTATCAAACAGATTCTTGAACTGCGTCTCCAGCAGGCCATACGTGTACTTCGCCTTCTGTTTTTCTTTCAGCTGCACCGCGTACTCACTCTCGCGGCGGCGGCGCGACTGGCCATGCTGTCCCGGAGGATAGGGCTTTCGCTCCAACGCCTTCGACGGCCCAAAGATGGGCTCCTTGAACCGGCGCGCAATTTTCTGTTTGGGACCTCTGTATCGAGCCATATTCCTATCTTGGATTGGGGTGTGCAGATCCTGGATTGGGGAGCCCATGAAGGACCTCCCAACCCAAAACCAAACGTCAGGAGTCGAACAAATGCTATACGCGGCGGCGCTTGGGGGGACGGCAGCCGTTGTGCGGAAGGGGGGTCACGTCGCGAATGGTGGCAACTTCCAGCCCCACCTCTGACATGGCCCGGATCGCCCCCTCCCGACCGGATCCCGGCCCCTTCACAAACACGTCTACGCGACGGAGCCCGAGATCGTACGCCTCCTGGGCTGCGTCCTCTCCGGCCTTCTGGGCCGCGTAAGGTGTGTTCTTCCGGCTTCCCTTGAAGCCCATTTTTCCGGCGCTCGCCCAGGAAATCGTGTTGCCGTACTGATCGGTAATCGTCACAATGACGTTGTTGAACGTCGCCTTCACGTACGCCCGACCATTCGATTCGACGACTACATTCTTCTTCCGAACGCGCCGTTTGCCTTTTTTGTCTCCGTCTGCCATGGGTCCTTAACGTATCGTCTCTCTAGAGAACACTGGAGGCGGGAGTGCCGCCAAAGGAGGTTACTTTTTCTCGCTTGACTGCTTGCGTCCCGCCACGGTTTTGCGCTTCCCTTTCCGGGTCCGGGCGTTCGTCCGGGTGCGCTGTCCGTTGACCGGTAGGCCCTTCCGGTGCCGCTGGCCTCGGTAGCACCCGATTTCCATGAGGCGCTTGATGTTCATTTTCTCCTCGGTGCGGAGCTGGCCTTCAACCGTGTACTCCTCCTCGATGAGGCGACGCACCTGCTTGGTCTCGCTCTCCGACCATTCACGGGGCCGATCGCCCGGGTCCAGGCCGGCTTCATCGAGCACATCGTTCGCACGAGACCGGCCGATCCCGTAGATCTCTGTGAGTGCAATCTCACCGCGCTTGTGGTCAGGGACATCAACGCCAGCAATTCGAGGCATGGGAAAGGGGTCAGTTCGTTCACAAATTCAACAATGCAGGAGGGCGGGAATCCCGCCGAAAACGCTCAAAGCCGAACGCGGCCTTAGTTCTTGTATCGGTACACAATGCGGCCCTTCGAAAGATCATACGGGGACATCTCGACTTTGACTCGGTCCCCTGGAAGAATCTTGATATAGTTCATGCGCATCTTCCCCGACAGGAGCCCGAGAATCTCGTGTCCGTTCTCCAGCCGCACGCGGAACTGCGCGTTGGGAAGCGCCTCGATTACTTCTCCGTCTTTCTCGATCGCTTCTTCTTTTGCCATTAGCGCGTCGGTGTTTCTTTGAGAACGTTGCGTTTGTAGGGGGGGTGCGTGACGTCTTCAATGTAGTCGAAGGTGGACAGGATTTCGGCTTCCTGGTCCCGGACAACAACCATGTGCTCGTAGTGTGCCGACGGGCGTCCATCGGCGGCCCGAATGGTCCATCCGTCCGCGTCCGTTGTCACCTCCCCAGTACCGCGGTTTATCATCGGCTCAATGCAGACGGAAAGGCCGCTTTTTAATCGGCGGCCGGTGCCAGCCTCACCAAAGTTGGGCACCTGTGGGTCCTCGTGCAAACCCTGCCCAATCCCGTGTCCAACAAGGTCTCGCACAACCCCGTACCCCTCGGCTTCACAGTGAGCCTGCACGGCGTGGCTAATGTCCCCGATGCGACGGCCAGCAACGGCCTGCTCAATCCCCTTGTACAGGGCCTCATACGTTGTTTGACACAGGGCAGCGTTCTCCGCCGAAATGGTGCCGACCCCAAAAGTGTACCCGGAGTCGCCGTAATAACCGTTGAGCATTACCCCGCAATCCACGGAGAGCAGGTCGCCGTCCTGCAGAGCATAGTCGGACGGTATGCCGTGCACAACCGCATCATTGACGGACAGGCACAAGGTGTTTGGGAAAACATTCCCCCCCACCTCATATCCTTTGAATGCAGGCTCCGCATCGTGTGTTCGAATGTACTCTTCAGCAACTTCGTCAATCTCCTTGAGCGTGGTCCCCGGCTGGACGTACCGGGCCACCTGGCCGAGCGTCCGGCCCACGAGGTCGGCGCTCTCCCGGAGGCGTTCAATTTCACGTTCGCTTTTCAGGTGCACCATGAAGGCGTCGGAGAATCGGTTCCAAAAGGAGGCAAGCCATCGCATGCTGCGCCTCAAATTCGGTCTCGTTATCGCATCTGGCGGCCCCGCATCTTGCCGCTCTTCATGAAGCCATCGTAGTGGCGCATGAGCAGGTGACTCTCAATCTGCTGGAGAGTGTCCAGCGTCACCTGAACCAGAATAAGGAGACTGGTTCCCCCATAGAACATCGCGAAGCTCTGGGACACACCGGCTTGCATCGCAAACGCAGGAAGGATGGCCACAATGCCGAGGAAGATGGAGCCTGGCAGGGTGATGCGCGTCAAAATGGTGTCGATAAACTCGCTGGTTTGCTTCCCGGGCCGGATGCCGGGAATAAAGCCCCCCTGTCGCTTCATCGTATCAGCCATCTCTTTCGGGTTCACCGTGATGGCAGTGTAGAAGTACGTGAAGAAGACCACCACAAAGAAGAAGAGGGTCGAATAACCAAGCCCGCTAATGTCGGAGAACCATCCGCCGATTTGTTGCATCGTGGCGTTGTTCGGGAAGAACGACGCAATTGTCGACGGAATGAACATGATCGACTGGGCGAAGATAATTGGCATCACGCCAGCTGCATTCACGCGAAGCGGTAGGTACTGCGTGGTACCGCCGTACACCTTGCGCCCAACCACGCGCTTGGCGTATTGCACCGGAATCCGGCGCATCCCCTGAGAAATCAAGACCACCCCCCCCGTAACGAGGACCCAGACACCAATTTCCAGCAGGAGGATGAAGATGTTGTCGCCCACCATGCTGGCCTCATTGGCCACCGCCTGGGGAAGAAAGGCAATGATGCCAATCATAATGATCAGCGAGATGCCGTTCCCGATCCCATCTTCGCTGATTCGTTCTCCCAACCACATCACGAAGGCCGTTCCGCTGGTCAGCACAATCACCGTGGTGACCATAAACAGGGTTGAGTTGATTACCACGGCTTCGCCGGTGGCCCCGGCGAGCAGATTAATAGCGTAGCCGACGGACTGGAGGGCCGTGATGCCAATGGTCCCGTATCGCGTGAGCTGCGTAATGCGACGCCGCCCCTCCTCCCCTTCTCGTTGCAGCTTCTGAAAATAGGGGACGACCGCCCCCATCAGCTGGATAATAATCGATGCCGTAATGTAGGGCATAATGCCGAGCGCGAAGATGCCCGCCTGCATGAACGCCCCTCCAACGAACATATCCAGAAAACCAAAGAGCCCTCCGCCTCCCTGCTGGGCATTAATCTCGGAGAGCGCCGCCGCATTTACTCCCGGAAGGGTGACAAATGTGCCGAGCCGGTACACGACGAGGAGTCCCAGCGTGTACAAAATCCGCTGGCGGAGTTCATCCACCTTCCAGATGTTTCGGATGCTCTCGGCAAATCCAGCCATTAGTCAACCCGATTAATCCAACGTGCTGCGTGGAGGCAGCCCCTCGCCCCGCTTACTCGTCACCAATTACAGTTGCAGTTCCTCCGCTGTCTTCGATCTTCTCCGCGGCAGATGTACTGAACGCATGAGCCGACACATCGAGAGCCGCGGTGAGGGCCCCGTCTCCCAAAATCTTAACCTGCTCTGCATCGCGGACAGCCCCAACCTCCTCAAGCACATCGGGTGTGAGGGGCTCCTCCGGATCAATGCGGCCTTCGTCCACGAGGGCCTGGATGCGCCCAACGTTCGCGACGCAATCTTCCGTACGGAGCGGGTTGTTGAAGCCGTGCTTTGGAATGCGCCGAAATAGGGGCATCTGTCCTCCCTCAAACCAGATCGGGCGGTTTTTCGCCCCAGACCGGCTGCTCTGCCCCTTCGTTCCTCGGGTCGAACTGTGGCCTCCACGACCGGAGCCTTCGCCCCGCCCCAGTCGCTGCTTCGATTGCGTGGCCCCATCGGCCGGCTTCAAATTGCTCAAATCCATGGCGTCGTGTCGTCTATGCGTCTCACGTCTGTCGCAGTACGGTGTGTTCGTTTACCCTCCGTCGCCAGAAAGCTTAGCCCTCCTCAACGTCTTCAACCTCCACAAGGTGATGCACCTTGTTAATCATTCCCCGGATCTGCGGGGTATCGTCATGTTTCACCGTGTCCCGTATGCCACGCAGGCCCAGGGCCCGAATGGTCTGGCGCTGATCCTTCTTACGGTTATTTGTGCTCCGGACTTGTGTGATCTTCAGCGTGCTCATGGGTCAAAGCAGGCGTGGGATCGCAGTGGTCCAGTGCCTATCCGTTAAAAACTTTGTCCAGTGGAATGTCGCGCCGGCGGGCCACCTCGAGAGCATCCTCCAGGTCGGTCAGGGCATTAATGGTCGCCTTTACCTGGTTGTGCGGGTTGGACGTTCCAATCGATTTCGTCAGCACGTTCCGGTAGCCCGCGCACTCCAGCACAGCCCGTACACCTCCTCCAGCAATGACACCCGTCCCGGGGGCCGCCGGCTTCAGTAGCACCTTCCCGGCATCCTGTTTACCAACCACTTTGTACGGGATGGTGCCGTCGCGAATGGGAACCCGGAAAACATTTTTCTTCGCATCGTCGGCGCCCTTCGAGATCGCACTCGAGACCTCGTTGGCCTTTCCGAGTCCAACCCCGACGAGGCCGTCTTCATTTCCCACGACGACCACGGTGTTGAAGGAGAATCGCCGCCCCCCCTTCACCACTTTGGATACGCGGTTGACGGACACCAGGCGGTCGACCCAGTTTTCCTGTCGTTTTTCAGCGTTGACGCGCTTCCGTTCTCTTCGATTCGACATGATGTGTGTCTTCAACTCCGTGCGTGATGCGTTGGGATCGTACCCGCAGAATACCAAGCGCTCCCGGGACTACAGCTTCAGTCCGCCGTCCCGGGCTCCGTCCGCGAGAGCCTCAACCCGGCCATGGTACTTATACCCGCTCCGGTCGAACACTGCCTTCTCGATGCCCTCTTCCTGCGCTCGTTCCGCAAGAACTTCGCCCACCCTGTGGCTTTCCTCCGTCGGATCCTCCCCTGTTACCTCGTCCTCCAGGCTCGAGGCGGACGCCAGCGTGTGCCCAGAAAAGTCATCGATCAACTGGGCATAAATATACTGGTTTGAGCGGTACACCGATAGCCGGGGCCGCACCGAGGTGCCCATAAGGCTCTCTCGGATGCTGGAATGAATGCGCTGGCGTCGCTCGATTTTTTCTTTCTTTCCCTTCGCCATGTCAAGGATAATCCTTCTTCGTAAGAGGGCGGATCAATGCGGTCGCGACTGGTTACCGGGCCGCGGTCTTTCCGGCCTTGAGCGTGATGGTCTCATCGGCATACCGGACTCCTTTTCCCTTGTAGGGCTCCGGCGGGCGGAAGCTCCGAATCTTTGCAGCAACCTGGCCCACAAGCTCCTTGTCAATTCCCTCTACCGTAATGGCGTCGTCCTGTCCTCGCCCAGAGTCCACTTCAATCGACACGTCCTCCGGAGGAAGGAAGAAGATGGGGTGAGAGTAGCCGAGAGCCAGCTCAAGGGCCCCGTTCGACATCTGAGCCCGATAGCCAACCCCAATAATTGTGAGCTTTTTCTGATACCCCTCCGTCACGCCCTTCACCATGTTCTTGATGAGCGATCGGCTCAGGCCGTGGAGCGATCGGTGGCGCTTCTGATCCGTCGGGCGGTCGACGACGACCTCCCCATCTCCGACCGTGACCGCCAGCTCCGGGTCGATGTGCTCTTCCAGGGTTCCCTTCGGTCCTTCCACGGTGACAGTGTTGTCGTCCGCCACCGTTACGGTGACATCGTCCCCAAAAGGAACCGGGTTGCTGCCTATGCGGGCCATAACTGTCCTTCGGTTGATCGTACAGCAGTGCGGATGCAGGGCCCCGCGTCGGGGCCAGAGGGCTAAAAGACCTTTGCGAGAACCTCTCCTCCCACTCCGAAGCGGCGCGCCTCTTTATCGCTCATAACGCCCCGCGAGGTAGAGAGAATGGCGATGCCGAGTCCGTTCTTTACCGTCGGGAGGGTATCGGCGTCGGCGTATTCGCGACGGCCGGGCTTCGAGACCCGCTCCATCATGCGAATGGCCGGGGCCCCGTACTCGTCGTACTTCAGGTACACCCGGAGGAGCCCCTGCTTGCCGTCTTCGATGTTGATGTAGTTTTTCACGTACCCCTTTTCAAGCAGGATCTGGGTGATGGCCCGCTTTAGCTTCGACGCCGGGATGTCGACGTGCGTATGCTCTGCCCGTTGGGCATTGCGGATGCGAGCCATGTACTGTGACACAGGGTCGGAAACGCCACTCATGATGCTGTCGGGTCGTCAATGGTCAAGATGCTCAGAGGATGTCGGGCGACCGGAGCCGCTACCAACTGGCCTTTCGGATGCCCGGAATTTTTCCCTCCAGGGCCAGCTCCCGGAAGCAAATGCGGCAGACTCCGAACTTCCGAAGATAGCCACGAGCCCGGCCGCACAGCTTGCACCGGTTGTTCTGGCGGACAGGACTGGAGTTGCGAGGGAGTTTCTGCAGTTCAACCCAGCGCTCCTCTTCTTTGAGCTTCTGGCGTTTCTCCTTGTACCGTTCGTAGAGCTTTTCGCGCTTCTCCTCGCGCGCAATCCAACTCTTCTTGGCCATGTCGGTCGTCGGGTCTGTCGAAAATCTATCCAGTATCCACTAGCAAAGGCTCGGGGCGTTACACCGCCGCAGGCTCGTCTTCCTCATCGCCTCGTCGCACGAACGGCATCCCGAGGCCCTTCAGCAGGGCATACGCTTCCTCATCGGTCGCGGCAGTCGTCACGAAGGTCACATCCATCCCGTCAATGCGGTCGACGTTGTCGACGTCGATCTCGGGAAAGATGATTTGCTCCTCGATTCCGAGCGTGTAGTTTCCGTGTCCGTCAAAACTGCGATCCGGGACCCCCTCAAAGTCGCGCAAATTGGGGAGGGCGAGGGTCACAAGGCGATCCATGAACTCGTACATCCGGGTCTCGCGCAGCGTCACATGCGCTCCGATCGGCATTCCTTCACGAATGCCAAAACTGGAGATGCTCTTTTCTGCACGGGAGACCGATGGGTGCTGACCGGTAATTCGCCGGAGTTCTTCCACGGCGTCGTCAAGGGCCTTTTCGTTTTCGGACGCCTCGCCGACCCCCCTGTTGATGCAGATCTTTTTCAGGCGCGGCACCTCCATCTCATTCTCGTACCCAAACTGGTCCACCAGGTTGGGCCGCACTTCGTTTTGGTACCGCTCGCTCAGCCGGGGGACGTAGTCAGCCATGGGTTTGACTCGTTCGTTGCGGATGGATCTCGCTAAGGCCTCTGTTCCTGCTCCCGGCACACCGGGCGCAGACGAAGGATATATATTCGTTGCAATCGCAGTTCCTCGTGCATGAACGATTCACGCACGCCGGGAGGGTGTCGAGAGCCTACTCGTCCAGTTCTTCTCCCGTTGTTTTCGCGTATCGTACCCAGTGAGATGCCCCCGTATCGGGATCTTCTACTTTCTTGCGACCGATGCGCGTGGGGTCACCATTGCTGTCAACCGGATTCACGTTCGAAACGTGAATCGGCGCCTCTCGCTCCGTTCGTCCCCCCTCCGGATTCGATCGACTGGGCTGCTCGTGGAATACGCGGATGTTCACGCCCTCCACGATGACCCGCTCCTGCTCCGGAATCACCTTCAGCACCTTTCCGACGTAGCCGGCCTCTCGGTCCTCTCCAGCCGACTTGGCCGACGTTATGGTCTTATTGAGCATGACCATGTCGCCCTGTTTTACGTGGAGTTTCTTCTGCTTCATGGGATTAAGGGTGTGGTTCGGGACAATTCGGTACGCGGGGCAGAACGACTACAGAACCTCGGGAGCCAGGGACACAATGCGTGCAAACTGCTTCTGCCGCACCTCTCGGGCCACCGGGCCGAACACGCGCGTGCCGACCGGCTCCTTTTGGGCGTTGATCAACACCGCGGCATTCTCGTCAAACCGGATGTAGGTGCCGTCGTCCCGACGCGTTTCCTTGCGGGTCCGCACGACCACAGCCCGGCTGACGTCCCCCTTGTTCATGTTTCCACTCGGGATCGCCGACTTCACGGACACCACGATCTCATCCCCAATCCCAGCGTAGCGGCGGCCGCTACTGCCGAGCACACGGATGCATTGCACTTCTTTGGCGCCGCTGTTGTCGGCAACGGTCAGTCGAGTTTCTTGCTGAATCATGACGGGTTCAAAGTCCAGGGTTCAAGTGTCAAGTCACGAGCACCGAGCAGCCGCCTGTGGCGGCCTCGCGGGCACTCCAGAGAACATTACTTTGCGCGTTCAATGATCTCGACCAGCCGCCACCGCTTGTTTTTGCTAATGGGTCGGGTTTCCATAATGCGGACCGTGTCTCCCTCGTGGGCCTCTTCCTCCTCATCGTGGACCATGTGCTTCGAGGACCGCTCCAGATATTTTCCGTACATCGGGTGTTTCATCTGGCGGCGGACCGAGACGGTGATGGTCTTGTCCATCTTGTCGCTGACCACCACGCCGATTCGTTCTTTTCGCGCACTGCGCTCCTCGGTCAGGTCCGTCTCGTCGGTTGTTTGTTGGTCGGTCGTCTCCATCGTAGGCTCGTCGGTTCGTTCGTCGGGAAAGACGGTCGGTAAGTCCGGCGCGTCACGTCACAAGGGCTACTGAGCAGCCGAGGCCTCCGCCTCTTGCTGTTTTTCGTTTCGGATCGTCTTCAGACGCGCAATCAGGCGGCGTTTGGTTCGGAGGAGAATGGGGTTTTCGAGCCGCCCACGAATGGCGTGCTGGAACTGTAGCTCCTCCAGCTCTTCTTCCTCCTCGTCAATGCGGCTCTCAATTTCCTCGATGCTCAGGTCTCGAATCTGGTCGGCGTCCATGGTTGGCAGGCGGAATGGAAGGTCAGCGGGTACGCGAACGACGAGGCGCTACTCGTCTTGGGCCTGGAATCCGGGACGGACCACAAACTTGGTCTTAATCGGCAGCTTGTGTTTGCCCAGGCGAAGGGCCTCCCGGGCCACCTCTTCGGAGACCCCTCCTCCAACTTCAAAGATGACGTTTCCCTTTCGCACTGGGGCCACGTAAAATTCAGGCTCGCCCTTTCCCTTCCCCATCCGCGTCTCGGCGGGCGTTTTGGTGACCGGCTTGTCGGGGAAAACCCGAATCCACACCTTTCCGGCCCGCTGCAGATGCCGGTTGATGGCCACGCGGGATGCCTCAAGCTGGCGGCCCGTGAGCTGGCCCTTTTCGAGCGACTTCAATCCAAAGTCGCCAAAGTTCAGCCGAGTGCCGCTGGTGGCGTACTCGCCACGGGTTAAGCCTTGCTTGCGCTGAACCTTTCGGTGTTTGGTTCGCTTCGGTTCCAGCATGAGTAAGAAGAGAGAGTGTCAGTAGATCGGGAGTGAAGACCAGGAGTCCGGGGAGCCCTACGCACCTTCACGGCGCTTGCGGCGCTCCTCAGGCGTCTCCTTCATTTGCTTGCGCTGCTGCGCCTGCACGTTGGGACTGAGGTCGGGCTTGCCGAGAATTTCGCCGCGGTGGATCCAGACCTTTACGCCGATGGTGCCATAAATCGTACGGGCCGTTTCCTGCGCAAAGTCGATATCAGCGCGGATTGTGTGGAGGGGCACTCGCCCTTCGAGGTACTCCTCGCGACGTCCCATTTCGGCTCCTCCCAGCCGGCCGGCGGCGCGGATGCGAACGCCCTCTGCCCCCATGCGCATCGCCGCCTGCATCGCCTGCTTCATGGCACGGCGAAATGAGATGCGCCCTTCGAGCTGCTGGGCAATGTTTTTCGCCACGAGGGTGGCGTCGAGTTCGGGGCGCTTGATCTCGCTGATGTTAATCTGGATGTCTTTCCCAATCAGCGTTTCGAGCTCTTCGCGGAGCTTCTCCACCTCGGAGCCCCCGCGCCCAATCACAACGCCTGGGCGGCTCGTGTGAAGCGTCAGAATGACCCGCTTCGGCGTGCGCTCAATTACGACCCGGCTCAGACCGGCTCGCTTCAGGCGCGTGTGCAAGTACCGACGGATCTCCTCGTCTTCGACGAGCTTCTCCTGAAAGTCGTCTTCAGAGTACCAGTTGGAGTCCCATCCGTGGATGACCCCCAGGCGGAACCCGATTGGATGTGTTTTCTGACCCAAGGCTGTACCTCGTCGTGTTTTTTAGAAGGATCTCTTGTCGAGCAGTGTGTTATGCGGCCTCCGTGCGCTCGGCCTCCTGCACTTCAATAACCACCGTGAGGTGCGTCGTGCGCTTGCGGATTGGGGCCGCGCGGCCCCGGGCTCGGGCCTGCCACCGATTAAACGTAGGGCCCTCATCGGCCCGGATCTCTTTCAGCTGCAGGGCGCCTTCGTCGAAGCGCTCGTCGTACTGATCCATCAGATTGTAGACGGCAGACCGAATGGTTTTCTCAATCACCCCGGTCACCTTCTGTGGCATGTAGTCCAGGATGGCCACCGCCTCCGGGACGCTCCGGCCCCGCACCACGTTGATCACGCGGCGCATTTTCATGGGGGAGCTTCGAATGTGCTTTCGGACAGCTCGTGCTTGCATGTCTCGTCGTGCAGTTGGCGGTGGTCGATCGTCAAGAAGAGGGGATGGCGGGCGCTACTGGCCGGGCTTCTGGCGGGCGCGCTTGTCAACCTTCGCGCGCGAGTGCTCCGTAAAGGTCCGGGTCGGGGCAAATTCCCCGAGCTTGTGTCCCACCATATTCTCGGTCACGTACACCGGAATAAACTGGTGTCCGTTATGTACGGCAAACGTATGGCCGACGAAGTCCGGCGTAATGATTGAGTCGCGGCTCCACGTCTTCACGACTTTCTTTTTATCGGACTCGTTCAGCGCATCAACTTTCCGCTGAAGCTTGTAATAGACGTACGGTCCTTTTCGGAGTGAGCGGGGCATAAGTCGTCGCTGCGATCGTTGGGTCCAGCAGAGTTCGTGAATGAACGGCAGAGCCCGCCGCCTCTGGGTATGCTATTTCTTCTTCCGGTTTTTCGACTCCGTGCGGCGTCGGATGATGTACTTGTTCGAGTCCTTATTTCGGGTCCGGGTCTTATACCCCTTTGCCGGGACTCCTTTTCGGGAGCGCGGGTGCCCTCCGGACGCGCGGCCTTCTCCTCCACCCATCGGGTGATCAATTGGGTTCATGGCGACTCCCCGTGTGCGGGGGCGACGGCCCAGCCATCGGTTCCGCCCTGCCTTGCCGAGTTCTATGTTGAAATGCTCCACGTTGCTCGTGGTGCCAACGGTCGCCCGGCAGGCCGCAGGGACCAGCCGCGTCTCACCGCTCGGCAGCTCCAACGTGGCGTAATCTCCCTCCCGTGCCGTGAGCTGGGCGTGCGTTCCTGCCGCCCGGGCCAACTGGGCGCCCTTCCCCGGCTTCATCTCGATGCAGTGCACCTGGGTGCCGAGGGGAATGTTCTTAAGCGCGAGGCAATTCCCAACGTCGGCCGTCGCCTGCGGCCCGTTCATGACCGTCTGCCCAACCTCAATCCCGTCGGGGGCAATGATGTAGCGTTTTTCACCGTCGGCGTACACCAGTAGCGAAATCCGAGCCGATCGGTTTGGGTCATACTCGATCGTCTCAACTCGGGCAGGAATTCCGTCCTTGTCGTTTCGCTTGAAGTCGATCGTGCGGTAGCGACGCTTGTGTCCGCCCCCGCGGTAGCGCATCGTCATCCGGCCCTGGTTATTGCGGCCGCCCTTATTCTTCAGGGGCTCCAACAGGCTGCGCTCCGGCTCGGTCGTCGTAATGTCCTCTTTGTCGTCGACGGTGTACTGCCGCTGACTGTTGATCGTCGGCTTGCGTTTCTTAATCGCCATGGTGTCGCGGGCGGTTGCGGGCGGGTGTGAGGTTCTCCCGCCACAGGTTCAGAATTCGCGTGATGGTGCGCAAAGCAGTGCTCTAAATGCCCTCGAAGAAGTCGATCTGTTTCCCTTCAGGGTCGAGTTCCACAATGGCTTTTTTGAAGCCCGAGGTGCGCCCTTCAATCATATTTCCCTGCCGAAATTGGCGGCGCCGCTTCCCCGGCACGATTTGGGTGCGCACGTTCCGGACGTTGACTCCATCATATCGTTGTTCGATGGCCGTTCGGATCTCTGGTTTTGTAGCCCGGAGGTCGCAGACAAACGAGTACTTCCCCTCCTCCATCTGGTGCGTCGTCTTCTCGGTCACGTAGGGACGGATAAGAACGCGATTGCTCATGGGAAACGGGAGTCTTGATCGTCAAATTGGCGGCTCTAGCTCAGGGCCCTACGCATGCGCGGGCTGGTCGGTCGAAAGGACCTCGGTAATCCACTCCAGAGCCCCTTCTTGGAGAAGCACAACGTTGGCGTCGAGGATGTCGACCGTGTTCACGCTCTGCACTTCACGAACGTTGACATTTGACAGGTTCTGGGCGCTCCGATACACCTCAGTTTCCACCTCCGTCGTAGCAAGGAGAACCTTCTCATCGTCGAGGTCCAGGAGCCCGAGCAAGTCGTTTAGCTCCCGCGTGCTTGGATGGTCCATCGAGAAGTCCTCGATCACACGGATGGCGTCTTGCTCGGCTTTGTACGAAAGCGCGGAGCGTCGTGCGAGCCGCTTTTCCTTCTTGTTCAGGTTGTGATCGTAGTTGCGCGGCCGCGCCCCATGGGCACGTCCCCCGCCGCGTCGGATGGGGGACTGGGCATCGCCGACCCGGGCGTTTCCAGTCCCCTTCTGGCGGTACAGCTTACGGCCCGATCCCCGGACTTCGCTGCGCTCCTTTGTCTTGTTCGTGCCTTGGCGCGCATGCGCCTGAATCCGCTTTACATCCAGCCAGATGACGTGGTCGTTGGGCTCCACCCCAAAAACCGAAGGAGCTAGAGCGGCCGTGCGGCCGGCCTCCACGCCATCTTCCTGTACAATCTCAACATCCATGGTGCGTACGTAAATCAGGTGGTTCCAGTCGCTCGTTGCGCAGCAACCGTGAGATACCGGTCATTCAGAAGGAAGTTCACCGTTCCTCAAGGTCAGCAGGCGTCTTCTTGTGGAGTTCGACATAGCCATTTTTTGGCCCTGGCACGGAGCCCTTCACTAAGATGGCGTCGTGGTCCGGGAGGACCCGAACGACGGTCAGGTTCTGAATCTTAGTGCGCTCGCCCCCGGTGCGCCCGGCCATCCGCATGCCCTTGAACACACGGGAAGGATCGGCAGACGCACCAATCGATCCCGGGTGCCGCTGGCGATCCGACTGGCCGTGAGTCATCATGCCCACACCACTAAATCCGTGTCGTTTCACCACGCCCTGAAAGCCTTTTCCCTTCGAGACCCCGACGACATCAACGGTTTCTCCTTCCTCAAAGAGATCGTCTACGTGGAGCTGCGCTCCCTCTTCCAGGTCGCCCCCAAACGACCGGAACTCTTTGACGATATGCTTCGGGCGTGCGTCCGCCTTCGCAAAGTGGCCCTGCATCGCCTTCGAGACGTTCTTTTCCTTCTTGTCGTCGAAGGCGAGTTGGACCGCATCGTATCCGTCCGAGCCGTCCTCACTCTTTACCTGGGTCACGACGTTCGGTCCCGCCTCGATCACGGTACAGGCAATGTTCTTGCCCTCGTCATCGAAAACGCTCGTCATTCCAACCTTTTTGCCAATCAGTCCGGCGCTCATGGTACTAACCGTCTTGCGAAAAATTGCTTGTATGTATCGTGCTGCCCGTAGCCTCTCCTCGAAAGAGAAGATCGAGGCGCACGCGCTGGGCGTCTCCCCATCCCTGTCCCGGAAGAAGAGTGCTGAGCAGGGCCTCAGATCCCGCCGCCTGGGTGCGCGGAAGCCGAAACCGAACGCTCGTACTCAACTCATCGGGCCGGTCAAAATTCAATGTCCATGACACAGGGCGCCCAAATCCCCCCACCATCGTGAGCCCGTTTGGCTCCGACAGTGAAACGCTGCCGCGCACCCGAAGCGTATCGTCTGTCCGAGGGGCCAACAGATGGAATGTACGCGCTTCATCCTCTCCGCCTCGAAATTCAAACAGGACCGGCGCAGTATAGCGTTGCTCGAGCTGAGATGTCAGGTCCGTCCCCTCCACCCGAAACTCGCCCACCTCCCAGGCCCCCTTCGCCAGCGTTTGGTACTGTGAGGCCTGTCGCGTGCCTCCTGAGTCGCAGCCGGCGATCGCAAATCCGCCCCCCGCCAGTACGATGGCCACAACGACGCGAAGAAAGCACGCCGAGGCCTCAGACCTTAATTTCCACATCGACTCCGCTGGGCAGCTCAAGTTGCATGAGCGCATCCACCGTATCGCTGCTTGACGACAGAATGTCGATGAGGCGCTTGTGATGGCGGCGCTCAAACTGTTCGCGGCTCTTCTTGTCCGTGTGCGGCCCGCGCAGCACCGTGTACACCTTTTTCTCCGTCGGTAGCGGAACGGGACCGCTTACCACCGCGCCTGTCGACTTTACCGTCCGGATAATCTTCTCCGCACTCTTGTCAATCAGCGAGTGGTCGTACGACTTCAGCTTAATGCGGATTTTCTGCTGCGTGGCCATGTCTCAATATCAGTTTCCAAATGTCGAAGTCGTGGGCCGAATTCAGTCTCATTCGGCCCACGCCGTGCGCGATTCTGAAGGCGCCCTAGTCCAGGATTTTACTAACGACGCCGGCTCCCACCGTCTGCCCCCCCTCCCGAATCGCAAACCGGAGCCCCTCCTCCAGGGCCACCGGCTGAATCAAACTCGCCTCAAACGTCGCGTTGTCCCCCGGCATCACCATCTCCACTCCCCCCGGCAACTCAATCGACCCCGTCACGTCGGTCGTCCGAAAGTAAAACTGCGGCTGGTACCCGTCGAAAAACGGCGTGTGACGTCCCCCCTCCTCCTTCGAAAGCACGTACACCTCACACTCAAACTCCTTGTGCGGCGTCACCGTCCCCGGCGCGGCCAGCACCATCCCCCGGCTGACCTCCTCCTTCTCGATGCCTCTGAGGAGAATCCCCGCGTTGTCCCCGGCCTCCCCCTCCTCCAACGTCTTGTTGAACATCTCAATGCCGGTCACCACCGAGCTCATCTTCTCCTCCTGCATCCCGACAATGTCCACCTCGTCTTGAAGCTCGACCTTCCCCCGCTCGATCCGACCGGTCACCACCGTCCCCCGGCCCGTAATCGAAAAAATATCCTCCACCGGCATCAAAAACGGCTTGTCTACGTCTCGCTCCGGCGTCGGTATGTACTCGTCGACCGCCGCCATTAGCTCCATGATCTTCTCCTCGTGCTCCTCATCGCTCTCTAGGGCCTTGAGGGCACTCCCCTGCACCACCGGCACCTCGTCTCCCGGAAACTCGTACTCTGTAAGCAACTCGCGGACCTCCATCTCCACCAGCTCAATCAGCTCCGGGTCGTCGACCAGGTCCGTCTTGTTCATAAACACCACCAGGTAAGGCACCCCCACCTGCCGCGCAAGAAGAATATGTTCTCGCGTCTGCGGCATCGGGCCGTCGGTCGAGGCCACCACAAGGATGGCCCCGTCCATCTGCGCCGCGCCGGTCACCATGTTCTTCACGTAATCCGCGTGCCCCGGGCAGTCGACGTGCGCGTAGTGACGGTTCTCCGTCTCGTACTCCACGTGAGACGTCGCAATCGTGATTCCCCGCTCCCGCTCCTCCGGCGCGTTGTCAATCGACTCAAACGTCTTGGCCGCCGCCCCCCCCACGCGCTCGGCCAATACCTTCGTGATCGCCGCCGTGAGCGTCGTCTTCCCGTGATCCACGTGCCCGATCGTTCCTACGTTTACGTGCGGCTTCTTCCGATCAAACGCTTGCTTGGCCATGAGTCTCGTCTGGTGTCAGTGGTGTAGATCCGTATGGTTTGGTTCGCAAAAGCAGCGGCCGATGCGAACGGAATGGCGCAGGTCGTTGGGCCGATCCAGGAAGGCCATCTGCTCTATCAGAGCCGCCTCCCGGATTCGAACCGGGGACCCCTTCCTTACCATGGAAGTGCTCTACCTCTGAGCTAAGGCGGCAAACCAATTTCCGATTTTGGAGTGTGGATTTTGGATTCTCCAATCCCCAACCCAAAATCACAAATCCAAAATGTGTTGAGCGGGAGACGGGATTCGAACCCGCGACGTTCACCTTGGAAGGGTGATGCTCTACCCCTGAGCTACTCCCGCAGAGCGAGGGTGGAGTGAGGAATGCGGACTATAGCATGTGAAATCTGATTCGTTTCTTCGTCGACGCTCCCACTTCCACACTCAACCACCGTGGGCCGGGGAGGATTCGAACCTCCGAAGGCAGAGCCGCCAGATTTACAGTCTGGTGCGTTTGACCAAACTTCGCTACCGACCCGGAATGATTCGTCTACCCTGTGCAAGAACAATTCGCCACGTCCATTCAGTCCGGACGTGGCATCCCAGCTTGCGATTGAGATTCAAGACGCAACCGCCGGAAAAGTTGCCCGGGGAGGGGTCGAATTCCAAATGAAGAGCTACGTCTTGGCTCGTCGCTTGCCGGCTCGGCCTCTTCGAAGCGAGTAGGTACGCAACGAACAGAGCTGACGAGCGGACTCGAACCGCCAACCTGCGCATTACAAATGCGCTGCTCTGCCAGTTGAGCTACGTCAGCCTGAATTTCAACGCCTTCATCTCCACACGCAAAACGCCTCCAGATGTTCACCGCTAGGGCCCCGATTCTGCCTCCGATGCGTCCGCGGATCGACGCGACCACGTCCAGTACCAGTACGCTCCGCCCCCGACGGCCAAGGCGCCGAGCAAGATCAGGATCAAGCGTCCGTACGCCCGGAGGTACACCACAACGAGTTCCCAGTTTTCTCCGACGGCGTACCCGGCATAGCTGATGAGCCCCGTCCAGACGAAGGCACTCACGGTACACCACCAGGCCGTCCGCCATGGATCCATCTGTGCAATCCCAGCCGCGAGGGAAATGACCGACCGGGCCCCACTGAGGAATCGATTGACCGCAACCACCCCGTACCCATATCGATGGATCCACCGCTGGGCCTTTTCGAACCCGTCGCGCGGCAGCCACGGAAAGCGATCGGACGATACAACCTCACGCCCGAGGCGATACCCAACCGCGTAGACGGTCATGAAGCCCAGGGCGCCGCCCAGCGTGGAGAGGAAAATCACCACGCCCAAGTTGATGTTTCCGAGACCGGCGAGGTACCCACCGAACACCACGATCATGTCGCCGGGGATGGGCGGCATTACATTCTCCCCATACGCAATGACCAGCACCACAAGATAGGCCCAAACCGGCGACAGGGCCTCCATCCACGAAAAAAAGTTTGAGAACCACTCGATTGTCATGCCCTAAGATCGTAGGACTCTACTGAGACGAGGACGGGTCGGAATGCAGGAGACAAACTGCTCGCGCCGCGCTTCCCTTTTCCTCCCCCACCGGCCCGAGCCCCTCCGCGGTTGTCGCCTTGACGGAGACCTGATCGAGCTCCACCTCCAATGCCGTCCCAATATTGCGTCGCATCTCGTCGATGTGCGGCTGCAGCTTGGGACGTTCCAGGACCACCGTTGCGTCAACATTGGCAAGGCGGTAGCCCTCCGCGTACACCCGGCGCGCCACGCGCTGAAGCAGCGTCAGGCTATTGGCATCCGCCCACTCCGGATCCGTATCGGGAAAGTGGGTGCCAATGTCTCCGAGTGTCGCCGCCCCGAGTAGAGCATCCATGATGGCATGCACGAGGACATCCGCATCCGAGTGGCCCACGAGCCCGTGCTCGCTGGGAATCGTAACGCCCCCGAGGATGAGCGCGTGTCCCGACGCCAGCCGGTGAACATCGTATCCGTACCCAACCCGAATAGACACAGAAAAGCAATCGCCGTTGAGAAACAAAAAACTAGCTCGAAGACAGTGCCGTGCGATCGGGGTCGTTGACCCAGGGCCCCCACAGTTGCTGGGCGAGCGCCCAGTCCGCGGCCGTTGTGATTTTGAAGTTGCGTCGGCTTCCGGTGACGACGTGGACCTCGCGACCGGCCTGCTGGACAAGTTCGACGTCGTCGGTGGCCGAGGGTTTGGCGTCGGCTGCGGTCGCGTGGGCGTCTTCGAGCCACGCCCGCCGAAAGCCCTGCGGCGTCTGCATTCGGTAGACGCCGTCCCGTGGCACGGTGTCCCCAAACATCTCTCCCTCTTCGGAGGCCCGCAGCGTATCGGCTACCGACACGGCAAGGGCCGCCGCCCCGTGTCGCCGTACGACGCGCACTACGCGTCGTACCTCCTCGGCCGTCACGAAGGGGCGCGCGGCGTCGTGGACGAGGACGGCCTCTGTCGGGGCAGGCACGGCCCGGAGGGCGTGGCGCACAGAGGCCTGTCGGGTCTCCCCCCCACTCACAACAGCTGTCAGCTTGGTCAGCCCCTCGGCCTGAAGTCGGTTGCTCACACTGGCCACCACATTCTCGGGCACCGAAACGACAAGGTGGCCCACGTCGGGATGCTGTTCAAACAACGACAACACCTGCACCAGAAGCGGGCGGTCGCCCAGGGTACGGAACTGTTTCCGCGTGCCGCCCAGGCGCCGCCCCTCTCCCGCCGCCGGCACAAGGACGGCCACTTCATTCGCATCTCCGGTTTCGGTCGCGTCAACCATGACGGGGGTGGAGAGAGTGTGGGGAGCGCGGGACGGACGGTTACTCGATCAGCATGGCGTCGCCGAACGAAAAGAAGCGGTATTCTTCTTCGATGGCCGTTTCATAGACCTCGAACGTGAAGTCGTACCCCATGAACGCCGCCGCCATCATCATGAACGTGCTCTCTGGACGATGAAAGTTCGTGAGCAGCCGCTCTGTGATCTTAAAATCGTACTCCGGATAGATGAAGAGGTCCGTCCAACTGTGGTCGGCCTTTAGCATCTTGTCCGCCGAGAGGCTGGACTCGAGGGCTCGCACTACCGTTGTGCCTGCCACCGTGACGGTGTTTTGGTCGGATCGGAGGGCCCGATTCACGGCGTCGGCCGTCTCTTGCGGAATAATAAATTCCTCGGAGTCCATCCGGTGCTTCGTGAGGTCTTCGACCCCCACCTCCCGGAACACCCCACGGCCCACGTGCAGGGTGATAGGCATCACCTGTACGCCTTTGGCCTCCAGGCGCTCGACGAGGTCTTCGGTAAAATGCAGGCCGGCGGGCGGGGCGGCAACCGAACCGCGGTGCTTTGCAAAAATGGTTTGGTACCGCTCGACGTCTTCCTCCTCTACGTCCCGCGAGATGTACGGGGGAAGCGGCGTCTCGCCCAGCTCCCGGATCTTGGCGTACAAGGCCTCGTTCCGGTCGTCGAAGGAGAAGCGAATGGTGCGCCCCCGCGAGGTCGTGTTGTCGATCACCTCGGCGGTCAGGTCGTCGTCGAAAACCAGCTTGTTCCCGATTCGGATCTTGCGGGCCGGGTCCACCATCACGTCCCACAGCCGACTCTCAGGGTTCAACTCTCGAAGCAGAAAGACCTCAATGTCGGCTCCCGTTTTGTTTTTCTCCCCGTAGAGCCGAGCGGGATAAACTTTTGTGTCGTTCACCACCAGCACATCTCCGTCCCGGAAATAATCCGGGAGGTTTTGAAAATGCTCGTGCTGCACCTCGTGAGCCTCCCGGTCCACCGTCATGAGCCGGCAATCGTCTGGGGGGTCGGCAGGATACTCGGCGATGAGTTCGTCGGGGCACTCGTAGCTGAACTCCGATCGTTTCATATACGGAAATCGAAGGAATGGGGCGGAAGAAAATGCACGAACGGACGACGCAGCAGGGCACCATCCTTGTAGCAGCCGATCTAAACCGTGGGACGAAAGCAGATGATCCCGCCCCACCGGTTCTTCGTCAGGAGGTGGGGGCCGGGCCCTCCCCAATGGGCTGCCGCTCCCAGCCGGCTGGGGGAGGCTGGATGTCGAGGTTGGGATAGAGGAACGACGCGAGCACTTCAATGGCCCGGTAGAGACGAGGCCCTGGACGATTGAAGTACGCATTGCCGTCAAACACCTGCACTCGTTCGTGTTGGACGGCCGACAGCTCTCTCCACTCCGTCCGGTCGGTCAGGTAATGCAGGTCCCGCTCGGTCTCCTCCACGGAAAAGCCGCAAGGCATCATAGCGATTGCTTCCGGGTCGGCGGCCCGGAGGTCTTCCCACTCAATGCGACGGCTGGGCGTCCCGGCGTCTGTGAGCACGGCACGCCCCCCGGCCATCTCAACAACATCCGGCATCCAGTGCCCGGCTACCATGAGCGGCTCCAGCCACTCGATGCACGCCACAGAAGGAAGGGACTGGGGATTTGTGTCGCGGCCCACGCCAATCTGATTGCGGAGGGTGCGGAGGCCCGTCTCCAGGTTGCCAAGCGTCTGCATGGCCTCGTCCAGCCGGTCTATGCCCCGCCCCAGCCGAAGGGCCTCATCGAGCACCGCCTTCAGGGTCTGCGGCTGCATTGAGAGCAGCTCCACGTCGGGTCCAGCCCAGTCGCCCAGGTTGGCCTCCAGTTCCGAAAGGCTGACCGCGCAGACCTCGCACTGATCCTGTGTGACGATGAGGTCGGGATCGAGGGCCTGGATGCGCTCGAGGTCGACCTGGTAGAGGCTGAGCCCGGCCTGCACCTGTTCCTGCACCGCGTCATCGATGGCGGCCGAGTCTCCCTCGGCGTCGTAGGTGGGCTCGGTCACGACGGGCACGTCCTGCACCTCGGGCGGATAGTCGCACTCGTGGGAGCGCCCCACAAGGTCCGGGCCTGCGCCGAACTCGCAGATCCACTCGGTGGCAGCGGGCAGCAAAGAGACAATTCGCATTGGCAGAGGGGGAAACGCGGAAGACGTCGCCAGTCATGTGAGGTGGAGTCGTACCGTCAGGGCATACCAGACGATCCCCATTGCTCGCACTGCCCGCAGCAGTCGCAATGCGTCAGGGGCTGCGGACCGCCCAGGGTGTGTCTCATGCCCCACTCCAGGGCGGCCTCTCTTCGGAGCGGCGGGCGGGCCGATGGGGCCTGAACTGGACTTAAGAATGGGCCTCTCGTTCGGACACAGCCTACTGCATGGGGGGGCGGCGCGTGTGGAAGTCCGTTTCCTGCTGGTAGGCATGCGCCAGCTCAAGGGCCGCGTCGTCGCGGTAGAGTGCCCCGACAAAGGTAATGCTGGCCGGCTCGCGTCGAGCCGCCGGTCCCTCCTCCACCGGGCGGAACGCATTCGGCAGGCACACCGCCGGATGGCCGGTGAGGTTGGTAATGCCGAGTGTCCCTCCCTGAAAGCTTGGACTTACGAGTACATCGAGATCCGTCATTGTCTCGTGCATCGCCTCCATAAGGTCCACGCGCAGGCGGGACATTTGCATAAACTCGACCGCCGGGATGAATCGTGCAGTGCGGAAGACGTTGGGCCAGGTATTCTCCCCTTGCCGCACCAGGTCGTCAATCTCGTCGGACCGTGTGAGGTCATCGAACGCCGCGGCGGCCTCCACGTCGAGCGTGTTGAGCAGAGCCCCCACGGGGATGTCCGAAGGCATTTCGATGGGCTCCGGGTCCACGCCCATCGACCGGAGCACGTCGAGCGTCTCCCGGTCGGCCTCACTGTTGTCGTAGTCCGCTTCGAATGCGGCTGCCACGTACCCGACGCGGAGATCGGTCGGGTCCGTCGAGGCATCGAACGGGAACGGGGCATCCACCGTCGAGGGGTCGCGCGGATCGGCCCCACGGATCGCGTCGTAGACCAGCGCGCTCCCGGCCGCCGAGCGCGTGATGGGGCCGAGCTTGTCCATCGTCCAGGATAGGGCCATTGCACCGTGGCGGCTCACCGCGCCGAAGGTGGGCCGGTGGCCCGTCACGCCGCAGCGCGTGGAGGGGGACACGATGGAGCCCAGCGTCTCGGAGCCGATGGCGAAGGGGAGGCCCCCGGCGGAGACGGTGGCGGCCGGCCCAGCGGAGGAGCCGCTGGAACCCTGGTCGAGGTTCCAGGGGTTTTTGGTCGTCGCGTCGTACCACACGTCGCCCCAGGCCAGGGCCCCAAGCGACAGCTTGGCCGTCAGCACGGCGCCCGCCTCCGTCAAGTGATCGACCACCGCGGCCGTCTCGTCAATCCGCTGATCCTGGTACGGGGTGGCGCCCCAGGTGGTGCGGGTGCCCTCGACCGCAAGCAAGTCCTTTACGCCGTACGGGATTCCGTGGAGCGGGCCGCGCCAGTTTCCACTCTGAATTTCCTCGTCTGCCTGTCGGGCGGCCTCCCGTGCGCGGTCTTCTGTGTAACTGACAACAGCGTTCAAATCAGGATCCAGCTCGCGAAGGCGTTCCAGTGCCCGCTCCGTCAGCTCTTCGCTCGTTAGTTTCTGCGTGCGCACGAGGTGGGCCAGTTCGGGAACCGTGGCGTAGGCAAGGTCCTCAGGGTCGGAGGGGGGGTCGACGGACGGAAGCGAGAGGGTTGCGCCGTCGTCCGAGCCGGCCACGTCGGGGATCTCGGCGCCGCCGCGGCGCGGGTCGAACGTCAGCGCGGGCGCCCGACTGTTCGGAATCTCAGCCGCACGGAGCGCGTCGTAGTCGTCAAGCCGGTCATTTAAGTTTTCGACAATCAACTCGCGTTCTTCGGGGGTGAGGGAGAGATCAATGAGGGCCTCGGCCGCCTCAATGTGTTCGACGGTGACCCCATCATCCTCATCGTCCTCGGCAACCTGTGCATAGAGCACGCCGGGAACGAGCCCGGAGAGGCCTACGCCGGAGCAAGCTTCGAGAAACTGGCGACGGTCAATAGCCATAGCGGTGGAAACGGTTGTCTGTGGAAGGCGGTGGGGGGATTTGACTGGCCGGACCCGGCGCGACCTCAGCCCCTAATCAAGCAACGCGGAGGGAAAGACCACCGGGCTCTCGTGTCCCTCCTCGTCGACGGCCGACACCCCAAAGAACCAGTTGTCGATCACAACATTCTCCAGGGTGTGCTCGGTGGTGTTCGCGGGGACGAACACGCTGTGTTGCCAGCGGGGCTCTGCGGTGCGGCGCCAGTACACGTAGTACCCCGCCAGGTCGCTGTGGTCGACCGGATCCCAGGCGAGAGTCGTGGATGACGACACGGCCCCACCGATTCGCACGCTGTCGGGGCGCGGCGGGCTGCCGGCCAGGGAGGCCATCGTGGCAACGTTCACGCCCGTCAGCTTCTCCGCGTAGCCGAAGTTCACCTCATCGATGGTGTCGCCATACTCAATCCCGTCCTCGGTCCGAAGGTCCTGGTGCTGCCGATTGTAGTTTTCGTGGGTTTCCATGACGCGGACGGCAGGAAAGCCTCGGTCGGCAAATGGCATCTGGTCCCCACCGCGCCCAAAGCGATCGAGTCGGTAAATAAGGAGGGGCTCCAGGTTGCGCACGTAGGTTTCGGCCTGGGTGGCCACATAGCGGGCCAGTTGCCGGGAGGGCCCGTCGTTCTCGCCGCCGTAATAGCGCGTGGCCCACGAGTCCTCATGAAGATCCGGCGGGCGGCGCTGCGAAAACACACGAAACGTGTTGTTCTCGACGACCCCGTCGATGCCCTCGATGTTGCCGATCATGTCATTGTTGAGGACGCCGGCCATCGTCCAGTCCTTTTCCACGGCCGTCTCGGCCGCATGGGTGCTCCCAAAAAGGCCCTGCTCCTCCCCGGTGTACCCAACGTACACGATGCTGCTTTCAAACTCATGGTTCGAGAGCACGCGCGCGGCCTCAACCGCACCGGCCACGCCCGACGCGTCGTCGTTGGCCCCCGGCGCCCGGCTGGTGCTGTCCATGACGCTGGACACGCGGGAGTCGAGATGCCCGCCCATGAGTACGTACCGATTCGGGTGCTCGGTGCCGCGCTGGATGGCGACAACATTATAGACGGGCGTGTCGCCTGGAATGCGCCCCGTCTCGCCCGCCTCCACGACGGTCTTTTGGTACTTGACCTCCAGGCAGTCCCCACACGCCTCAGAGATGCGCTCGAACTCCTCCTTCAACCAACGACGCGCGGCTCCCACGCCCCGCTCGTCGGAGGTGGTGTCCGAGAGGGTGTGGCGCGTGTGGACATCCACCATCGCCTGGACGTCGGCCTCAATGCGCTCGGCCTCAACGGCGTCGACCATGGATTGAACGGCCGGATCGGTGGCGGGCGGCGGCGCCTCCTGGGCCCGGGCCGGGGGGCCGAACGGATACGCCAGCAGAAAGGATAAGACGAGGGCTCGAATCATTGGGATCGGAGAACAATGCGGAGAACGGTGGGGGGTCTCTACACTAACGATGGGGGGCGACAATCTCTAACTACTCATTGCAGCCCTTCATCTCGCCTCCGAATACGGGATGCCACCCCAGCGGGAGCGTCCGGTGCTTCCTGCCCGCCGTGCTACGTCTCCTCCGACGGTGTCGAGGGACCCTCCTCGCGGCTGCGCGCAGGCGACGCCTTATCGCCAGCCGGACGAGCGTCATTCCACTTGTCCTTCACCATCTGTGGCACCTTTTCCCCCACCTCTTTGAGTTGCTCTTCCATTTCCTTTCCCACCCGATCTTTAATCTCGTCGGCCATCTCTTCGGCCACTTGCCGCTCAATCTCGGCGGTCACCTCGTCCGGAACGGCCTCCTCTGCGTGGGCGGCCACGGCCTCTTCGACTTCCCCGGGCATGGTGTCTTCAATTTCTTCGGCCACAGCATCCTCGGCCTCTGCGGCCACCTCCTCCTGCAAAATGCGCTCGTATACACTCATATTCTCCCACACGCGCAGAATGTAGCCGAAAACGAGCCCGCCCTCAAAGGCCGCCACCCGCGGGTCCAGACCATCCCCAAAAATCATGTATCCGAACCCCGCGGCAAACCCAATGCCGTAGATGATGTCGATGTAAAACTGCGTCTGTCGGCCGCTCAATTTCATATCGGACGATCGATCACTTCGAAGCACAACGCGCAGTGGCCCCTCCGTCGCTACAGCAACAGGAAGGTTATATACGATACAATGGTCGCTAGGATCGGCACGACGTTCTGCATGAGAATGACGCGCACAGTCGTGCCGGGATCGAAGAGGTCGGTCCGAGCCGGCGGGCCCTCCGATTCCGAGCGTGTGCCGGACGCATCCGAGCCGGGCCGTCCGACGGTCGGCGCTCCCTCATCATCCGCAAGGGCGCCCACTGTCACCCGCGGAGACACCTCGCCCCGTACGGCCTCCGCCACCGAGACCGCCTCCGTGGACCGCCCCCACCCGAGCCCGATAATGCAGACGGTAGCAATCACCACAAAGCTCGCCGGAATCCCGAGCGCGGACATCAGGATGACGATCGTCGAGCTGAGAATGGCCACAATGATGGCGGCCGTGAGCGGGAGGTCCGTAATGTCGTTCCCGAGCGTCTCCATGGTGCGGCGCGCAATCGTGAGGGCCCCGACGGCAACGGCCGCCGACCCAAGGAAGATGCCGGTGTTCATGTTCAGGGCCCCGCTCCCCACCAGGGGCGCAATCGCGTTGGCGATGTTGCTGGTGCCAGAACTGAAGGCCATGAGACAACCAATCCCCACCAGGACGACGGTCCCCACCGCCTCGCGGACCGTGGTATTGGGCCCCAGGGCAGGGCGCCGCAGCGGCCCCCACCTCGCCCAGACAAAGAGCGGACCCTCACTTTGCTCAATGGCAATTAAACGGTCAAGCCGCGTGTAGCTATACCGCCCAATCATCACGGCGCCCCAGAACCCAATGATTGGGGACAGAATCCACCAGGCCAGGATTTCACTGACGACGGCCAGGTTAAGGGTGTCGGTGGCCAGGCCGAGACCAATAATGGCCCCCACGGCTGTCATGGACGTGGAGGCCGGCGCCCCGGACAGGTTGCCAACCAACAGGGCACCGCCAATAAAAAAGAGAACGAGAATGCTGGCCTGTAGCGTGAACACAGACGGGTCGTGCACGAGATCAACCCCGAGCGTGTCCACAACCCGGCGCCCCAGGGTGACGGCCCCAACAAAAAACCCGAGGGCCATCAACACCCCGGCCGCCGGCTTCGAGAGAACATTGGCCCCCACAGCCGGACCAAAGGCCGGCCCCGTCGTGGCCCCTCCGATGTTATACGCCACAAAGCAGGCGATCAGACCGCCCACAAGGAGCATCGGATCAGACATAACTGTGGAGTTTGGTCACTCATGCGGCTGCCATACTCCCTCCCCACCGTGTACGCCCAATACCGCAATGATGGGCGCGCAACGAAGGGTCCGCCATCTCGCCCCCCGTTGGAATGCAGGGGACGCCCTGAGAAAAAGGTACTGTCTCGCCCCGCCCCCCGCACAGGCGCTCGCCCTCTCCCCGCCGGCTGCTCTCGCTAGCCCGTCGCGGCGTCCGCCTCGGCCGTGTGCTGCTTCGTCGACGCAAACGTAAGGCGCGGCCAGTCGTCCACCGTGCGTTCCAGTCGATAGTCACTCACAGCAAGGTAGGCCAGGTCCCCGTCTGCATCACGAAACAGGTTGTCCATATTGGCCGT
>JAWOAQ010000034.1:0-14814 GCA_046498495.1 Salinibacter sp. | reverse complement strand
CGCAGGCGGCTGCGGAGGCGGCGCCTGAGGCTGCCTGGCAGACCTCGCACCTGGGGGGACACCGCTTTGCGCCCACCGCGCTCGTCTTGCCTCACGGCACGCACTACGGCTGGCTTCGTCCGAACGATCTGCCTAATCTGGTTGCGGCCCACCGGCGGGGGCAGCTCTACGACCTTGATCGGGTGCGGGGGGCGGTGCACCAGCCGCGGCCAGTGCAGGCGGCTGTTCTTGCCCTCCGGAGGCGCTTCGGGATTACCGATGTGGCGGGCGTGGAGGGGAGCATTCGGACGGCCGGCGATGGGCAGTGGACGGTGCGGGTCGCATCGGAAAGAGAGGTCCACGTGGCGGAGGTGCGGAGGCGGGAGCGAGAGGCCACCTTCCCGCACAGTTGCGGCAGTGACGAGGCGAAGGCCGATGTGGCGTGGGACATGACGTGGGACGCGCCCGCGCACCGTTCGCTGGAGCAATAAAAAAGCGTGCCCCCGCCGGTCGGCAGAGGCACGCTTGGGTGTTCGGGGTCGGATGTTCGTCGCACGACTTCTGGCCTCGAAGTGTCGAGGCCCGTGCCACGTGGCCGAGGTTATGCGATGGTGATGTCGTCGTTAAGGTAGACGTCCTGGATGGCGTTCAGGATCTCGACGCCGTCCTCCATCGGCTTCTGGAACGACTTGCGGCCGGTGATGAGGCCCATGCCGCCGGCGCGCTTGTTGATCACGGCGGTGCGCACGACCTGCTCCAGGTCGTTGTCGCCACTGGCGCCGCCCGAGTTGATGAGCCCGCAGCGGCCCATGTAGTTGTTCGCCACCTGGTAGCGCGTCAGGTCGATCGGGTGGTCGGTCGTCAGGTTCTCGTAGACGCCCGACGCGTCCTTGGCGTAGCCCTCGTCGAGGTTCTCCTGCACGGCCTTGTACCCGCCGTTCACGGTCGGCTGCTTGGCCTTGATGATGTCGGCCTCGATGGTGGCGCCGAGGTGGTTCGCCTGCCCGGTGAGGTCGGCCGACGCCTCGTAGTTCGTGCCGTTGATGACGAAGGACTTGTTGCGCACGTAGCACCAGAGGATGGTGGCCATGCCCAGTTCGTGGGCGTAGGAGAACATCTTCGAGATCTCCTGCAGCTGGCGGTTCGACTCCTGCGAGCCCCAGTACACTGTGGCGCCGATGCCGACGCAGCCCATGTCGTAGGCGTCCTCGACCTGGGCGTAGGGCACCTGGTCGTAGCGGTTCGGGTAGCTGAGCAGCTCGCTGTGGTTGACTTTCAGGATGAACGGGATCTTGTGCGCGTACTTCCGCGCGATCGAGCCGAGCACGCCGTAGGTCGAGGCGACAGCGTTGCAGCCGCCCTCCATCGCCAGCTTCACGATGTTCTCCGGGTCGAAGTAAATCGGGTTCGGGGCAAAGCTGGTGCCGGCCGAGTGCTCGATGCCCTGGTCGACAGGCAGAATGGAGAGGTAGCCCGAGCCGCTCAGGCGACCATGATCAATGAGCTGCTGGAGGGACCGCAGAACGCGCGGGTTGCGGTCAGAGTCTCGCCATACGCGATCGACAAAGTCGCCGCCCGGGAGGTGCAGGTCCTCCTTGGGAATGGTCTGGCAGTCGTGTTCGAGTAGGGACTGAGCTTCGTCGCCGAGCAGGTCGGCGGTGCGGGAAAGGGTTGCTTGGGCCATGATCTTACGTTGGGAAATGATGCGACGGACACGGACGAATGGACACGCTCCGGCTCCCGTCTACGGGAGAGGAGGATTCCAAGGTAAACGGTAGCCGGGAGAGGATACAACGCCGTAGGACTTTCGGCGCATGTTTCCGCTACAGAAACGACGAAGAATTGTTAGAGGCGCTTCCGTCAGGCGAAGGGCGCGAGGGCCGATGCGCACGTCCGGTCGCACAAAAAAAGATGCCCCGGGACTGCGGGGCGGGGAGGGAGGGGGCGCAGCCCGGGGCATCAAAAAAGCGGGAATGTCGTGGTGGAGCCACCGGGACTCGAACCCGGGACCTCTTGCATGCCATGCAAGCGCTCTACCAACTGAGCTATGGCCCCGATGCAAAATCAGAAGGCATCGGGGCGAGAGGCCATCATCAGGGGTCTCTCGCAGTCCAATCGGCTCTACATCCGGGCCACACGGACGTTCCGGGACGTGTGTCGCTTCACAAAAATTTGCGCCTGAAACCCGACGGGCAACTGCTGTTGCAACCCCCCGGGTCGGGGCCTAGATTGAGCCTGCGATGTACTCTCATCGGATTCTCTGTTTTTATGACGTTTGCACTTGTGGGTACGGGACAAATGGGGGCCGCCGTCGACGCCGTGGCGGAGGAGCGGGGGCACACCATCGGTCCCTGCTTCAATTCGGACCGGCCGTTTGCGGAGGCTGAGCCGTCTGCCCTTGCCACTGTCGACGTAGCCGTGGATTTTTCACTGCCATCGCTGGCGCTCAAGCACATCCAGCGGTACTGCGAATGGAATCAGCCAGCTGTGGTGGGCACCACAGGGTGGTACGACGAACTCGATCGGGTGGCGGATTGGGTGCAGGCCCATGACGCCACCCTGCTGTACGCCCCCAATTTCTCGGTCGGCGTGGCGGTCTTGCAGACGGCCCTGGAGGCCGCGCTCCCCCTCCTCGACCGACTCGACGACTACGACGCGTTCGTTCAGGAAACGCACCACACCAAAAAGGCCGACAGTCCCAGCGGGACGGCGACCATGCTGGGAGAGCATGTGGTGAAGGGGCTGGAACGAAAGGATCATGTTGAGACAGAGACGCAACACGGGCGGATCGATCCGTCCGCGGTGCACGTGACGTCTACCCGGACGGGCACCGTTCACGGGGAGCACACGGTGGGCTTTGACAGCCCCTTCGACCGCTTGGCCCTCCGGCACCGGGCCAAGGGGCGTCGCGGGTTTGCCGTGGGGGCGGTCCGGGCCGCCGAGTGGCTGCACGGGCGGACGGGCCTCTTTACCCTGGACGACATGCTGTCGGATTGGCTTGCCGACGCCGGCCCGTCCGACTAGTGCCAACGCACGACCTTTTGATCATTCCTCTTCTCGACCGATGGCCGACGAGTTGTTCTTTCAGGGGGTGGCCCCCGCACTCGTGACCCCGTTCACCGCCGACGATGAGATCGACGAGGCAGCCTTCCGGGACCTGATCGAACGACAGATCGAGGGCGGCGTGTCGGGCCTGGTGGTGCTGGGGACCACGGGCGAAAACCCGACCGTCACGACCACGGAGCGCCGCCGGCTCGTCGACCTTGCCGTTGAGACATCGGCGGGGCGCGTGCCTGTCATTGTGGGCACCGGCACGAACAATACCGACGAAAGCGCTCGCCTGTCGAAGTCGGCAATTGAGGCGGGGGCCGATGGCCTCCTGGTCGTCGGGCCCTACTACAATAAGCCCTCGCAAGAGGGATTTGTGGCCCACGTGGAAACGATTGCGGAGGCAGCCCCGGCCCCGATCATCCTCTACAACGTCCCCGGGCGCACCAGCTTCAACGTGAGGGCCGAGACGACGCTTCACCTGGCCGAGGAGGTGCCGCACGTGGTCGGGATGAAGGAGGCCTCGGGGGACCTGGAGCAGATCGGCGACATTCTCCTGCACCGGCCCGAGGGCTTTGCGGTCTACGCCGGGGATGATGAGATGACACTCCCCCTTCTGGCCATGGGCGCTGAGGGCGTTGTGTCTGTGCTGAGCAACGCCCTGCCCGCGCAGATGTGTGAGATGGTGGCGGCGGGCCGGACGGGCGACCTCGCCGCGGCCCGCGAGAAGCATTTTGAGCTGCTGCCGGCCATGCGGGCGTGCTTCCTGGAAACCAACCCCATCCCGATCAAGGACGTGTGTGCGGCGATGGGGTGGATGGAGCCGCACGTGCGCTTGCCCCTTGTGCCTCTGGACGAGCGGGCGCCGGTGCGCCAGCGTGTGCTCACTGCCTTCGAAGGCGTCCTTGACGTGGCGGCCTAAGGGCCTACTGCATAAAGAGGGCGGCCACGTATCCGACCAGGGCCGTGTAGGCGGCCGACCCCAGCCACAATCCGTACATCAAAAACGCGCTCGTCGACTCCGTCTGAAGGGCCAAGAGAACCACCAGCAGGCCATTGTGGAGGAGGGCCACCGCCAGGCTGCCCAAAAAGGCCTGGAGGGGACGAATGAGGAGGGACGTGCGCTCGTCAATGGCAAACGACCCAATGCCGAACCCCACGAGGGTTTTGACGAACATGTGGATGCCCCAGGTGCCGTACGCCACGTCCATCAGCACGCCCAGGCCAAAACCGATGAGGGTGCCCCGTTGGCGCCCTGCGCGCAGCGCATACCACGAGAGAAAAAGCAGAACGGCGTCCGGGTAGGTCCCCCACAGCCGCAGCCGTCCCAGTATCAGCCATTGAAGGACAAAGACCCCAAGGGCGACGAGGAGACGACGAACGAAGAGAGGCATGCCGACGGAACGAGACGGGGCAAGGGCGCCGAGCAAGGAAGGCCGCTAGGCCGGAGGGACGGACCCCACGGCCTCCACGATGGCATCGATGGTCTGAGTGATTTGGTAGGAGGGCCCGGTATAGTTGTTGGCAATGATGGAAAACGCCACCCGGTTGCCGTTAGGACGCTCTGTGTAGCCACTCAGTGCGCGTACGAGCTCCAGCGACCCGGTTTTGGCTATGACCGAGCGCGTGAGCCGTTGATCGATCGTGGTGTTGCGCTCACGCCCCCGCGGGAGGGAGGCCCGAAACGTCTCCCACTCGGGATGTTCGGTCATGTGGGCCAGGAGAGTGGTCATGGCCGCAGGCGTAAGAAGGTTTTCCCGAGACAACCCGGATCCGTCCGAGATTGAGAGCGCGCGGGTGTCGATGGTTGCTTCACGTAAAAATCCGTTGATGCGTCGGGCGGCGCCCCGCGTGGAGCCGCCCCATCCAAAGCTCCGGAAGACCTGCTCGGCGTAAAAATTGTTGCTTTCCTTGTTGATAATCGAAAGGATGTCGCCGAGGGGCGGAGAGTGGGAGACGAACAGGGGAGGAGACTGCGCCGGAGAGGTCTCTAGCGAATCGATCCCGACGATCTCCAGGTCTGTCTCGATGCCGGCCTCTCCGAGGTGATGTTTGAAATTTCGCAGGGTGTAGTCCGTCGGGTTGCTAACGGGGACGGCGAGACTCCCATCATACGAGCGAGACACGGACCCGGTCAGCACCAGTTCGTTCGTGGAGAACGTCCGGTTGACCTGCAGGGTGTTTCCGCGCCAGCGGGCGCTGGTGGTTGCCCGATTGTCGAGGGACACAATGCCGTTCGGTTGAACAGCGGTGCGCGGCGCCGAGCCAGGATCTGTTGCGTCCACGGTAAGGGACACCACGTTGTCGCGGTAGGAAAGGGCCCCGGCGCTGGTGCCCAGGTGGCGTCCCTTCTGGCGGGTAATGTAGCTGATGCTCCAGCCGTCGGGGTAGGGCCGGTTGTCAAAGGCGGTGTCGTTTCCGATGAGGCGGCCCTCAATGCGCTCAACACCCATTTCGGCGAGCCGCGTGGCCCAGGCCTCGAGTGGATCCTCGGCGTTCACTTCAACGCTGCCAAACGTCGGGTCGCCGGACCCGCGGAGGATGAGGTCGCCCTCCATTACGTCTCCCTCCGCTGTCCCGTCGAAGTGAAGCGTGGTTTCGTAGCGGTGCGTGCTCCCGAGCTCGTCGAGGGCCGCGGCGGTCGTGATCAGTTTTTGATTGGAGGCGGGAAGGAAGCCCCGGTCAGCATTGCGGCTGTACAGCATCTCGTCGGCGTCCACATCGTAAATCGTGATGCCCCAGAACGCATCGTTGGCCTCCCAACGCTGTAGCAGGGTGTCGATGCGGTCGTCTAGCGGGGGCGGTGCCGGCGCGGCCGAAATGCTTATGAGGAGGATCGCGCCGGCGAGGAGAAGAAACGGGAGGCGACGCATACAATGAAAAATCGCGGGGGAAAACAGAGTGCAAAGTGGAACCTTCCGCCGTAGGGCTTGGTTTCGGGCCCCTCACGCTGGAGGAGGCCCGATCCAGTGGGGCACATGCCTGTTCGAGTCCCCATCCCTGAACCGTCCGAGCCGCCTGTCCATGCCCAAGTCGTCGAAGCAGAAAAGGCGAACCGCGCTTGTCTTCGAGAAGCAGAACTACATGCTGCTTCTCACGGGGTTTTTGCTCATCGTCGTTGGGTTTGTGGCGATGTACCTGGAGGGGGAGTTTCTTGGATTCGTTTCGCTCACCCTTTCGCCCCTTCTCGTCCTGGCGGGGTACGGGGTTGTCGGGTACGGGTTGTTGTGGTGGCCGAACCAGGAGACCGAGCCGTCGGACTCGTAGCGTGGAGCGCTTTACTCGTACAGAAGGTAGGGACGGCGGCGGTCCCGGAATTCCTCCACGTCGTTCGTCCACTCCGCCGCAAGGGCCCCTGCTGATTCCCCCTGCTCCAACAGGTCAAGTACCCGTTCCGTGCCTGCAAGGCGCGTCAGGTGCTCCGGTCGGCTCACGAAATTGGAGTCCCCGCGGGCCTGCGCCTGTTGGTAGGCGGCGTGGAGCGCGTGAAGGCCTGCCTCGACGGGCTGAACCGCCGTCCGATCCGTAATCCGGAGCCGAACCCCGGGAAGGGCGTCGCCGTCGTACCGGGGCGCAGGGGCGCCCGTGCGAGCCTGGGGCGTAAACTGGACTGTGTCGATGGCGAGGCCGGGGAGGGAGCGGGCCCGGAGGGTGTCTGCGATCGCCCGCACATCGCCCCGGGGCCATGGAAATCCCACCTGGAGGAAGGGCCGTTCGGTGCCACGTCCCTCGTTCACGTCGACGGCTTCGAAGAAGGCCATGCCCGGATACACGAGGGCCGTTTCCCAGGTTGGGAGGTTCGGACTTGGGGCGGGCCACTCCCGCTGGGTGTCGGGCCACTGCATGGAGCGGCGCCACCCGTTCATCTCCACAACCGAGAGGGCGAGCGAGTCCAGGCCGGGGAGGAGGCGCTCGCCCTTGATGAAGCGAGCGATTTCCCCGACGGTCATTCCGTGGGCGACGGGGAGGGGGTAGCGGCCCACGAACGATTGGTGCTCCGGCTCCAGTATAAACCCGGACGTGTACGTACCGCCGAGCGGATTGGGGCGGTCGAGCACCACGAAGCGCACGTTTGCCTCCGCCGCGGCCTGCATGGCGAGGCCCATGGTGGTGATGTAGGTGTAGAAGCGCGCACCGACATCCTGCACGTCAAACACGAGCGCATCGAGCCCGCTCAACATCTGCTGGGTCGGCTGGCGCGTGTCGCCGTACAGGCTGTGCACAGGCGCGCCCGTGCGCGCATCGCGATCGCTCTCCACGGCTTCCCCCGCGCCCGCAGTACCCCGGAGGCCGTGCTCCGGCCCGAAGAGGGCGCCCAGTTCCACCGAGTTTGCGCGTTCTACACGGTCGATGAGGTGGGCCGTATCCACCTGCGCCGTGTGATTCACAATAAGACCGACGCGCTCGCCCGAAAGGGACTCGAAGCCGTTCGCGGCCAGAATCTCGGCCCCGGTCTGAACGGGCGGCCGCGAATCGGTACCGCAGCCAACGGCAACAAGGCTCGCCGCCACAAGCAGGCCCCAGACAATGCCTCGGAAAAAATAAGGGACTCGATGGTGGGCGGGCATGTCCGGCTACCGATTGGCGACAATCTCGTGCTCGGGAAAGAAGTACGCCGCTTCTTTTTGGCCGTTTGCCGGAGAATCGGACCCGTGAACAATGTTTTCTTGGATCGAGTCCGCAAAGTCACTCCGGATCGTCCCCTCCGCGGCCGCCGCCGGATCGGTCGCGCCGATGAGGGTGCGGAAGTCGTCAATGGCGTTCTCCTTCTCCAGGACGACGGGGACGCAGGGGCCGCTCGACATAAAGTCCGTCAGGTCGTCAAAGAACGGCTTATCTTCGTGAACGGCGTAGAATCCTTCGGCTTCCGCCTTCGACAGGGTGAGCATTTTCATGGCGCAAATCTGGAAGCCCGCCTCCTGGATGCGGCGGAGCACCTCCCCGACCTGTTCCTTTCGGACGCAGTCGGGCTTCAGGATGGCGAGGGTGCGTTCGGTAGCCATTTGGATCGGACAATCAGTGAAACGGGGACTGAAATGAGGGGGATTATTCCAAACTTACGGACCGGCACGTCCCTTTGCCGCCCGGATGGGTGTTAGTCGTTCGTGAATCCGACGGCAAAGGGTGGAGGACACAGACGTAACGAGATTACAGAGATTGGAGGCCGTCGCTCACGCCCCTTGGGCAACAGCAGACGCGACGGCGCGTTTTGCAATCCACGTCTTCACTGCATCACGCATCAACTCCAATTTTCTTGTGTCTGATCTTCGCGACGCGACCCTTGGCGGCGGCTGCTTCTGGTGCCTGGAGGCCGTGTACCAGGAAGTGAATGGTGTGACGTCGGTTGTCTCGGGCTATGCCGGGGGCCATGTGCCGAATCCGTCGTACCGCCAGGTGTGCAGCGAGAGCACCGGCCACGCCGAGGTCACCCAGCTCACGTACGATCCGGACGTGATCTCGTACCGCGCCCTGCTGGAGATTTTCTTCACGATCCACAACCCGACGACGAAAAACCGGCAGGGGCCCGATGTGGGGGAGCAGTACCGCTCCATTATTCTGTATCACGACGAGGAACAAAGCGCCACGGCCGAGGCGGTGATCGACGAACTCAACCGCGAGGTGTTCGACGGAAAAATCGTGACCGAGGTGGAGCCGCTGGAGACCTTCTACCCGGCTGAGGAGGCGCATCAGAACTACTACCGGGAGAATGCTTCGCAGCCGTACTGCCAGAGCGTCATTTCGCCAAAGGTGGCCAAGCTTCGTCAAAAGCACGCCGACAAGCTTCGGCAATAACGAGTCTGGAAAGGAGGATGCGAAGAGGGAGAGATCCTCGAAGGGGGCATTCGGGGCGTTGCCGTTCCCTCTCCACAGTCGCTACTGCCGGGCCAGGGCGAGGGTGGCGAGGCTCACAGCCTCGGCCCCGGCCTCGTGCAGGGGGTGAGCCGCAGCCACGCAGGTGGCGCCGGTCGTGAGGATGTCGTCGACAAGGAGCCAGTGTCCCCCGGCTGCCTCACGGGGCGCCGCAAACGCATCGCGGACGTTTTTCCAGCGGTCGGCTCGGGAGAGGTTCGTCTGGGAGCGGGTGGGACGGGGACGACGGAGGAGAGTGGGCCGGAGCGGGGCGTTGAGCACGTCGGCCATGCCCTCCGCCAGTGTGCGGCTCTGGTTGTATCCGCGTTCGAGTTTCCGGGTATGGTGGAGGGGAATGGGAAGCACGCCATCGGGCTGGGGGTGCGCGCGGGCATACGCCGTGCCCATGAGCCGCCCGAGGGGAATGCCGTATTGGGGACGATTGCGGTACTTGAGGGCGTGTTGCACGGCCTGGAGGGGCCCGTCCTTGTCAAAGATCCAGAGGGAGAACGCCCGGTCAATGACGCCGTGGCCGACGGGCAGCCGGTCCAGGCGAGCGGAAACTGCCATTTCGGGGGCCCGTTCCAGGGAGCGCAAGCAGCGGGGGCAGAGGGGCAACTGCGGCGATTCCGGCCGCGCACCACACTCCAGGCACCGCGGCGGATACACGAGATCGAGGAGCCCCCGCCCGACCTGCGCAGCCCGTTTTGCAAACGGGAGAAGAAACGACAACGAGAGACGCCAATTCTGCATGGTCGGGGACGACAGGTTTTGGCGATAATTCGTCGGGAACGGGTAGACAGCACATCCTGCGCTTTTATAGTGTCTATTCCGTTGAAAGACCGTGAAGATAATCATGGGCCCCGGATGCGGGTCCCTTGCGCCCTTCTCTTCCAAATAACCGACAGGCTCTCATGGCGGATCGAGATCGCCGCGGCATGCTGATTACGAACAATGGATCCGAAGAGGTACGGGTCTCCATGGCCTCGCGGATGCTCCGGATCGGCCCTGCAGAGCAGGCGCTAATCACGCCCGAGGAGGTGCGGGACCCTGCCCTTCGGGAGGCGCTTCAGGAGCGAAGCATTGCGATTGTGCGCCCCGCGACGGAGGCCGAGGACGAAGCCCTTCAAGAGCGCCTTGGGGGCGGCGAGGAACAGAGCTGACTCCGCCCACCAACCCGTCCTCTGGAATGAAGATCCTTGCACTGGAGCCCTGGTACAGTGGAACCCACCGCCGCTTTCTCGATGGACTGGTCGAGCAGAGCCGGCACCGAGTGCGGGCGGTGACCATGCCGGGGCGCTTCTGGCGCTGGCGTATGGAGGGCGGCGGAGTGACGCTCGCAGAAAAGGCGCGTGGGGTGATCGAGGATGGGTTTGTCCCCGATCTGGTGTTCGCCACCAGCCTGGTGAACCTGCCGGCCGTCCTGTCGCTGGCCCGGCCCCACCTCGACGGCGTGCCGGTGGTGCTCTACTTCCACGAGAATCGCCTCACCGACCTGCGGCCCCCGGACGAGGAGCGCGAGCGGGCCTACGCCATCACCAACTATCTCTCGGCCCTGGCGGCCGATCGGGTGGTCTTCAACACCCAGTTCCACTTCGAGGAGTTCATCGAGGCGTTGCCCCAGCTCCTCCGCGACTTTCCGGACTTTACCAACCTGCACACGGTGCGGGCCCTTCGCGAGAAGAGCACGGTGCTACATCCGGGGCTCGACCTGTCGGCCCACGATACCCACGCCGGCGAACGGACCCGTCGCTCCGACCGCTCCCGCCCGCCGATCGTGCTCTGGAACCAGCGCTGGGACTACGACAAGAATCCGGAGGCGTTTTTCCGCGTCATGAACCGGCTCGACGACGTGGGGGCGGACTTTCGGCTCATCCTGGCGGGGGAGCACTTTCGCGACCAGCCCGACGCCTTCGATCGGGCCTTCGAGCGGTACGCCGAGCGCATCCTCCACTACGGCTACGCCGAGGACTTCGACGAGTACAGTCGGCTCCTTCACCGCGCCGACCTGGTCGTTTCCACGGCCCGGCACGAGTTCTTTGGCGTCGCCATCCAGGAGGCCATCTACTGCGGGTGCCACCCCCTGCTGCCGAATCGCCTCAGCTACCCGGAGCTGATTCCGGAGACGCATCACCGGCCGCTCCTGCATGCGCCCATTCTATACGAAGACGACGACCAGCTCTTTCGCATCCTGCGCGAGGTGCTCGACGGCGACGAGCGCCCACTGCCCCCGGAGACGCTCCGTGAAATGCCGGCCCGACTCGATTGGTCGCGTCGGGTGGGGGCGTACGACGACTTGTTCGAGGCGGTCGGGAATGAGTCGGACGCAGTGCCTGCCGCGGCATAGCAGGCAGACGCACGGACACCGGGCGGCTAATTCTGTCGAGCATTGACGAGCTCAAACGCCCGGGGTGGGGTGGGAGAGCCATTCACCGCGTAGGCCCGGAATGAGCCATCTTGGTCCGCCATGACCACGATCGCGGCCTCGTTGGGGTCGTACGACTGAAACCGGGTGTCGAGCCACTCCGACGGCAGCCGCTCGGCCTGCTGCTTGAGCCAGCCGCCCGCCGCGGGACTGTACATCAGGTTGTGCATGCCCACAGCTTCATGGATGGCGCCCGCCGCGGGGTCCCGCGTCGTGACGACCACCGTACCAATGCCGTGGCGCTTGAAGCCCAGGAAGGAGGCCGCGGCCACATCCATCCAGTGGTCCGTGAGGAAATCGTGGTGGTCGTCCTCCTTCGGATCGTTGGCCGGCTGGTCGTCCGGCGCCTTCACGGTGACCATGTGGCCGTTGGCGTCGATGAGGGTGGTGCTGCGCATGGCCAGAGAAAAAAGCTATCGGAGAAGCGTCGCCGAAGGGATCAACGCAAACGGCGGCACCGCAGGTTTCTCTACGATGCCACTGGGAATGTGACGTTGCAATGTTCCTACGTCGGGGGGTCTACCCCATATTCTTGACAATCGCCTGGCCGAACTCGCTGCATTTGAGCAGGTCGGCGTCCTCCATGTTGCGCTCGAAGTCGTAGGTGACGCGCTTCTGGCGGATCGTCTCTTCGAGCCCGTCGATGATCGCGTCGGCGGCCTTCTCCCAGCCCATGTACCGGAACATCATCTCGCCCGAGAGGATGAGCGAGCTCGGGTTCACCTTGTCCATGCCCGCGTACTTCGGCGCGGTGCCGTGCGTGGCCTCGAAGAGGGCCCGGCCGGTGTTGTAGTTGATGTTGGCGCCCGGGGCGATGCCGATGCCGCCGACCTCGGCCGCCATCGCGTCGGAGATGTAGTCGCCGTTCAGGTTCATCGTGGCGATCACGTCGTACTCGTCGGGCCGCAGGAGAATCTGCTGCAGGAAGGCGTCGGCGATGTAGTCCTTGATGATGATCTCGCGCCCGTCGTCGGTCGTGAGCACCTGCCAGGGGCCGCCGTCCAGGTCCTCCGAGCCGTACTCTTCCTTCGCCACCTCGTAGCCCCAATCGCGGAAGGCGCCCTCGGTGAACTTCATGATGTTGCCCTTGTGGACGAGCGTCACGCTGTCGCGCCCGCGCTCGATCGCGTACTCGATGGCCGAGCGGACGAGACGCTTGGTGCCCTCCTCCGAGATCGGCTTCACGCCGATGGCCGTCGTGTCGGGGAAACGGATCGCCGTCTCGCCCATCTCCTCGATCAGGAACGTCTTGATCTTCTCATTTTCCGCGGTGCCCATCTCGTACTCGATGCCCGCGTAGATGTCCTCCGAGTTCTCGCGGAACGTGATCATGTCCACGAGCTCCGGATTTTTGAGCGGCGAGGGCACGTTGGGGAAGTGGCGCACCGGGCGGACGCAGGCGAAGAGGTCGAGCTCCTGGCGCAGGGCCACGTTGAGCGAGCGGATGCCGCCGCCGACCGGCGTGGTGAGCGGGCCTTTGATGGCGACGAGGTACTCGCGAATGGCCTTAAAGGTGTCCTCGGGGAGCCATTCGTCGAAGTGGTCCTGGGCCTTGCCGCCGGCGTAGACCTCCATCCACTGGATCTCGCGGTCGGTGCCGTAGGCGGTTTCGACCGCGGCGTCGAACACCGGCTGGGCGGCGTTCCAGATATCGGGGCCCGTGCCGTCGCCTTCGATGAAGGGGATGATGGGCCGGTCGGGGACCTGCAAGGCGCCGTCCGCCATGGTAATGCGGTCGCCAGCGGGCGGGGAAACGTCGTCAAACGAAGGGGAGCTCATGGAAGGCGGGCGCTTGGAATGGAGGTGTCGATGGTGTTGGGGAAATCGTATCCCTCAACGTAAAGGACTGCGGGCACTCGCTCTATTAGAAACGCGGGAAAACCGGACGGGCTTGTGGGACGGGGAGCGGTGGCAAAAGGAAAGTTACAGCCGGCCGACGAGGTCACGGAGCCGGAGCTCCCACACCTTCCAGGCCGCTTCGCGCACGATGGCCTTGCTCATTTTGGACTGCCCTTCGGTGCGCTCGGTAAAGATGACGGGGATTTCCTTAATGCGGAAGCCCGCGCGCCAGGTGCGGTAGTGCATCTCGACCTGAAACGCGTAGCCGTCCGAGTTCACGCGGTCGAGGTCGATGGCCTCGAGCACGCGGCGGTGAAAGCACTTAAAGCCGGCCGTCACGTCGCGAATCGGAAGGCGGGTGATGGTGCGGGTGTAGATGCCAGCGGCGTAGGAGAGGACGAGACGCGGCAGGGGCCAGTCGATGACGCGCACGCCATTGACGTAGCGGGACCCGATGGCAAGGTCGACCTCCTCGTTTCGCACCGGTTCGATGAGGCGGGGCAGGTCGTCGGGGTCGTGCGAGAGGTCCGCGTCCATCTCGCAGATGTAGGTGTAGCCGCGAGCCAGGGCGTAGCGGAAGCCGCGCAGGTAGGCGGTGCCGAGGCCCAGCTTGCCGCTCCGCTCAATGAGGTCGACCCGGTCGGGGGCCTCGCCCATGGCCTCGCGCACCACGTCCGCCGTCCCGTCATCCGAGTTGTCGTCTACCACCAGGACCGAAATCGGCGTGGGCTGCGCCAGCACCAGGTCGATCACCGGGCCGATGTTGTCGGCCTCGTTGTAGGTGGGCACGATCACCAGGGCGTCGGTGCTCGGGGCAGCGGAGGAAGGCACGGGGACGGGGCGCGGACGGTAAAATAGTGAGTGTGCGGAGAGGCCAGAGGCCTGAGCAGCAAAAACCTAATCGGTGGGTCCCCAAATGGCAACGTAGTTGGACCGGAAGCGCTTTCTTGATGGGGAGGCGACAAAGAATTGATCGAATCGAAACCGCCCCCAGGGGGCAAGATACAAGGGGCGGACGAGCGTAAGGAGGCAATTGCTTCTTTGACACGTGTCGGCGATTCTTGAAAAGCACCCGCCGACGCGTTCTCGTGGCGCGCTCGCCGATCACTTATTCCATCCATCATCTAATTTCGACGCTCGTCATGGCTGACGATTCTTCGGCCTCTACTTCTTCCTCTGGCCTGAACGGGAGCTTCGACGAAGCTTCGGGCTTTCCCGACGATTTCCCCCATGCCTCGCGTCTGAAGAAGGCTGGGGTGGACAGTCTTTCGGACCTTCGAGAGGTCGACGCGCTTGAGAACCTGAGCGGCATCGGCCCGAGCTACGCGGAAGAGATCGAGGAGGCGCTTGAACAGCTCGACGCCCCCGCGACGGGATCGGACGGTGGGGCGACGACGGAAAAGCGTCCCAGCCCGCTCTCGGGCGACGGCGCGGCGGAAGAGGCCCCCGAAGGGCCCTGGACGCAGCAGTCCATCGACATCCCGGAGGGGCCGATTGAGGAGACCGTCTCGTTCGATATCTCTGCCCGATATATTCCTCAAGATTTCTCGGGCGCATTCGGTAGGCTAGGGGACTTGTGGATGAAACAACCGGGCAGCCGATCTTTGTTCAAGCCTTTCACCTATATCCGTTCAATTGAAATGAAATATAGACTTTTTTCGAATAACAAATTG
>JAWOAQ010000154.1:0-4027 GCA_046498495.1 Salinibacter sp. | reverse complement strand
GCTGCGAGGAGGATGCACACCGACCCGAGGAATACACGAACGCGCCCGGTGGGCATGGGGGAGATGACGATTCGTTCGGGAGAGCATACGGACGATTGTGCAGGCCGGTAGTGTGTCGTTGCCTGGGCCTCCACCGGTTGTGCTGGCTCTATGATACAAGCAGACTGTTATGTCGTGATTACTCCCCCGTTACCCTTCCATTAAGGCGTGCCGGGGCCCGCGCGTGCCTCGACGGCTGCGGGGCTGGCACCAGAGAGCCCCGGCACGGCTGGGGCCGTCCGCTGTTCGCAAAACCGTCCCCCGGGTTTTCGCCGAATATTTGGGCCGCAGGTCCACAACTCGTTCGGTTGCTCGTCAACTTTGACCGCTCGGTGGGAGTACTGCCACACTGCAACGTCGGTGGTCCACGCACTTGCCCTTTTCTCCTCCACTCGCGCGTCGTGCCCGAGTCGAAGACGGCGAAATCCTACCTGATCCTGGCGGCCCTCTGGCTGATGATGTTCTCAGCCAGCAGCCAGTTGATCATTATGGTGCCGATTCTTCCCGAGATCGGGGAGGCGCTGGGGGTGAACACCTTCTGGCGCGGCATGCTGCTGACGGCCTACGCGCTGTCGCTTGGCGTGTCGGCGCTCCTTACGGGCCCGGCGTCCGACCGCATCGGACGGCAGCGGATACTGCTCTACGGCACCGGCCTCATGGCCGTCACGCTGGCCCTACATACCGTGGCGGCCAACTACGTGCTGCTTCTGATCATGCGCCTCCTGGCCGGTGTGGCCGGAGGCATGCTAAGCGGCGGCTCGGTGGCGTACGTGGGCGACTACTTTCCCTATGACAAGCGCGGCTGGGCCAACGGCTGGGTCATGAGCGGCACAGCTTTTGGGCAGGTGGCCGGCATTCCCATTGGGAAGGTGCTCGCGACGGGTTTCGGGTATCGGTGGCCCTTCCTCATGTTTGCCATCACGATGGGCGGGGCCGCCGTGCTCATCTGGCGCTACGTGCCCCGGGCCAACGCGGACCTCGACGACGAGCCCCTGACGCCCCGGCGCGTCGTCCAAAAATATCGTCGTGTCCTTCGGGGCTCGGCGGTGCTGGCGGCCGTCGGATCGTATTTTCTGATGTTCGGCGGCCTCGGGCTCTTCACTGCGTTTCTGCCGACCTGGCTCGAAACGACAATTGGGATCTCGGGCTATGAGGTGGCCCTCCTTTTTGCCATTGGCGGATCGGCCAACGTGCTGGCCTCGCCCATGGCGGGCACGCTGTCGGACCGGACGGGGCGCAAACCGCTGGTCGTGGGGGCCTGCCTGGCCCTCAGTCTCTGCATCTTCGTGGCGCCGTTTGTGATTACAAGTTTCACCACGGCAGCGGTTCTTTTCTTCCTGGCCATGGTGACGGTGGGGGTGCGCATTAGCCCGCTCCAGTCGCTTCTCACCGCGCTGGTTCCCGCCCGGCGGCGCGGCCTGCTGATGGGGCTTGCGGTGAGCATTGGACAGGGCGGGTTCGGAATTGGCAGTTTTGTGGCGAGTGCGACGTACGCGCCCTACGGATTTATGAGCAACGCCATTGCGGGGGCGCTGGGTACGCTGGCAATGGCGGTGCTGGTGCACTGGTACCTTCCAGAACCGCGCCTTGGGACTGATGCCGCCGATGATGCGCCCCCCGATGCCCCGGAGTCGCCTCCGAGTTCGGCGTCGGCCCCGGTGGCCGAAACGCCGTAGGCGCCCGCCCTGGACCTAGGCCACCCACCAGAGGAGGAGGGCCAGGGTGACGAGCAGGACGACCCACAGGGCCAGGGCGATGCGGGTGGACGTGCGCGCCTGTTCGACCTCGTGCCAGGCCCGGGGGCGGATGCCCTGGGCCAGAAAGGTGCACACGGCCGCGAGGTTGACCGCCGCGACGTTGGTCAGCGTCAGAAGGCCGGCGGCGCCGGCCGCGCCCGCGTGCCCGGCGCCCAGGAGTAGCCCGACGGCCACAATGGGAGGGAGGAGGGCCACGGCCACCATGACGCCCACGAGGGCCGTGGCGCCATCGCGGGTGACGGACAGGGCACCCGCCGCGCCGGCGGCACTCGCCAGCGCCACGTCCGCGAGGCCGATGACGGTGCGCGCCGCCACCTCGCCGGTGTCGGGCGAGACGGGGAGGACCATTCCCAGGACCAGGGAGGCGACAAAGGCGAGGCTGACTCCGGCAACGGTGGCTCGCACCGAGCGGGCCAGCAGGGTGGTGTCGCCAAGGGTGGTGCCGAGGGCGAGGGCGATATTGGGGCCAATAAGGGGGGCAATGACCATCGCCCCAATCACAACGGCGACCTGGTCCCGAAGCATCCCCCCTGCGGCCACGACCGTTGAAAGGAGGACGAGGGCGTAGTAGATGGCGTCCACGTCCGTAGCGGTACGGGCGTACTCGTAGAGCTCCTCCCGCCCGACGCGGCCGCTGGAGGAGGCGGTCTCGTCGGCCTCCTCCTTGGCGTCGGCGTTCTCGTCGTCTTCGTCGTCCGATTCGGGACGGGGAAGGGTTGCCTCCACCGACTGCAGGGTTACGCGGTACTCCGTCGTCACAGCTTGGTCGACCCAGTCGATGAGCGCCTCCGTCTCGTCCACGTCCACGAGCACGCGGTCGACGCGCTGGTCGTTATCGAGGGCATAGGTCCAGTGCCCCAGGAGGTCGTACGAGTCGTTGGGGAAGGTCAGGGCCGCGCCGTCGTCGGACCGGTAGATGTCGACCAGTCGGAGCGCCATTGGTGCGTAGAAGGAGGAGGCAAGAAGAGACGCGAGGGGAGTCTATCCCTTGAGCCAGAACTGGAACATAAGCATGGCGACCGCGGCGAGTCCAGCCGTGACGGCCACTGGGCGGGGCGGGGCCTCGTCCAGCGCGTCCGGGATCAGCTCCTTAAACACCATCCACAGCATGGCCCCGGCGGCAAAGCCAAGGCCCACGGGTAGGATGGGGCGGAAGACCTGGACGAAGAGGAACGCCGGCACGGCCATGAGGGGCTGTGGGAGGCTTGAGACGATGCTCCAGCCCCCCGCCGCCCATGCCGAGACGCCGCGGGGCACCAGCACCAGGCTGATGGCAAGGCCCTCAGGTACATTGTGGAGCGCGATGGCCGTGGTAATGAAGGCGCCCAGGGCGTCGCTCCCGCCGTAGGATACGCCCACGCCCACGCCTTCGCTAAACGAGTGGGCCGTCATAATCCCCACGATCATGAGGGCCTGCAGGGCGTCGGCCCCGCGGAGATCGCCGACGGCGAACTCCGTCTTCTCGTCAAGCAGATGGCGGCTGAGGGCGATGCCGGCCACGCCAATGCCCGCGCCCAGGGCCGTTCGGCCCAGGCCTTCTACGCCGCCCTCATACAGCAGCATGAGACTGGCAGCCACCATCAGGCCCGCAGCCCCGCCGTTCGCAAGGCCCAGATTGCGCCGCGAGATTTGGGAGAAAAACAGAAACGGAAGGGCCCCCAGGCCGGTGGCGAGGGCCGTGAGCGTGGCGGCGACCAGGACGGTGAGGACAGGGGACAGCATCGAGGACGAGGCGTCGTGAGCAGCGGCACCCGATGCTACCCGCGCGACGGGGCCGATGTTTGTTGAACGGCCGAATTTAGAACGGATCTCGACGTCGCATCCGAGCGTGCGCACATCCAACCCATAAAACGAACCCCCCATAAAAAAAGCGGGAGCACCGGATGCAACCGATGCTCCCGCTCGAAACCAAACGGCGACACAGGGCAGAGAACCCGCCCGATGTGGCGCCGGAGATCCCGTTAGAAGTAGATCCCGATGTTGATGTTGAAGGCCGTGCGCCACTCGTTGTCGTTGTTCTCCGCCATCACGCTTGCGAAGTTGGCGCCCGGATGGTTGAACGGGTGGCCCTTGCTGATATTCAGGTCCGTGTAGATGAAGAGCGGACCGGCCGTGGTGAGGAAGCCGACGTCGTGGGTCGCGTTGTCGTTCCAGGAATCGACGTTCTTGTTCGTCACCAAGCTGAAGTCATAGTACGGCTTGACCTGTGAGACCGGACCGGCGTTCACCGG
>JAWOAQ010000134.1:0-14165 GCA_046498495.1 Salinibacter sp. | reverse complement strand
GCGAGGCTCGTATCGGCCGGTTCTACAAAGTCGCCCAGGTTGTCGCCGATGAGGAGAAGCACTCGGTACCGATCCGCCACCCACGCCCGTCGGGGGTCTTTGGCCTCCCAGTCGGGCCGTTCACCCTGCGTGAGTACAGCATCCGGGGCGTCGTTCACCGGAAAGCCCAGGTCCTTCAGGTTGTCCCGCGTGGCCTCTTCCACCGAGGCGTCGCGGTTTGTGAGGTAGATGACCTGCACGCCCAGTGCGTCGGCACGCTGGGTGAACGCCCGGGCCCCCGGCACGGCGTCTGCCTGCTGCTCACGACACCACGCGAGCCAGCTTTCGGAATCGAACGTCTCGTCCTGCTGAATGAGCCGCGCCTGATAGGCGCTGTTGTCCAGCACGGTCTCGTCCACATCCAGCACGACGGCGGGCGGTTTGTCGTGATACGCGTCCGGGTTGCGGTCCACCTGTTCCAGATCGGCCGACCAGGCGGAGTCTGCCAGGGCCCGCTCCATCATCACCTCGGCGAGGCGGTAGGCCCCACGTGTGAGCCCGTCGTACTCTACAGCCGTCTGCATCCAGAGGGTGGCGTTCAGGAGGGGGTGGCGAAGCTCCGCGGCCTCCGCCCGCCGATCGGCCACCGCCTCAAGGCTGTCCGCAGCGCGGGCGAGGCTATCGGCCCGCTGCTGGAGTGACGGGGCCTCGGCGGCGGGCCGACTCGTTCCACATCCCGTGATGAGGAGGAAGGCGAAGCCGGCGATGAGGAGGGGGCGCGTCATGATACGTCGGCAATCTGGAACGAGCACGCAATGCGGGAGCGATCAACAAACGGAGGACGCGACACATCTCCGTGACTGAGCGCTCCTTTTCGCACAAAATTGCTGGCAAACAGGTCCGGGGCGCTCTTGATTATACAGTGTGCTGCCACGCACTTCTTGTTTCACCAACTTCCCCTCCCCCTATGAAAGTTACAGTGATCGGCACGGGCAACGTCGGCGCTACGGTCGGCGACTGCGTTGCACAAAAAGACATGGTCGACGAGGTTGTGTTGGTCGACATCAAGGAGGGCCTCCCCCAGGGCAAAGGCCTTGACATGACCGAGTCCAGCCCAATCCATGGCTTCGACACGCGCGTCACCGGCACCAACGACTACGCGGCGACGGCGGACTCCGACGTGTGCATCATTACGGCCGGCCTGCCCCGGAGCCCCGGCATGAGCCGCGACGACCTGCTGGCCAAGAACACAGAGATCGTGGGTGGGGTCACGGAGCAATTCGTCGAGGGCAGCCCCGACAGCACGATCATCGTGGTGGCCAACCCGCTCGACGTGATGACCTACGTGGCCTACGAGGCCAGCGGCTTCCCCTCCAACCGCGTGATGGGCATGGCGGGCGTGCTCGACACGGCCCGATACCGCGCGTTCATCGCCGAGGAACTGGACGTGTCGGTTCGTGACATCCAGGCGCTTCTGATGGGCGGCCACGGCGATACGATGGTGCCCCTGCCCCGCTACACAACCATCGGCGGCATTCCGCTCCCGCAGTGGCTCGACGACGAAACCATCACCGACATCGTGGAGCGCACGAAGGGCGGCGGCGGCGAGATCGTGGACCTGATGGGCACCTCCGCCTGGTATGCCCCCGGCGCCGCCGCGGCCGAGATGACCGAGGCCATCGTCAAGGACAATAAGCGCATCCTGCCCGCCGCGGCGTACTGCGAGGGGGAATACGGCCTCAACGACCTCTTCATCGGCGTGCCGGTGAAGCTCGGTGCCGACGGTGTTGAGGAGATCATTGAGGTGGAGCTCACGGACGAGGAGCGGGCCCAGCTGGACACCTCCGCCGAGCACGTGCACAGCAACCTCGACGACCTGGCGCGCCTCCGCGAAGAGGGCGAAATCGACATGTAGACCGGGTTAGCGCCGCGGATCCCGCTCCGGAGGGGCCGCCACGTACCGGAGCGGATCCGCCGGCTCCCGGTGCCCGTCTGGATGGGCCTCGTCGTGCCGGCGCGGCTCCAGATGGGCCGTGACATGCACAGTGTCGTCCGGAAAGAGCGCGTCGATTCGGTCTTCGACCTGGTGGGAGCGCGCATGGGCCTCCTGGATGGACATATCGCCAAAGAACATAAGGTGATACTCCACCCACACCTGATCCCCGGCGCGGCGGTGACGCACCTGATGGAATCCGGCGATGACCCCTTCCTCCTCCGCGGCGTCAAGGGCGTCAAGCAACGCCTGCGTCGCGTCGCGGTCGGCCTCGTCCAGCAGCCCGTAGACGGAGCGGCGGAGGAGACGCTTGGCCGTCCACAGGATGTTGGCCGCCACCAGCAGCGCCACCACGGGATCGAGCCACGTGACGCCGGTGAGGCCCACAAGCCCCACCCCGGCAATGACGCCGAAGCTGGTCCACATGTCCGTCATCACGTGCTGGCCGTTCGACACGAGCACAAGGCTGTTGGTGCGTCGCCCCACGCGGACCAGGTACTGCCCCAGCGCCAGATTCACAATCGTCAGACCGCCGAGCAAATAGAGCCCCACGTCAATCTGGTGGAGCGTTACGCCGGTCATCAGGTCGTGCACCGCGGTCCACCCGATGATGAGGGCTGCGATCAAGATGAGCGTACCCTCCACCGCCGAGGCAAAATACGAAATCTTGGCGTGGCCGTAGGGATGATCCGGGTCCGGGGGCGTGGCGGCGTACCAGAGACTAAAGCCCGCGAAGCCGGTCGCGAAGAGATGGATCACCGACTCGGCCGCGTCGGACAGGATGGCCGCACTGCCCGTCAGGTACGCCGCGCCCACCTTTCCGGCCAGCATCAGAAACGACACCAACAGGCTGGCGGTCATGGCCCGCTTTTGGGCCCGGTCGGTGACGCGGTGGGATGTAGATTCGTCCGTGGGCATGGTTGTTTGCACTACACACAGGGCCGCACTCAGGTTCGCTCGTCTCTCGTCCTAAATTCGCTCTCCGGATGGCCTCTCTCGAACACGTTGGTATTGCGGTAGACGACGTGACGTCCGCCCTGGATCGGTTTGCCGATCTGCTGGGCGAACGCGCCTATAAGACAGAAACAGTGGCCAACCAGGGCGTACGCACGCACTTCGTGGACGCTGGGGGTGCCAAACTGGAACTGCTGGAGGCCAGGCACGAGGACTCCCCAGTGGCGCGTTTTCTCGACGCGCGAGGAGAAGGCATCCACCACGTTGCCTTTGAGGTGGACGATCTGGAGACCACGATGACGCGTCTCCGCGACGCGGGCCTTCCTCTCCTGAACGACTCGCCGCAGCCGGGGGCGGACGACAAGCGCATCTGTTTTGTCCACCCAAGCGCCACCCACGGCGTGCTCGTCGAATTCTGCGACACGCCCCGGACCGCCGACTGGACGCCAACCCCCGTGCCCCATCGAGAGGGGACCCTCGCCGTGTACGAGCGCGGGCGCCGGGATCGCCCCACGGTGCTCTGCCTGCACGGGGCCGCCGGCACCGTACGCCACGACCTCGCCCCGCTCATGCGTGCGCTGGAGCCGCAGTTCCACATCGTAGGTGTCGACCTGAGCGGCCACGGGGCCTCCGCCCTCCCGCCCGACGGCACGCTTACAATCGACCGCTTCGTGGCCGATGCGGCCGCTGCGCTGGACGCGACCCAGGTCGAATCCACTCATGTCTTCGGCTTTTCGATGGGCGCCTCGGTGGGCCTTCGCCTCGCACAGACCCATCCTGATCGTGTGGACCGCCTCGGGCTCCTGAGTCCCCGTGTGGACTGGACGGATGCCCTCGCGGAGACCATGCATGCCCGCCTTGACCCAGACGATTTCCAGGACGGTGCTCCGGCCCGCACCCGCCAACGTGCCTCCCGTCACCATACCCCTGAGCGTCTGATGGCCGCCCTTCGGGCCTTCGTGGCGACTCTTCCCCACGCCACCGACGGTGCCCTTGAGGCCCTATCAGAACTCGCCGCGCCGACGCTCGTGGCGGCCCTCGATGACGATCCGCTGTTTCCTCTTCCGGACACGCATACGCTCTCCCAGGCCCTCCCGAATGCTCGCTTTGCCGTTCTTCCGGGCTCCCGTCACGCCCTGTCGGCGGTCCCCCTCGATGTGCTAACGCCCCTCCTCCGCCATCACTTTGCCGACAGCGCCCCCGCACGGCGGACGCCCCCATCCTCGTAAGTCGTACCCTCAGGACCTATCACTCGCACTCATGACGGAATCCGACCGCTACCTGGGCACCACGGGTGTAAAGGTGTCTCCCCTTTGCCTCGGCACCATGACATTCGGCGACGCGACCGATCGTGACACGGCGGCCGCCATCTTCCACCGGTGCCGCAAGGCCGGAATCAACGCGTTCGATTGCGCCAACGTGTACGCCGACGGGCGCTCGGAGGAGATCCTGGGCGACCTAATCGCCGACTGTCGCGACCAGGTGGTGCTCACGACGAAAGCATACTTTCCGACGAGCAACGGCCCGAACGCCCGCGGCGCCCACCGCTACCACCTGGTGCGTGCCGTGGAAAACAGCCTGCGTCGTCTCGGCACCGACCGCATCGACGTGTTCTTTGTCCATCGCTTCGACGAACAGACCGCGCTTGATGAAACCCTCCGCGCGCTCGATGACCTGGTGCGGCAGGGCAAGGTGCTCTACCTCGGAGCCTCTAACTTTGCGGCGTGGCAGGTCATGAAGGCGCTGGGGCGCCAGCGCGCCGAAGGATGGTCGCCTTTCCACGTGATTCAGCCGATGTATAACCTTGCCAAGCGACAGGCCGAGGTCGAGCTCCTCCCGATGGCCCAACACGAAGGGCTCGGCGTCCTTTCCTACAGTCCCCTCGGCGGCGGCCTGCTGACCGGCAAGTACGGCGTAGACGAACAACCCAGCGAGGGACGCCTGGTCCACAACAAAATGTACCGAACCCGGTACGGCGCCAGCGTGCACTATGAAGTGGCCGAACGATTTGCTCAGTTCGCCGACCAGCATGGGTACGATCCCGTGGCGCTGGCCGTGGCGTGGGTCGCCCACCACCCGGCGGTCACCGCCCCGATCATCGGCGGTCGGACCGTGGAGCAGATCGAGGGCTCCCTCGGCGCACTGGACATCGACATGACCGACGCCCTCTACGACGAGATCCGCACCCTGTCGCCCACGCCGCCCCCAGCCACCGACCGGGTCGAGGAACGCTCCGAACATACCTACGGCGCCCGATAACCTCCAACCAATGCCTTACATCCGCCCCCACCCCACCGACTGGTCCGACGTCAACGCTCCCCCAGACGAGCCCCCGTACCTCGAGATTTCCGAGACCCCCCCCGAGATACACGTCATCGGGACGTCTGACACGTACCAGCTGTCCGGAGCCCCCGTGGACCCAAGCGCCGACACCATCCATACGGTCGCCGTCGTGGATCCGCACACAGGCCGCGGCGCGCCCCTCTGCGCCATCTACGTGCAGGACCGCGCCCTGGACCTCGAAGATCGTCGTCCCTCCGATGCGCCCTCCGTACACGCCAACGCCGTTGACCGGCTCCGCTCGGCCCTCGACGAAATCCTGATTCCCGTGTACATCGACGATGCCCTTCAGGAGAGTAGCCAGGGACTCGAGGACGCCTTGCTCCTTCATACTGTTCAGTATGACGCGGGCCCGGACGCGGCGGCCACCTATTTCCGTATGTCGGCGATGCAGGACGAAACGCTCCGGTACGAGTGGGAACGGGGCTCGTTGTAGTGCCACGCCCCTCCCCCCTCCCCGGAAACCCACCGGTGGGCAACGACAGGGGTATGGAACCAGTGGCGGACTCCGCCCCTGCGCCGCATGTGTAACAGATGGCCCGGGCGTGCAACCCAACGGAATGCAGTCAAGTTGGGGAGGGACACAGATATTCTTTTGGTTGCCTTTTCAAACGTTCGGTTTCCATCCGCCCGTCCCATGCTTTCCTCCCTCCGCCGCCACGTGTCCCTTCTCCTCGGCCTTGCGGTTGCGTCTCTCCTCGTTGGAGCCGGATGCTCCTCCTCCGACGCCGACACAGCAGCCCCGACCGCCCCGGATACCACGCTTCCCGCTGCCGTTGCGGATACCGCAACGTTTGCCGGTGGATGCTTCTGGTGCATGGAGCCGCCCTACGATAAAATCGAGGGTGTCGCCGCAACCATATCCGGGTACGCCGGCGGCGACGTGGAAGACCCCACGTACGAACAGGTCTCGTCCGGAGAGACCGATCACGCCGAGGTCGTACAGGTCATCTACGACTCCACGAAGGTTGACTACGAACAGCTGCTCCGCGTCTACTGGCACAACGTCGATCCCTTCGACGACGAGGGGCAGTTTTGCGACCGCGGCTCCCCGTACCGCCCCGCCATCTTCGTGCACGACGACCGGCAGCGCCGCCTCGCCGAGCAATCAAAAGAAACGGTAGCGGCCCAGTTTGATCGCGAGATCGCCGTCCCTGTCCAGTCGCTCGATGCCTTTTACGACGCAGAGGAATACCACCAAAACTACTATGAGAAAAACCCCGGCCGCTACAACCGCTACCGCGAAGGGTGCCGCCGGGATGCACGCCTGGAAGAGGTGTGGGGCGATGCTGCCATGACAGATGCTCCCCTCGGCGACACCCCGTAGGGCCGCTCTTCTGTCGTGCGTGTATGGTCCTTTTTGGGAACGACATTGCGTCCCCGGATCGCTTTTCGTAGTATCAGCACCGGCAGTCTCGTGCTCTGGTGTATCGTTTCTCCGTCTCATGTCGACCGACACCTCTGTAGACGCCCCTGACACGTGGTCCGACCGCTGGCTCAACCGCATCGAACGGACCGGCAACGCGCTTCCCGACCCCGTCACGCTCTTTTTCATCTTCATCGCCATCGTAATGTTGGCGTCGTGGATCGCCCACACCGCGGGCGTGAGCGTGGTGCATCCAGGCACCGATGAGACGATCGCTGCCGATAACCTTTTCTCCGATGAAAATGTCCAGCGGCTCTTTACCGACATGGCGGAGACCTTTGCCGACTTTCCACCGCTGGGCCTCGTCCTTGTGGTGATGCTCGGCATCGGGGTGGCCGACAAGACGGGCCTCATCAGCGCCGCGCTCAAGTCGTTCGTTACGAGCGTGCCCGATGTGCTGCTGACCGCTGCGCTCGTCTTTGCGGGCGTTATGTCGAGCCTCGCGGTCGACGCGGGCTACGTCGTTGTGATTCCACTGGGTGCCGTTCTGTTTTACGGCGTGGGGCGCCACCCACTGGCAGGCCTGGCCGCCGCGTTTGCGGGTGTCTCGGCCGGCTTTAGCGCCAATCTGCTCCTCACCTCGCTCGATCCGCTCCTTGCGAGCTTCACCGAGCCGGCCGCCCAGCTCATTGATGAGGGCTACAGCGTGCCGGTGACAGCCAACTGGTACATCATGATCGCCCTCACGCCGGTGTTCATCGTGGTGGGAAGCTACATCACCGAGTCGATCATCGAGCCCTACCTGGGCGACTATGAACCGCCGGAGTCCTTTGACGCCGAGGAGGTGGACGACGGCGACCTGAGCGCTACCGAGCGTCGTGGCCTGCGCTGGGCCGGGGGCGTCACCCTCGCGGCGATTGTTGGCGTGGTGCTGCTGGCCGTGCCCGAAGGCGCCCCGCTGGCCGAGTTCGAGGCGCTCATTGAGAGCATCGTCGCCCTGATGGTGTTCCTCTTTTTCCTCCCCGGCCTGGCCTACGGCATCGCGGTCGGCGAGATTGAGGACGACTCTGACGTGGCCGATATGATGGCCGACACGATGGCCGACATGGGCGCGTACATTGTCCTTGCGTTCGCCGCCGCCCACTTTATCGCCATGTTCGAGTGGTCGAACCTCGGCTCCATCATTGCCATCAGCGGAGCCGACCTGCTGCAGAGCATCGGGTTTACGGGGATTCCGCTCCTGATTGCCTTTATCTTTGTCTCCGGCCTCATCAACCTGTTTGTGGGTAGTGCCTCGGCGAAATGGGCCATCATGGCGCCCGTCTTCGTGCCCATGCTCATGCTGGCCGGCGACCCCGGCTATTCCCCCGAGACGGTGCAGGCCGCCTATCGCATCGGCGATGCCTTCACCAACATCCTCACCCCGCTCCTGCCCTACTTTCCCCTCGTCATCATCTTCGCCCAGCGGTACGACGAGGACGTGGGCATCGGCAGCATCATTGCCCTCATGCTGCCCTACTCCATCGCCTTCGGGATTGTCAGCACGCTCGTCTTCCTGGTTTGGGTGCTGCTAGGACTGCCGCTGGGGCCGGGCGCGGAACTGTACTACATGGGATAACGGGCGCGTCCCCCCTCAGTCGCGCCGGTGGTCGAGGATCGTGAGAAGCTCCCTCGGGGTGTGAACCGACAGGCCGGCGCCGCTGAAGTCCGCCGCGTTGCGGGTCACAATGCCGTCGGCCCCTGCCCTGTGGGCCGCACCGTGGAGAACTGCGTCCTCGTAGTCGGCAAATCCCGATTGGGCCGCCTGCAAGAGCACATGGCGGTTCACCCCCGCAACATCGAAAAGCTGGAGAAGCACTTCCACCTTCTCATGGGCGACGGTGGGTCCACGGTTGCTGTCGAGAAGATAATAGATCGTCGTCACGGTGGTCGCCCCGAGGATGCCCCCTACTGTCCCGTGAGCATTTGCGTCGAAGAGGCGCGCGGCAGGCTCGACGAACGGTTCTCGATTCAGAAAAACGTCGAGGACCACGTTGGTATCGAACAGGATCCTCATGTCGGTTCCTCCAGGTATTTCTCTTCAAGATACTGCTTGTAGTCGGCCTCATCGGCCCCTTCCAAGAGCCCGATAAACTGTCGGGTGGTCTCGGAGATCGACGTCTGCGGTCGATCCCCATCGTTTTCCGTCACGGCGGCAAAATACTCTTCCACAAGCCGCGACACGGACGTGTCTCGATCCGCCGCGTAAGCCTTAGCCCGCTCGATCACGTTTTCGTCCAGCCGCAGGGTGAGTTTTTTGGACATGGCGACACTGCTCATTCCTGGAAAGACGTACATTGTCATGAACTCTGTACGTCCTGCCTCGCCCCAGGTTCGACCGAATCACGCCCCCACGCCGCGGCGTTATTCTTCTGCACGACTTTCGGCGCCACCCCACCGGTTCATGACAGAGATTCTCGACGACAAGCCCGACGCGCTCCGGCAGAAGCTCGACGCCCTCCCCCGGCAGTCGGGCGTCTACAAGTTTCTGGACGACGACGGCTCGGTGCTGTACGTGGGAAAGGCCAAAAACCTGCGCACCCGGGTCCGCTCCTACTTCCACGACAGCGGCCCCCGCGACGGTCGCATTGGGGTGATGACCAAGAAGGCCGTGGATGTTGACATCATCGTGACGGACACGGAGGTGGAGGCGCTGATCCTGGAAAACAACCAGATCAAGGAGCTCCAGCCCCGCTACAACGTCAACCTGCGGGACGACAAGACCTATCCCTACATCTGCATCAAGAATGAGCGCTTCCCCCGGGTCTTCAAGACGCGAACCGTAAAGCAGGACGGCTCCGAGTACTTCGGGCCGTACACCGACGTCTCGAAGATGAACATGATGATGGACGCCATTCGATCGGTGTTTCAGTTGCGCACCTGCTCGCTCGACCTGTCCGAAGAGAAGATCGAAGAGGGGAAGTACGACGTGTGCCTCCAGTACCACATCGACAACTGCCAAGGCCCGTGTGTCGGCAAGCAGTCGGAGGCGGACTATATGGAGACGATCGAGCAGGTCAAGACGCTGCTCAACGGGCAAACGCAGTCGCTTATCGACCGGCTGAAGGACAAAATGCAGGCGCAGTCCGAGCGGCGGAACTACGAGGAGGCCGCCCGGCTGCGTGATCAGATCCAGGCCCTGCAGGAGTATTCGCAACAGCAGAAGGTGGTGACTCAGGACTTTGCGGACCGTGACGTGTTTGCCCTCCACGTCGATCGCGAGGAGGGCATTGCCTGCGGGGTGCTGTTTCAAGTACGCGAGGGCAAGATGATTGGCGAGCGGCATACGTATTTAAAGCGCATTGAGGGCCGGACGGACGAGGAACTGATGCTGTCGTTCGTGGAAACCTACTACGCCGACGCCAACTTTTACCCCGAAGAGGTTCTCCTTTCCCACGACCCGAACGACCACCCGGCGCAAGACACCGTCGCCCTCGAAGACCTTCTGCACCAGGAGAAAGGCCATCAGGTGCCAATCAAAATGCCGCAGCGTGGCGAAAAGGCAAGCCTCGTTCGCATGGCCCAGTCGAATGCCAAGCTGAAGGTGGGCGAGTGGAAGACCCAACGCATGAAGCGGGAGCGCGACCGCATTCCCGAGAGCGTGAAGGCCCTGGGCGACAGGATGGGCCTCGACGGCCCGCCGCGCCGCATCGACGGCATCGACGTCTCGCACCATGGCGGCAAGGAGACCGTTGCCTCCTGCGTGGTGTTCACCGATGCGACGCCGCGCAAGAGCGACTACCGCACCTACAAGATTCGCTCGACCGAGGACGGCCGGCCGGACGACTACCAGGCGATGCGGGAGGTGGTGCGCCGCCGCTACCGCCGCATGATCAAGGAGGATGGCCCGTGGCCCGACCTCGTGGTGATCGACGGCGGGAAAGGACAGCTCTCCAGTGCTGTGGAGGTGCTCAAAGAGGTGGGCGCCTTCGAGCGGGTGCCCGTTATCGGCCTCGCCAAGCGGCTGGAGGAGGTGTATCGCCCCGGCGACTCCGACCCCGTCTTTCTTGCCAAGGACAACCCGGCGCTGCAACTGCTGCAGAAGGTGCGGGACGAGGCGCACCGCTTTGCCGTGACGTACCAGCGCAAGCGGCGGAAGAAGAAGACACTCCAGTCCGAACTTCTTGACATCCACGGCATCGGTGAAAAAACCGCACAGTCGTTGCTTAGCGCGTTCGGATCCGTCGCAAAGGTGAAAGAGGCCCAGGAGGAGGCGTTGGCCGAGGTCGTGGGCCCCGCGAAGGCGTCGACGGTCCGTTCATACTTTGACTCGCATGCGTCTGCACCTTCGGAACCGACGGAGGTCCAATCTCAGCGGCAGTAACTGCTCTCCCCTCCTCGACCAAAGCCACAGTGCTCATGAGACGAGGTGCCGTTCGCCTGTTTTTCCTGCAGATTCTTGTCGGCACTGTCCTCTTCCCCGTTGCGGTGGGCTCTCCGCCCGCCATGGCCCAATCCCCCGCCGCTCCGGATACGTCGCTCCCCCTCGAAGACATCCTTCGCGAGAATCGCTATCCAATCCAGGTGGAGGATGGTACGCTTCAGGGGCGCGGCGGCGAGTGGCTGCTTGAACAAGCCGACGAGGCCACAATCACAACACTGGGAGAATCACACGGCACCCGGGAAATCCCGGCGATCATGGGCGCTCTGTTCGAGGACCTGCAGGCCGCGGGCGAGCTCGATCACCTTGCCCTGGAAGTCAGTCCGTGGACGGCCTCGCTGATGACCGATCGCTTGCGGGCAGAGCGTGGCGCGTACACGGACTTCATCACGGAGCACCCCTCCTCAATCCCCTTCTACTTCCTCAAACCCGAACGCGACCTGGTACGCAATTTCGTTCGGGACAGCGAGGCCAAGCAGCCCATCTGGGGACTCGACCAGATTTTTGCCTTCGCCACCACCATCGCGCTTAATCGTCTTACGGAACTGGCCCCCACCCCCGGCGCCCAGTCCGCGGTCCAAAACGTCCAGGCGGCCGGACAGGGCGACTCGCTAGACGCCGAGGCGCTCCCCGACTTGCCCCCAGGCCTGCCGACGCTCCTGCAGGCCTATCCGTCCGCGGCCTTCGACACGCTCCGCCATCACTTTTCGGACGTGCCTGAAGCGCAACGGCTTCTCGATGAACTGACGACGAGCATTGAAATTTATCGGACCAACGACACCGACAATTATCGATCCAATCAAATGCGGGCCCGGTACCTCCGCCGCAACCTGCTGCAGGCCTATCGGCGTGCACAACAGACGAGCGACAAGCCCCCGAAGGTCGCCATCAAAGTCGGCGGGCGACACGCCTACCGGGACCGAACGCCCAACAACGCCCTTGACGTAGGCAATCTCGCCGTCGCCCTTGCACAAGAAACCAGCGGAACGGCCTTCAACGTCCTCGTCACGTGTGGGCCGGGCTCCTCGTCGCGCGACTTCCCGGCAGGCACAGCCGATTGCTGGTCGGATACCCGTTCCGTATTCAAGCCGATGCTGAACGACGAGCCGGTCCTGTTCGACCTTACGGCGCTCCATCCCCTCCTGCACGACGGCACCCTTGATCCGGACCGCCAAGTGAAGCGCCTGCTCTGGGCCTTCGACGCCATCGTGCTGGTGCCGGATGCCACTCCTGCTTCGTATATCCAACGTCCCACCAACCCGTAGCGCGTGAACGCGTGCCGTCGCCCCTGTTCTCTGGCCTCCGTTCCCCCCAAACGCCCGCTCCCACTGCCAGCAGCTCCTATGAAGCGCTGCCCCAATTGCAACGCCCACCGCGACGACGAGGACGATCACTGTCCGGTGTGCGGCGAGATGTTTGCCGGTCCCATGATTTCGGAGCGGACCGGCCCCCCCTGGTACCACCGCACGAGCTACATGGTGTTCTTCATGCTCCTCCTGTGGCCGGTGGCGCTGGTCGGCCTGTACCGGCGCGATGCCTGGGACCAAAACGCCGATCAGTGGATGCTGGTCGGCTGTCTGCTCATGGCGGGCATTTGGGCGGTGCTGCTTCGAGGGCTGTAGACTCCGGATGTCCCTCGGTCCCGCCTGCACCAAACCCATTCAATTTCCGGTTTCCGTCCCCTCGCCCCTCTCGTCGTTCTCCGTGCGGCCGTTGTGCCTCCCCCGCCGGACCCGCGGAGAGGGGCTCTCGTTTTGGAGAATGCACTGTTCTTTTCTTTCTTTTGCAATAACGGACATAACGTCATGGAGCTTGAACAAAAGCGCATCGTCGTCCTCGTCGATAAATCCTTCGAGGACCTGGAGTTCTGGGTCCCCGTCATGCGCCTCCAGGAAGAAGGGGCGGACGTCGTGATCGCCGGCCGCGAGGCCAACACTACGTTCACCGGAAAGCACGGGCTGACAGCCACCACGGAGGCCGCCGCCCGCAACTTGACGGCCGGCGACTTTGACGCCATCGTCGTGCCCGGCGGCTGGGCCCCCGACAAGCTGCGCCGGGACCAGGGAGTGACGTCTCTTGTCAAGGAAATGGATGAGCAGGACAAAATCGTCGCTCAGATCTGCCACGCCGGGCTCGTGGGCATCTCCGCCGATATCGTAGACGGCCACCGCGCCACTGGAAGCCAGGGCATCAAAGACGACCTCGTCAACGCCGGGGCCACGTGGGTCGATGAGGCCGCATTCCAGGACGGCAATCAGGTGTGGGGACGGGTCGTGAAGGACATCCCGGCGTTCTGCCGCACGCTCATCCAGGCCCTGTACGACAGAACGTAAGCCTCCACCGTCTCGCGCACGATCAAACAGAAGGCTCCCCTCTCGCCCCCTCCGCCGTTTCTGGTCTCGCTCAGAAGGAATGCAATCTCCCTTCTGCATCAAAAGCAGGTGCGGGCGTGCCCCGCCTTCCTCGTTTCAGCGATCAAATGTCCTTCGGCCCGAGAACAGGGGCCGCGTCTGCCCCAGCACCGTCCATCCCAGCACCGTGCACCTCTGAAAAGCAGAGGGAAAACAGAACGGTTCAGTACGGTCCCCCGGCGCGCCCACGGGGCCTTTCTAAAGAAGTGATGGATGGACAGCGGATCCTGGTCTTGGTATACTGCACGTGTCCGGGTGCCCACACGCCCGGTGCGTTCCTTGTTCTAACGATGCTTCGCTTATGCGCCGCCTCTGCGTCCTTACGCTGCTCTTTCTTTCCCTTCCCCTCCTCGCTGCCGCTCAGTCACCCGAAATCGACCGCGTCGATCCCCCGTTCTGGTGGACCGACATGGAGCGCCCGACCCTTGAGCTCATGGTCTACGGCGAGGACATTGGCGAGACGCGCGTCCAACTGGCAGATCGCCCCGGGATCAGGCTCGAGCGCGTCACACAAGTGGAAAACCCGAACTACGCCTTCGTCCGCCTCCACGTCGCCGACACCGCCGAGCCCGGCACGTTCACCCTCCGGTTCGAACACGACGACGGGACGCTCACCCGCGACTACGAGCTTCGGCCGCGCCGGGAGCCCGGCACCTACGCGCAAGGCTTCTCCAGTGAGGATGTCATCTACCTGCTGATGCC
>JAWOAQ010000114.1:0-12416 GCA_046498495.1 Salinibacter sp. | reverse complement strand
GGAGAGCATCTATGGCGGTGAGGTCGCAGCCCCGGTCTTCCGTCGCGTCGCCCGGCGATGGGCCGGGACCTTTCCCGAGGTTGTGGACCGCATGACGGCTGAGGCGACGACGTCTCCACCGACAGCCATCGAGGACCTTCGCCCGTCGCCCCCGGCGCCTCAGACGCGCACAGTGCCTTCTTTCGAAGGCCTCAGCACGCGCCGCGCCCTGCACTGGCTTCGGCGCCACGGGGTTGACGTGCAGGTTGAGGGGCGCGGATTGGTTGCGGACCAGCGGCCGCGGGCGGGCACCCCCCTCCCGGATCGCATGCTTCTTGAAGGGGCCCCCTGACCCATGCCTGCTGACGACCCACATACGACTTCGGACCCTGACCCGGACGATCTCGCGTCGCCGGTGTCCTGGCCGTCCGTGCGCCGGCGGCTCGGGGCTGCGGGCCTGCTTCGAGACGTGCTCCGCGGCCGGGAGGCCCCCGATCCCGACACCCTTGTGATTGACCACCTGACGGACGACAGTCGGGCGGTTCGCCCTGGTGGCACCTTCGTCGCGATTCGCGGCGTGTCCGCCGACGGGCATTCGTTCATTGACAACGCTGTTCAGAATGGGGTGCGCCTCGTGGTGTGCGAGGCGGTGCCGGGCGACGTGCGCACGCGCTGTCCGGGGACTGTTTTTGCCCACGTCACGGACACCCGAACGGCCCTGGCGGAACTGGCCGCTGCCCGCTACGGCGACCCGGCCGAGGCCCTGCGCCTTGTGGGCATCACCGGGACGAATGGCAAGACGACGGTGGCCTGCCTCGTGCATCACCTGCTCACGGCCCTCGGCCATTCAGCGGGGCTGCTCAGTACCGTTGAGGTGCGCGGCGCTGGCCCCGACGCAACCGCCGCGTTGACAACGCCCGGTCCCCTCGCGCTGCATCGCCTCCTCCGCCGCATGGTGGACCGGGGCCGTCGGACCTGTGCGATGGAGGTGTCCTCGCACGCCCTGACGCAGAAGCGCGTGCACGGGCTCGACTTTGAGGCGGCGGTCTTTACGAACCTCACGGCCGATCACCTCGACTACCACGATACGGTGGCGGCCTACCGCGATGCCAAAAAGCGCCTCTTCGATGGGCTTCGCCCAGGGGCCACGGCGCTCTACAATGCCGACGACGAAGCCGGTGCGGCCATGGTGGCCGACACGGAGGCCTCGACGGTCTCGTTCGCGCTCGATCGTCCGGCGGACATTGCGGTGACGGTCCGGGCGCAGCGCCTCGACGGGTTGCGGCTTGCGATTGATGGGCACCCCCGTCGCTTCCGGCTGGCGGGGCGCTTCAACGCGTACAACCTTGCCGCCGCCTACGGCGTGGGCCGGGCGCTGGACCACGACGCGGGGCCTGTTCTGGATGCCCTGGCCGACGCACCGCCCGTTCCGGGCCGGTTTGAGCCGCTGCACGTTGGCGACGGGCCCACTGTCGTTGTTGACTACGCCCACACGCCCGACGCCCTGGAGAACATTCTCCGGTCGGTGCGGGAGGCGGCGGCCGACGAGGCCGATCTGTGGTGTGTGTTCGGCTGCGGCGGGGACCGCGACCGCGGCAAGCGCCCGGAGATGGGACGCATCGCCGAGCGCCTCGCCGACCGCGTCGTCGTGACGAGCGACAACCCCCGCACCGAAGCCCCCGAGGCGATCCTCGACGACATCCGCGCCGGCGTAGAGCAGCCGGAGGCCCTGCGGTGGATCGTGGACCGCGAAGCGGCGATCCGGGCGGCGGCGGACGGAGCGTCGCCCGCCGACGTGGTGGTGATCGCCGGGAAGGGGCACGAGACCACGCAAACCATTGGCACCGATACGCGACCCTTCGACGACCGCAAGATGGCCCGAAAATACTTTGGCTGACTGAGTGAAGGGCATAAGAGCATGGGGCGGCACCGCTGGTGCTTTCCCGCGCTCCTGTGCTCCCACGCCTGCACGCAATGCTCTACTACCTCATCGATTACATTGAGCGGCTCTACCACCCGCCGGGGTTCCAGGTGATTCGGTTTATCACCGTGCGGGCGGCGCTGGCGGCCATCACCGCGCTGGGGATTTCCCTGCTGGCGGGGCGCTGGATCATTGGCTGGCTGCGCCGCGAGCAGATTGGGGAGCAGGTGCGCAAAGGCGACGCCGCCGGCGCGATAAGTCACGCGCACAAGGCCGGCACGCCCACGATGGGCGGCATCATCATTCTGTTGTCGCTGCTGGGGGCCACGCTCCTGTGGGGGGCCATCGCCAACCCGTACGTCTGGCTGGCCCTGGGCGCGACGGCCGCGCTGGGCATCGTGGGGTTCGCCGACGACTACATCAAGACGGTACAGGGGCAGAAAGAGGGGCTGCCTCCGCGCGTCAAACTCGCCGGGCAGGCCGTGGTCGGGCTGGGGGTAGGGGGGGTACTCTACTTCCGCCCGGCGTTTGCCGAGTACAATACGCTTACGTTCGTTCCCTTTTTCAAAGACCAGGTGCTCGATTACGATCTCTTCCGCTTTCTGGAGCTCGGGGTGGACCTTGGCTGGCTCATTTACCTGCCGGTGGTGGTGTTCATTCTCACGGCGGTCTCCAATGCGGTGAACCTGACCGACGGGCTCGACGGCCTCACGACGGGCGTGACGGCGTTTGTGTCGCTGGGCCTCACGGCCCTGGTGTACGTGTCGGGCAACGTTGAGCTCGCGACGTTCCTGAACGTGATGTACCTGCCCGGCACGGGGGAGCTGACGGTGTTCGCCTCGGCCATGGCGGCGGCCTGCTTCGGGTTTTTGTGGTACAACGGCTACCCGGCGTCCGTCTTTATGGGCGACACAGGGGCCCTGGCCCTGGGTGGGGCTGTGGGGGCCACCGTCCTCATGGTGCGCAAAGAGCTGATGCTGCCGCTGCTCTGCATCGTGTATTTCGCCGAGGCCGTGTCGGTGATTCTGCAGACCAGCTACTACAAGTACACACGCCGAACGACCGGCACCGGAAAGCGCATCTTCCGGATGGCGCCGCTACACCATCACTACGAGGCGCTTGGCATGCACGAGGCAAAGATCGTGACGCGCTTTTGGATCGTGACGGCCCTGACGGTCATCGCCGCCCTGCTGACGCTTCGCATTCGATAAGCCACGCTCACTGGATCGCATCCGTGCATGACGCCAGACGACATCCGCACAGCACAGGCAACCGTGGTGGGAGGCGCGCGCAGTGGCCGTGCCGTGGCCCAGCTGCTGGCCGACGCCGGGGCCGAGGTGTTCTTGACCGAGCAGGGGCCGCCGCCGCAGGGACTCGCGGGGGCGCTCGACGCGGCCGGCGTGGACTACGAGTTCGAAGGGCACACGGCCCGCGCCCTGCAGGCCGACTTTATGGTAATCAGCCCGGGGGTGCCCACGCAGTCGAACATTGTGCAGCAGGCCCTGCGGGCCGGGCTTTCGGTCTACTCGGAAATCGAGGCGGCCTCCTGGTTCTGCGAGGCGCCCATCGTGGCCATTACGGGCACCAACGGCAAGACGACCACCACGAGCCTGACGGGGCACGTCTTCCGGCGGGGCTGGGGCGAGGACCGCGTCACGGTGGCGGGCAACATTGGCTACCCGTTTTCGGACTACGTGCAGGACGTGGCGCCAACGGACGTGGTGGTGCTGGAGGTGTCCAGCTTTCAGCTCGAACACGTCGAGACGTTTCGGCCGCGTGTGAGCGTGCTTCTCAACATTACGCCCGACCATCTGAACCGCTACAACCACGACTTCGAAGCATATGCGCAGGCCAAGTTCAACATTTTCCGCAACCAGGGGAATGGCGATACGGTGGTGTACAACCACGACGACGAACGCGTCCGCACCCACGTGACGCAGGCGGAAGAGACGGACGGCGTTCGGGCGCTTCCCTTTACGCAGCACGACGAGCTGGACGCCGGGGCGTTTCTGCGCGAGGACCGCATCATTCTTCGAATTGACAACGAGGACGAACCGCTTATGCCCCACAACGAGCTGGCCCTCCGCGGGCGCCACAACCTGTACAATTCGCTCGCCGCCGCGGTCTCGGCCCGGGTGATGGAGATTGAGAACAATGTCATCCGCGAGAGCCTGGCGGGCTTCGAGGGGGTGCCGCACCGGCTGGAAGAGGTGCGCACCATCGACGGGGTGCTGTACGTCAACGACTCGAAGGCGACCAACGTGAACGCGGTGTGGTACGCCCTGGAGAGCTTTGACCGCCCCGTGGTGCTGATTGCCGGCGGGCGGGACAAGGGCAACGACTACGCGGACCTAAAGCCCCTGGTGCGACGCGGTGCACGGGCTGTGGTGGCGCTCGGCGAAAGTGCCGACACGGTCTACGACGAACTGGGCGCCGAGGCGCCGCGCCGGGGCAAGGCACAGTCGATGGAAGATGCCCTCGCGCAGGCCCAGCGGGTCGCCGAACGTGGCGATGTGGTTCTGCTAAGTCCGGCCTGTTCGTCGTTTGACATGTACGAGAACTATGAAGAGCGGGGCAACACCTTCCGGCGCCTCGTGAACACGCTGCTGTGAAAAGTGAAACGTGAGACGTGATGCGTGAGGCGTGACGGCGTGGCGATGGAGCCCACCCGTCACGATTCACGATCCCGTGGAAAGGGGCCCCCCTGGCACCGAATTTGACGACGATCCCGATGAGCTTCGTTGAGACCTTCAAACAAAAACTGACCGACCGTCCCCCCGCGGATAAGTACGTGGTGTGGGTGGTGCTGGCCCTGTCGGCCGTCGGCGTGGTGGCGGTTTACAGTGCCATTACGTACCTGGCAGAGGTGCGGGCCGGGCGCGAGCCGGAGCAGTTCCTGATGCGTCACCTCCTGCGCGTGGGGCTGGCGCTGGGGGCCATGGGCGTGGTGAGCCTCATCGACTACCGTACGCTGGCCCGGTACAGCCGGCATGCGTTGATCGGCGCGCTGGGCCTGCTGGTGGCCGTCAAGGTCGCAGGCGCCTTCTCGGAGGGGGCCGACCGCTGGATTCGCATTGCCGGAATGGGATTTCAGCCGTCCGACTTTGCCCGCGTGGCGCTGGTGTTTTACGTGAGCGTGTTGCTGGTGCAGAAGCAGGATTATATCAAGAGCTTTGGCCACGCCTTTGTACCCATCCTGGTGTGGGTGTTTGCCACCGTTGTCCTCATTGGGCTCGACGACCTGTCCACCGCCGCCGTGCTGCTGGGGACTGTGATCCTCATGTGCTTCGTGGGGCGCGTCAGCGTGTTTCAGCTGGCGGGGCTGGGCCTGATTGGGGTGATCCTCGGATTTGCGCTGGTTGTTAACTCGCCCGCTCGGGCGGCCCGAGTCGAGGCCTATCTGGGCATGGACCTGTTTGACGACACGGACACGGAGCAGGTGATGGACCGGAAGGGCGAGCGCTACCAGTCCCAACAGGCCCGCATGGCCTTTGCGCTGGGCGGGGTTACGGGGGTCGGCCCCGGCAAGAGCACACAGCGGGACTTCCTGCCCGCCCCCTACAACGACTTTATCTTCGCCATCATCGCCGAGGAGTACGGCATGGTTGGGGCGCTCCTTCTGCTGTTTGGGTTCTGTGTCCTGCTGTTTCGGGGCTATCTCCGCATTGCCCGCGACGCACCCGATCCGCTGGGGCTTCTTCTTGCAGTGGGCTTCACGACGCTGCTCGCAACGTACGGGTTCGTGCACGCGGGGGTCTCCTGCGGCCTGCTGCCCGTGACGGGCCTGCCCATGCCCTTTGTGTCGTACGGCGGCACCTCGCTCGTGGCCAATGGCATCATGGCCGGGGTTCTACTGAATATTTCGCGCCACGCCAACCGGCGCGCCTCCGAATCGGAGCGCCACGCCCAGTCCGCAATCCCATCGTCCGCATGAGTACACGACCGCCACACATTCTGATGGCTGGAGGCGGCACGGGGGGACACGTGTATCCCGCCATTGCCATTGCCGACGCCGTGACGGCCCTGCGGCCGAACGCCCGGGTTGTGTTTGCCGGCACCGACGACCGGCTGGAGGCGCAGGCGGTGCCGGCAGCGGGCTACGCCCTGCACCCCATCACGGCGCAGGGGGTGGAGCGGCGCCTCTCGTGGAAAAACCTGGCCGTGCCGGTGCAGGTGGCGCGGAGCCTCGTGCAGAGCTGGCGGCTCGTGGGCGCCATCGAGCCTGATGTGGCTGTGGGCACGGGGGGGTACGTATCCGGGCCCGTGCTGCTGGCGGCGTGGATGCGGGGGCGGCCCCTTCTCGTCCAGGAGCAAAACGCCTACGCGGGCGTCACGAACCGCCTGCTGAGCCGCCTGGCCGAGCGCATCCACCTCGCCTTTCCCGAGGCCCGCGACTGGGTGCCGACCGACCGGAGCGTTGTGACCGGCAACCCCACGCGAACGGCCCTCCGCACGGCCGACCGGGCGGAGGCCCGCGCGGCCCTGCAGATTCCGTCCGAGGCGCACGTGCTGCTTGTGCTGGGCGGCTCCCTGGGCAGCGCCGCCATTAACGACGCCGTGGCCGCCGCCCTGCCGACGCTGCTCGACGACACCCAGACCCACGTCGTGTGGCAAACCGGCTCCCGCTACTACGACGCCCTGCAGGATCGGATCGACGAGCACCCACGCCTGCGCCTCATCGAGTACATCGACCGCATGGACCGGGCCTACGCCGCCGCCGACCTGGCCCTGTGCCGGGCCGGCGCCCTGACCTGCAGCGAACTGGCCGTCACGGGCACACCGGCCGTGCTGGTGCCCTCCCCCAATGTGGTGGCCGACCACCAGACCAAGAACGCCAGGAGCATGGAGCGCGCCGGCGCCGCCCGGCTGCTTCCCGAGTCGGAGCTTTCCGATCGGGGCGGCGACGTCGTCGTCGACCTCCTGCACGACCCGGATGCCCGCGCCGACATGGCATCGGCGGCCCGCACCATGGCGCGCCCCGACGCCGCCGAGCAAATCGCCCGCGACGTGCTCGCCCTCGCCGACCAATACCGAACACATTGAATCCGTAGCGACAGCCCCGATAATCGCTCCCTCGGCCCGTCCTGCCCGCGACCCACACCGCCCCGCCGGACGACGCTGACGGAGAACGTGCTCTCCACCTAATGTTTCTTCCTTCAATCGATGGCTGAACTCCGAAAACAACCGGCCCTGGGCCGCATCCGCCAGGTCCACATGGTGGGCATTGGGGGCATCGGCATGAGCTCCATCGCCGAGGTCCTTCTCAATCGCGGCTACGATGTGACCGGCTCCGACCTGGAGACGAGTGACGTCACGGACCGCCTGGAAGACCACGGCGCGACGATCTACAGCGGCCACGCCGCCGAGCAGGTGGGCGCGGCCGACGTGGTGGTGTACTCCAGCGCCATCGACCCGGAGGAGAACCCCGAGACGCGGGAGGCCGAGCGGCGCCGCATCTCGCTCATTCCCCGGGCCGAGATGCTGGGGGAGCTGATCCGGATGAAGTACGGCGTGGGCGTGGCCGGCACCCACGGCAAAACGACCACCACCTCCATGGCGGGCCTCGTCGTGGCCGAGGGCGGATTCGACCCCACGGTGATCGTGGGCGGAAAGGTGACGGCCTTCGGCTCCAACGCCATCACCGGCGAGGGCGATGTTATCGTCATCGAGGCCGACGAATACGACCGCACGTTCCTCCGCCTCACCCCCTCCGTGGCCGTCATTACGAGCATCGAGGAGGACCATCTCGACATTTATGAGGACCTCGACGAGATTCAGGCGGCCTTTACCCAGTACGCCAACAGCGTGCCGTTCTTCGGCGCCGCCGTCTTGTGCCTCGACGATCCGAACGTGCAGGCCATCGTGGGGGACATCGAGCGACGCATCATTACGTACGGCACCACCCGACAGGCCGAGGTGCGGGCCGAAAACATTCAGCGCGACGGCCGCCACACCCGGTTCGATGTGATGACCCGCGAGGGGCGGCTCGGCACCATCTAGCTGCAGGTGCCGGGGCTGCACAACGTGCGCAATGCCCTGGCGGCCGTGGCGGTGGGCCTCGAACTTGAGATTCGCTTCGATCAGATCCGCGATGGGCTGGCGGGCTTTGCCGGGGTGCGCCGTCGCTTCGAGAAAATTGGCGAGGCGCGCGACGTGGTGGTGCTCGACGACTATGCGCATCATCCCACCGAAATCCGAGCCACCCTCGACGCGGCGAGCCAGGGGTATCCCGATCGCCGGATCGTTGCCGTTTTTCAGCCGCACCTGTACTCCCGCACCCGTGACTTTCTCGACGACTTTGCCCGCTCGTTTTTCAATACCGACCAGCTCGTGGTGACCGACATCTACGGATCGCGCGAGGACCCCATTGAGGGCATCAACGGCCAAGCACTGGCCGACCGCGTCGAGCAGTTCGGCCACCGTGCCGTTCGCTACGTGCCCGACAAGACGGACCTCCCGGATGCCCTGCTCGACCTGACCCGCCCGGGCGATGTGGTGCTGATGCTTGGGGCGGGCGACATCTGGCGGTACAGCCGGGCCTTCGTGGATCTTCTCAACGAACCCTCTTCTGACCCAAACCGAGACGGATGAATCCTGGAGACGCTGGTTCTTTCCGGCAGGCCGTGACCCGTGAGGCGTGACCCGTGATCTGTGATCCGTGAGGCGTGATCCGTGAGCGAACGGCAGCCTCACGATTCACCGGTCCCGCGTCCCGTTCGCCCTGCGGAGAGCCCCGCGCTCGACGCAAGCAATCTGAGATCGATCCCATGCCACTCGACCAAGTCAAGACATACGGACCCCGCGCGCTGCGCCTGCTCGGCCTCGTGGCCGTGGGGGGGCTCGTGGTGGCCCTCGGCGTGCTGGGATGGCAATGGCGCGCCAGCATGACCGTCGGCGAGGTTGCCGTGGGAAGCGTACAGCACGCCCCGCCCGACACCCTGCGCCACCTGGCCCAGGTCGACAGCGGCGCCACCCTGTCGTTGATCGACGCGGCCCACGTGGCCGACCGCGTGGAGCGTCACCCGTGGGTCGAAGAGGCGACCATCACCAAGCAGTATGCCTGGCGCACCCTGCACGTCGAGGTCACCGAGCGGACGCCTGCTGGCCTGGCCCTCGGCCCGGACGGCCACCCGTCCTACTACCTCGACACCGCCGGCTATGCGATGCCCCTTCCCGACAGCACCAGCGACGACGTGCCGCTCGTCCGGGGGCTCTCCGGCGAGCCGCACCCGCTAAAACGACAGGCGCCCCGGCGCCTGCGGTCCGTCCTCGCGGCCCTGGCCGAGAGCGAGGCCGAGCCCATCGTAAGCGAGCTGGCGGTGCAGCCCGACAGCAGCGTGCGCCTGATGACGACCCCCGTGGGCGAGCACGAGGCCGTGCCGGTCCGGCTGTCGTCCGGCGACCCGCGCCCCCAGCTCCGCACGCTCCGGGCCTTTGCGGCCCAGGTGCTGGCCACGCGCCCCGAGGCGCCCATCGCCGAAATCGACCTCCGGTTCGACGGCCAGATCGTCACCCGCGAGCAGTCCGGAGATTCATCCTGATCCCCTGCGCCCTCCCGTCCTTCCCGAACCCAACCTTCCCGTAGAGCCATGAATGGAGCACCCGTTGTAGGAGTCGACATCGGCACCACCAAGGTGTGTGCCGTGGTCGCCGCCGAGGACGACCTTGGCCGCGTCAACATTCTGGGGGTCGGCATGGCCCCGTCCGACGGCCTCAACCGCGGGGTCGTCGTCAACATCGACCGCACCGTCAACGCCGTGCGCGAGGCCGTCGAAGAGGCCGAACGGGCCGCCGGCGTGGAGGTGCAGGAGGTGATCGTCGGGATCGCCGGGGACCACGTCCAGAGCTTCCAGACGCGCGGCGTGGTGACGATTCGTTCTGAGGAGATTACGCAGAACGACGTGCAGCGCCTCCTCGAGGACACCATGCACGTGGCGCTGCCGGCCGACCGTGAAATCCTGCACGTTATCCCGCAGGAGTTCATCGTGGACGGGCAGGACGGCGTGGCCGATCCCGTGGGCATGAGCGGCGTGCGCCTGGAGGCGGACGTCCACATCATCACGGGCCTCGTTTCCGCGGCCAAAAACGTGTACCGATGCATTGAGAAGGCCGGGTTTGCGGTGTCCGACATCGTGTTGGAGCCCCTGGCCTCCTCGTTCAGCGTGCTGCACGAGGACGAAAAAGAGGTTGGCGTCGCCCTCATCGACATTGGCGGCGGCACCACCGACATCGCGGTCTTTGAGGACCACACGATTCGCCACACCGCCGTCATTGCCGTGGCCGGCGACAAGGTCACCGACGACATCCGAAAGGGACTCGGCGTGATGCGCGACCAGGCCGAACAACTCAAGCGTCAGTTCGGCGTGGCCCTCGCCGACCAGGCCGACCCGGACGAGCAGATCGAGATTCCCGGCATTGGGGGGCGCTCGGAGAAAACCATTGGGCGCGACACGCTCGCCCAGGTGATTCAGCCGCGCCTCGAGGAGATTCTGGAGATCGCGGCCATGGAGATCAAGCGCAGCGGCTACGGCCGGCACCTGGGCGTGGGCTGCGTCCTCACGGGCGGCGGTTCGCTCATTCCGGGCACCGACGAGCTGGCCGCCGAGGTGCTGGGCATGGAGGCCCGCATCGGGCGCCCCATGGGCCTGAGCGGTGGGCTCGTGGAGGAGGTGGACAACCCCAAGTACGCGACCGGCGTCGGGCTCGTGCTCTACGGCATGCGCCCGGACATCATTGGCGGCACCACGCTCAGCGAAGAGGTGAACACGGCCCGCAATGGACGGACCCAGGGGCGCACGCTCATGGCCCGCATTGCCGACCGCATGAAGGCCTGGTTCGACGAGCTGTAGGCCGCCCCGAACGACACTCCCCAACGCATTCAGAGCACACACAACACCACAGTGACACACTCTCATCGGACGGCTCGGTGCTCGACGGCCGGGGCTGCTCCCCTCGGCGACGACGAGCCCTCCACTCTCATATTCGAACCACAGTTCAAAACTGGAGGGATCCTATGAATGACTTTAGCTCCAAATTTTCGTTTGACGATTCGGCCAACGAAGAGGCCAAAATCTGCGTCGTCGGGGTGGGCGGCGGCGGAGGGAACGCCATCAACAACATGGTGGAGAAGGGCATCCGCGGCAACGTGGAGTTTATCGCCATAAACACCGACGCGCAGGCCCTCAATGAAAACAAGGCGCCGCAGAAGATTCAGGCGGGCCAGAGCCTCACGAGCGGCCTGGGGGCGGGCGCGCGCCCCAAGGTGGGCGCCGAGGCCATCGAGGAGAGCAGCAACGAAATCAAGCAGGCCCTTGACGGCTACGACATGGTATTCATTACCGCCGGCATGGGCGGGGGCACCGGCACCGGGGGCGCGCCCGTCGTGGCGTCAATCGCGCGCGACCTTGGCATCCTCACCGTGGCCATTGTCACCAAGCCCTTTGAGGCGGAGGGGAAACGCCGCACGGATACGGCGCTGGAGGGCATCGAACTGCTGCGCGAGCACGTTGATACGCTCATCGTGATCCCCAACGAGCGGCTGCTCGACATTGCCGACGACGACACGAGCCTCATTGAGGCGTTCGAAAAGGCCGACAGCGTGCTGTACAACGCCACCCGGGGCATCAGTGATCTGATTACGGTGCACGGCCTCATCAACCTCGACTTTGCTGACGTGGAGACGACGATGAAGGACGGGGGCACGGCGCTGATGGGCTCGGCCACGGCCAGCGGCGAGAACCGCTCGGAGAAGGCCGCCATTCAGGCCATCAGCAGCCCGCTGCTCGACGGGCTCTCCATTGCCGGGGCGACCAACGTGCTGGTGAACATCACCAGCGGCCCGTCGCTCGGCATCCGTGAGGCCACACAGGCCACCAGTGTCATCCAGCAGGAGGCCGGCGACGACGTGGAGGTGATCTTCGGCACGGTGATCGAGGAGGACGTGGAGGACAAGCTCCGCGTGACGGTCATCGCCACCGGCTTCGACCGCCGCCGGGAGGCCGAGGCGGAGGAAGGGGCAACGCGCCGCACGGTGCCCCTGGAGGACGACGGCAATCCCAGCTACTACAAGGGGGAAGACAACCTGCGCCAGCTCGACACGCCCGCCTACGAGCGCCGCAGCTGAAAACTATTATTGAGGGCTTTGAGCAGATAAAATCAAATCTTGATCACAAACCTGTGGCAATAAGTTTTGCATTCCCCGGACCTGCAGACTATGCTAACGGAATAATTGGCGATCTTGGTAATTTGCCTGCATTCCGGGGAGGAATTGCGTTGGGGCCTATGCTCGAAAATCATTTTGAATTGCCGGTATTTATCAATAATGATGGAGATCTTTTCACTTACGGCGAGGCAATTTCAGGGCTTCTTCCATGGGTAAACAAACAACTTGAGCAGGCCGGCAGTATTAAAAAATACGAAAACCTTACAGGTGTTACGCTGGGCACAGGTTTTGGCGGTGGACTGGCACGGAGGGGAGAACTGGTTTTGGACGATCTTGTGGTAGCGCAGTTTCGAG
>JAWOAQ010000059.1:0-14253 GCA_046498495.1 Salinibacter sp. | reverse complement strand
CGCATCGCGGCCGTCGCGAACGTTGCCAGCGCCGCCGTGATGTGCAAAGACAGAGACAACCATCGGCTTTAGGTGTCAGGGCGATTGCATGTTAAGCAAATTGTGGGAAGGGAACGGGCCGTTGCCTTCCCGCCGCACTCCCCCAATCGAACATGAGCAACTCGTCATCCCGGACGACGCGCTGTGACCGAAGGGAACGAGTCCTCTCCGGGGGGCGAACCCGGTGAGCGGAGATCCCGAAATGAGTGAAACGAATTATTACATGAGTCGCTTCGCTCGTTTCCGGCTCAGCGCCCTGAGCGAAGCGAGGAAGTGCTTTTAGAGTGCGCCCTGAGCAAAGCGAGGAAGTCGTCCTGGGCTGCGGCTCCTTGTGGAGCCTTGGCCGGGATGACAGGGCCAATCGTCTGCCCCGACGCGTTCGGAAATGACGCTTCGCCCGCCCTCAGGCATGTGCCGGCTGAATGGAGAAGCCTCACCCGTTCGGCCCCGAGAAATTCAACATGCAATCGCCCTGCTTTAGGCGTCGGCCGACCCGTTCCCCGGCACTGCTCCAGGAAATGCGTCGAGGTCGTAGAGCACGCCCTGAAACCGGCACGGCGCCACAAATGTCAGGGCTGCGGCCACGTCGAGCTCTTCGTGCGTCCCCATCCCCCGCATGAGTGTGCCGTACGTGGCCAGGAGCCTCCCCTCTGCACCGGCGCCACGGGCCCTCATTCCTCGATTGGACACTACTCCTCATCAAGAGTCAGCACGCGCGTGCCCTTGTACAGCAGCCCCACCCCAATTACCTTCAGGAGGTCGATGCCAACGAAGCGCAGAAAGCCCTTATCAATCGACTCCATCCAGGTGGCGTGATCGGCGGCAACGTGGAGCCATACGACGCCGGACGTAAAGACAATGGCCGCTCCCGTGAGCGAGGCCAGCGTGCTCCCTGAAAAGCTTTTCCACCGTTCAGAAAGCGCCCCAATGGCGGCCGCCGCGACCGGATACGACAACAGGTAGCCCGCCGACGCGACCCCGAAGAGGTAGCTCGGGCCGTATCCGTCGCCAGCAAAGACGGGAAGGAAGAGCCCCAGCGCCAGGTAGAGCAACTGCGCAAACAGGCCGTTGCGCCATCCAAGGTACAGCCCGCTCGCGTACACCGCAGCCGTTTGCAAGGTAATCGGAACCTCCCACAGGTAGAGCCGGAATTGGGTCTTCGCTGCAAGCACGGTGAGCAGGGTGAACCCAACCACCCCAAGCGCCTGGAGAAGAACCGAAGCCTCCTTCGCACGAAGGCGGTCAACAAGGGCCGAGGTCGAGGAACGAAGTGAAAGGACGTCGGTCATGAGCTGCTTCCGGACGATTGATGGAGTTGTGTACGTCTGAGCGTAACACGCGTAGGGTAACCAGCACGACTCAAAATACCAAAACCCTCCCGAAACGTTTTCGCGAAATCTCCCGGGGCACAGACCTTCCTGTGCCCGTTGGACCGGGCTGAATTCTTCAATAACAACCGTGGGACTCATTTCCGCCGCCCGCACTATTGACTATTCTTTGACCAGTTATCTCAGTAACATTTTGTGCCCATGAAGCGTTTTGAAGAACTGTTCGCCGAGCTTCAGGAAAAGGTGGCCCGACAGGACCCGAATTCCGGCACCGTGGAGGCCGTCAACCAAGGGCGGCACGCCATTGGAAAAAAGGTGCTGGAAGAAGCCGGGGAGGTGTGGATGGCGGCCGAGCACGAGGGCCGCGACCGCACCGCCGAAGAGATTTCTCAGCTCCTTTACCACCTTCAGGTCCTCATGATTGCCTGCGATCTGGACCTGGAGGACGTGTACGAACACCTTTAGTGTCGTTCGGGCGTATGCATCTTCCCCCGCCATGCCCGCCCCCCTTCTCCCCTCACGTGTCGCCGCCTCGTGAGGGGGATCATCCATCCTCCGTCGCCCCCCACTAAGCCAACCCTTCGGATGCTACAAATTGCCCTCCCCAACAAAGGTGCTCTTTCAGACGGTGCTGCAGAGCTGGCCGAGGCGGCCGGCTACCACTGTCGTCGCCGCGGCCGCGAACTCTCCGTGCGCGACCCGGACCATGGCGTCGAGTTCGTCTTTCTCCGTCCCCGCGACATCGCGGTCTACGTAAGCAAAGGCATCATCGACCTGGGGGTCACGGGCCTCGACCTGACGTACGACAGCGAAGCCGACGTCGAGCACGTCATGGACCTTGGGTTCGGTGCCGCACGGTTTTGCTATGCCGTTCCCAAGTCCAGCGATGTAACGCCCGATGAGTTCACGGCCGACACCCGCATAGCCACGTCCTACGACACCCTCGTGCGCCAGGACCTCGCGCAGCGGGGGGTCAACGCGCAGGTTGTGCCGCTCGACGGGGCCGTCGAGGTGTCCATCCAGCTCGGCGTGGCCGACGCCATTGCCGACGTTGTGCAGACCGGCCGCACGATTGACGAGGCCGGGCTCAAGACCACCGGCGATCCCGTCCTCCACTCCGAGGCTGTACTGGTCGCTCAAAACGGCGCGACCATGGAGAAAGCGCCCGCCCAGCACTTCGCGGAGCGCGTGCACGGGATCATTGTGGCCCGGGAGTACCGGGTGGTGGAGTACGACCTGCCGGAAGACCGCCTCCCGGAGGCCCGCGAAATCACGCCGGGCATCGAATCCCCCACCGTCTCGCCCCTCAACAAAGACGGATGGGTCGCCGTCAAGGCGATGGCACGCCAGGAGGAGATCAACGTCATCATGGACGACCTCACCGAGATTGGCGCCCGTGGCATTATCGTGACGAGCATCGAGACGTGCCGCATTTAGGCCTCCCCCGCTCGCCTACGGTCCGGCCCCTCCCTCCTGCACCCGGTCTTGAAGCTGCCCACTGAGGCGCAGCAGCTCCACCTCGGCTTGCTTCGCCTCAAACTGGGCCGTGAGGAGTTCGCTCTCGGCCCGAATGCGTTGCTCCTGCACCTCCCGCAGCTCCACGCTCGTGATGGTGCCCACTTCAAACTGCTGAAGGGCCAGATCCACATTATCTGCGGCCACCGCCAGGTTGTCGCGCTGAAGCGACACCAGGCGCAGGCGATTGTGGTAGTCCTCGAAGGCGCTCGACAGCTCCGTCGACAGGCGGGCGCGGACGTCCTGGACCGCCGTTTCGGCGTTTGCGGTGCGCAGCTCAGCGTTCTGTTGTCGCCGCCAGCGGTTGAGTCCATCGAAGAGGTCAAACGTCAGCGAGACCCCGTACGTCCAGTCGGTGCTGGTCTGTCGCTGGAGGAAGCCGCTCTCCGAGTCGAGCTGCGAATAGCCGTATCCCGCCGTGAGGTCGACGGAGGGGAACCAGTCGGACCGCACCTCGCGCTGCTCCGCCTCGGCCGCCTGGCGCGCCTGCTGGGCCTGTCGGAGGGCCGGGCTCGCCGACGTGGCGGCCGCACGCAGGGCCTCGGGGGCGAGGCTCGTATCAACCTCAATGGACGACGCAACCGGATAGGCTGTGGACGACTCGGCACGTCCCAGCAGCCGGTTCAGCTCTGCTTTCGCGTTGGTCAGTTCGGTTGCCTGACGCAGGACCTCCGCCGAATCCGCGTTGAGATCCACCCGTGCCTGCCGCACCGCCAGGTCCGACGCCGTTCCCACCTCGCGGCGCGTCTGCGTAATGCGGAGTCGCTCCCGCGAAATAGAAACCGCCTCGCGAAAGACCTGGAGCTGTCGCTGCTGGCGTGCCACGTCGTAGTACGATTCGATCACGTCGGCCACCACCACGTCCACCTCCTCCTGCGTGGCCGCCTCCTGCTGTGCGGCTTCGGCCCCCAGGCGATCGTACGCGGCCAGCCGCCCCAGCCCATCGAAGACCGTCCACCGAAGCGAGGCGTTGGCGGTCCGGTTCTCCGACGTGGCCCCATCAATCGTCTGCTCGGGCTGGTCGATGAACTGCTGGGTGGTGTTGCTTACCGTCGCGTCGTAGCCCCCGTCCACGGTAAGCCGCGGCAAGAAGCCTGCATTCCCCACGGAGTAGTTGTTCTCCGCGACCGTCTCCTGCCGCCGCGCAATCTGCGCCTGGAAGTTATTGTCGAGGGCCTGCTGCACGGCCGCGTCGAGCCGGAGGGTGTCGGGCGTCGGGGCCTGGGCGTGGGCGGGCGCGCCACTCCCCCCTCCGGCCCCCAGCACGAGGGCGACGAGGCAGGCAAAGAGGCGCGAAAGGAAGTCGAACGGAGGCACCAGAGCAATCAGGGATCAGTGGAACAGGAGCAGGCAGACAATGCAATCCGTCGGGTCGGCGTCAGGATTCCTGGGGCTGATTCTCGGGAGCGGGGCCGCCTGCCGCCATTCCTGCCCCCGCCACTGTTCCGTCCCCCTCCGCCAGGACCGGCCCCGCGTCCTCACTGGTCAGGTACGTGTAGGTCGCCGGAATGACGTAGAGCGCCAGCGCAGTCCCCACGACAAGACCGCCAATCACCGCCAGGCCCATCGGGATGCGGCTCTCCGCCCCCGCCCCCAGGGCCAGGGCAATCGGCAGTACGCCAAGAACCGTCGACAGGGCCGTCATCAGAATGGGTCGGAACCGCGCCGCCGCTGCGTCCTCGATCGCCTCCCGGATGGACCGCCCGGCCGCCTTGCGCTGATTCGCAAACTCCACGATCAGGATGCCATTCTTGGCCACCAGGCCGATCAACATAATCATGCCGATCTGGCTGAAGATGTTGATGGACTGGTCGAAGTACCAGAGGAACAGGAACGCCCCCGCCAGGGCCAGCGGCACTGTAAACAAGATGGTCAGCGGATCCCGGAAGCTCTCAAACTGGGCCGCCAGCACCAGGTAAATGAGCAAAAGCGCAAGCCCAAAGACGTAGAGAAGCTGGTTCGAGGTATCCTGAAAGTCGCGCGACTGCCCCGTGAGCGTGGTGCTGAACGACGGCCCCAGCACGTCATTGGCCACGCGGTCCATGGCGTCGATGCCGTCCTCAATCGAGTGCCCCGCCGCCGGACGAGCACTCACCGTGGCCGAGCGGTATCGATTAAACCGAAAGAGCTGCGGCGGCGTGGCCCGTTCGCTCGTCGTCACCAGGTTGTCGAGCATCACCGGCTCGCCGCTGGCCGACCGCACGTAGAGATTGGTCAGGTCGGCCGGCTCGTTGCGATTTTCCTTGTCCACGGCGGCAATCACCTGCCGCTGCTCTCCCTCTCGCACAAAGAAGCCCACACGCTGCTCCGCCAGGGCGAGTTGTAGGGTCTGCGCCACATCGAGCGGCGACACCCCAACGTTGTCCGCCCGGTTCCGGTCCACCGACACCTGCAGCTCCGGCTTGTTGAATTTGAGGTCGACGTCGACAAACGCGATTTCGTCTTGCGCTCGGGCCTCCTCAAGGAACGTGGGCAGGTTCTCCCGCAGGTTTTCGATGCTTGAGGTCTGGAGTACGTACTGCACCGGCAGGTCGCCCCCGCCGCCCCCGACCGAAATCGTCGGCTCCTGCGACACAAAGGTGCGGGCGCCCTCCCGCTCCGCCAGGGCCGCCTGCAGGCTGTCGGCGTAGGCCATCTGCGACACGTCGCGCTCATCGGCGTCCACCAGCCGCATGAACATGAAGGCCGAGTTGATGGCGCTCGACGCCCCGAACCCCGGCGACGTGACCGACACCACCGACCGCCGGTGATCCGACGGGATGGTTTCGTTGACCGCCTCGTACATCTTGTCGACGTACTGACTCATAAACTCGTAGGTCGCCCCCTCACGTCCCGTCGCAAAGACCCGAAGCTGGCCGCGGTCCTCCATCGGCGCCAATTCCTTCGGCAGCGTGACGTAGAAGGCCCCAATCAGAACGGCACAGCCGCCCATCACCACAAAGGCCATCCATCGGTATTCCATAAACGACTGGAGCGACCGCCGATAGGCCTCCGTGAGCCGTTGAAAGAAGGGTTCGGTTTTCCGGTAAATCCACGGCTTTTCGTCGTGCTGCTTCAGCAGGCGGGTCGACAGCATGGGCGTGAGCGTGAGGGCCACGAAGGAGGAAATGGCCACGGCCCCCGCAATCACAAGGCCAAACTCCTGAAACAACTGCCCCGTGAGTCCCCCCATGAAGATAATGGGGGCAAAGATGACAACGAGGGAGACGGAGGTTGCCACCACGGCAAAGAAGATCTCGCGCGTCCCCTCCAGCCCCGCCTGCATCAGCGGCCGGCCCTCCTCAACCTTTGCGTAGATGTTTTCCAACACGACAATGGCATCGTCCACCACTAAGCCAATGGCCAGCACCAGGGCCAGCAGGGTGAGTACGTTGATCGAGAACCCGAAGGCATACATCACAAAGAACGACCCGACCAGCGCAATGGGCACCACGATGAGCGGGATGAAGGTGGAGCGCCAGTCACGCAAGAACAGAAAGATGATCGCCACCACCAGGAAGAAGGCGATAAAGATCGTCTGCTGCACCTCCCCGATGCTGGCCCGGATCGGCTCGGTGTTGTCGAAGCCAATGCCCAATTCCAGGTCGCTGGGCAGATCCGCCTCTATTTGATCGACGCGGCGATAAAACTCGTCGACGATATCGATATAGTTTGCGCCGGGCAGCGGCCGAAGCACCACCCCCACCATGGGAATCCCGTCGCGTTGCAGGAGCGTGCGCTCGTTCTGTGGCGAAATCTCGGCCCGCCCCACGTCGCGCAGCCGTACGGTTTCCCCTTCGGACGACTGCTTGAGAATCATGTTGTTGAAGTCCTCGGTGGTCTCCAGGCGCCCCATGGTCCGCACCGTCAGTTCTACCGAGTTGCCCTCAATGCGACCGGAGGGGAGCTCCACGTTCGAGCGCTCCAGGGCGCTTTGCACATCCAGGGGCGTCAGGTTGTACGCCGCCAGTTGTTCTGGCTTCAGCCAGAGGCGCATTGCGTACGTCTTGTCCCCCCAGATGTCGACCCGGCTCACGCCCTCAATCGTCTGGAGCCGCTCCTTAAAGCGGTTATCCGCGATCTCGGTCAGTTCCATCAGGCTGCGCGTGTCCGACTTGATGTTCAAAAACACAATCGGCGGCGCATCGGCGTCGGACTTGGAGACGGAGGGCGGGTCCACATCGGTGGGAAGTTGCTGCTGGGCCCGACTCACCCGGTCGCGCACGTCGTTGGCGGCGCGCTCCAGGTCCGATCCCAGGTCGAACTCTACCGTGATGGTGGAGCGACCCTCTCGGCTCGTCGACTCGATGGTGCGAATGCCGTCGATGCCGTTGATTTGCTCCTCCAGCGGCTCGGTGATCTGGGAGTCGATCACGTCGGCGTTGGCGCCCCGGTACTCGGTCGTCACACTAATCACGGGCGGGTCAACCGCCGGGTACTCGCGGACGCCCAGGAAGTAAAATCCAACCGCCCCGAAGATAAAGATGATCAGTGCGAACACCGTCGCCAGGACGGGGCGGCGGATGCTGATGGAGTAGAGACTGCTCATCGGAGGAGGAAGCGTCGAAGCAAAGCGAAGGGGACGTGCGGAGGGGACGCTATTGGAGCGAATCGACCCGGACGGACAGGCCGGCCCGCAGGTCCTGGATGCCGGAGGTGATCACGGTATCCCGCACGGAAAGGCCGTCGGTCACCTGCACCATCGAGTCCGTGCGAATGCCGAGCGACACGTTGCGGGGCTGAGCGGTGCCATTTTGGGCCACGAAGACGCGCTGTCCATCGAGGGTGGGCACGACAGCCATCGCGGGCACCATCAGGGCGTCGTCGGTGGTGCCGAGGGTCACCGTCACGTCGGCGAACATCCCGGGGCGCAGCCGCCCCTCGGGGTTGGGCGTACGCGCCCGGAGCTGGAGCGTCCGGGTCTCGGCACGAACCTGGGGCTCCGCAGCGTAGACTGTGCCTTCGTACGTTTGATCTCCGCCCCGCACCGTGAACGTAATCTCCTGTCCCGCCTGCACACGATTCGTGTACTGCTCGGGGACCGACAGGTCCACCTTAATCGGGTCGGTGCGCTGGAGCGTGGTGATCGTCGTCTGCGGCGAAAGATAGCTTCCCTCGCTTACGTTTCGAAAGCCGACCGTGCCGGCAAACGGCGCACGCACTTCTTTTTTCTCGATTTGCGCCTCGATCCGTTCGAGTTCGGCGCGCAGCTGCTCCAATTCGTTGACGGTCCGATCATACTCCTCCTGGCTGACCCCGCCCTCCGACAGCAACCGCTTCTGGCGCTCGGCCTGCGTGGTGGCCAGCTCCACCTGGTGGTTCAGGCGCTTCTTCTCGGCCTGCAGCTCCGCGTCGTTCATCTCGACCAGCAGATCTCCTGCCTCCACCTGCTCGCCCTCCTCAAACCGAATGCGTGTCACTTTCCCGCCTGCCTCGCTGGCCAGCTCCACCGACTCGTCGGCGCGGAGGGTGCCACTGGTTTGCAGGCGATCAGTCATCGCCCCTGGACGAACCACCGTAGCATCAACCCCCATGGGGGCGTCGTCGCTCTCTTCATCCTGGGGCCCGTCGTCCGAGCCACTTATTTTGGGCAGAAGCAAAAGCAGGAGCAGGACGACAATCCCACCCACCGCAATCCAGCGGGTGGTTGAGCCGCCGCGTGCGGACGCCCCGGCTGCGGACGTATCGGGAGAGGACGGGGGCATCGGTTTCTACAGGAATCGGAGAGCAGCAGAACAGTCAACAGGGCCGACCTCGGCCCCTCGTGTTACGAGAATGACGCAAATGAGGCATAGGTACTACGGGCTCCGGTCTACAGTTCGCACAGGATGTCTTTCATCTGGGCTCCTTATACATTTTTCGCCCTCGGGGCCGTTCGCCTCTCACGCTCTGAAAACCGCGGCGGCTTCGTCGTCCAGCGCGGGGTCCGGAAGATAGTCGCTGTGCATCTGGCACACGGTCGGTGCTGGCGCGGAGGCAGGCGGCCGGCGCGCGGCGAATCGCAGAAACGGAATGGGAGGAGCGAGTCGAGCATCGGTCGACCACCAGCCCAACCATAGTACGGAGCGGACAGATTACCGGACGTCCTCCGGATCGGCGTAGTAGCCGGGCGGAAGGAGCAGCAGGGGATCGGGCTGATGCTCAACCACGGTTCGGAGGAAGGTTTGCATCGGGCGGGCGGGTGTTTCGTCGGAATCCCTCTCGGTCCCGATCCTCTGTCGAAGCCCGGACGGGAGGACGCTTGGCAGGGACAGGACCCCACTTGTGGCGTTGACCTCCCGGAGCGTTGCCCGGTCGGCGGGCACGCCGGAAGCCTGCCGGGCGGCGGCGAGGGCATCGGTCATTCCGCCAATATCATCGACAAGGGCACGCTGCTGGCCGGCCGTCCCGGAGTAGACGCGCCCCTCCCCCACCGATCGGACGTACGCCTCAGACGTATCCCGTCCCGCGGCCACCTGGCCCACGAAGTCGTCGTAGGACTGCAGGATGAGCGACCGGGCGCGGGCGAGCTCGTCCTCCTCCAGTTTGCGCGTCGGGAGGGGGAGGCCCAGGAGGGGGACGCGGTACGGGGCAAACAGCTCGGCCCGTGCCCCCTGCTGTACCACATCGTAGGAGGCCTCAACCTTGTCCCTCAGCAACCCGTCGTCGTACACCCACAGGCCGATCACGCCAATGGAACCTGTGACGGTGTTTGGGCCCGCGAAGATTTGATCCGCGTACGTCGAAATGAGGTACCCCCCCGAGGCTGCGACGGTGCCCTGGCTTACGATCACGGGTTTCTCTGCGGCGCACTCCCGCACGGCCTGCGCCGCCACGTCGGCCGCCAGGGCACTGCCGCCCGGCGAGTCGACTCGAAAAACGACCGCCTTTACGTTGTCGTCTTCTTTGAGTTGACGAAAGGTGTCTGCGAGGTTCCGCGCCTCAATTCCACTGTTGAGCGACGTGGCGCCGATGCCGTAGACGACAGCGATTTCGGGCCGTGTTCCCCATTCCGACGTCGCCGTGGCGAGGGCATTGAGTCGATCTCGGTCCATCGCACTCGTTTCGGCCTCCGTCACGTCCGACAGAAGGGCCTCGCGCTCGTGCCAGCGAGCGAGGGTGTCCACGAGGCCCGCCTCCCGTGCGTCCGTAGCGGAGAGGATTGTCTGGTCATCGATGAGGTGATCCACCGTGTCCGGGGACAGGCTGCGGCCGTCCGCAATTCCCGTCCGGGCAAGACGATACCAGTCGTCCACCAACTGCTGGCGCTGCAGGCTATCGGCCTCCGAAAACCCAGCTCGGGTAAGCGTCTCCGCCGCCGACTTGTACTCGAAAAACCGAAACGGCTGCACCCCGAGCCCGATCTTGTCCAGCGTTCCCTTCACAAACGTGCGGCTGGAGGCGTAGCCCGGAAGTTGCAGGGTGCCCTGCGGATCGACCGCTACCCGATCGGCCGCACTGGCAACGTGGTAGGCCTCCATGCCCGCATTTTCGAGAAAGGCCACGACCTCCTTCCCTGCAGCCTGCACCTCCTGTACGGCGGTGCGGAGCTCCCACGCCTTTTCGCGCGAGACGCTCAGGTTCGTGAGGTCGAGCGCTACGGCGGCCGTGCGGTCGTTGGACTGCGCCTGTCGAAGCGTGCGAAGCACCTCGTAATACCGGGGGCCCGCGTCGTCGCGGAGGCTGAATCGCGGCGCCCGGTAGGGCATTTCCTTCGGCTGCACCTCCACGTGGGACTTCCCTTCGCCCACCGCGTCCCCAATCGCGCTCGGCACGTCGGCCCCCACCCGCACCCGGGTCGTCTGTCCATCGTAGTCGCCATTCGGCGCCACGTCGCTCCGGCTCCCGAGGCCCGTCCGCCCGAACGCCACCCGCAGCCCCACCGACACGGCATCGCTCTCGAACACGCGGCCCGTCAGGTCGATTCCACGGCTCACCTCTACCGCCGCCCCCGCGCTCCACGGCACGTCCACGAGCGCTTCGCCCTCGGCCCACGCCGCATCCGCAAACAGGGTGAGACGCGAGGTCCCGAACGGCCGTAGCCCAAGCTCGCCCACCACCTCACGGTCGTCGGTTTCCAATGACACGTTGCCCGTCAGCCCAACGGATACGTACGGGCTGGGTCGCAGTACCGTCCCCGTTGTCATCCGGTTGTAGCGTCCGAGGGGAGTCGCATCCCCACCGAAGCCCTGGTACCCAACGCCCACGGCGGCAGCATCCGACCCGCCCGCCAGGCTCACGTGGTACGCCGTCGACGAGAGTGGGCCCCGGTCGCGGTGCACCACGCCCGCCCCGACCCCCCCGACACTCCCGAACATACCCCAGTCCCGCACCGAAAGGGCCCGTCGACCGTCCGTATTCCACACGCCCAGGAGCTGGTTGCTCGCAACTGCGGGCACAGCCGGATTGGCGTACCCCAGCAGTCCCTCGCGGACGGTCGCAGGGGGCGCGTCTAAAAAGTCGGCCGTGTCGTAGTAGCCCGCCATCTCCTGTCCAGCCGCCGTGAACGGCGTCGCAAGTCCCGCGCCCCCCACGAGCAACAGCGCAAGGAGACCCAGACGCAAGGAAAAAGGGAAACGCCAGTGCATGCTGTTCTGCCGGTCCATCGGGAGGAAGAGAGACATGGCGAAAGACATTTTGAGAGGTGATCGCTGCTCATGATGATAGCGGGACTCCGCCTCGATCTCCAGCACGCCCGCAGCGCCCATCCCCCCGGAATTACGACTCCGTCACCTTGTGCTTGCGCATCCTTCTGTGCCGACCGTCGGCGCGGGAACGTTCATGAAATGCACCGGGTACAGAACCATGCTTCCGATAGAGACGGTCGTCCGTCGCTTGGTTCTTTACCCATCGCTCTCATCATGCTCCATTTCCACACCGGCACGTGTTGGTGTTGTTGTCCCTCTCCAGAGAGGGTGGCAGGAGCGATGGGGGTGTGCAGTGCACACACCTGAGACAGGAGCCCACATCGCGTCGCCTCCTGCAGCCTCTCTGCCCCTCCGGCGAGAGGCTTTTTTTGTTGCCTGACGATCTCGTTCTAATATGCCGTCCGTCTCGCATTCCATCCCCCCAGACGTCTCCCCCTCGCCGTCGGCTGCTGTCCTCACGGACCAGATCGGCGATACGCCCCTGCTTCGCCTCGACGCGGTGACGGCCGACCTCCCGGACGCGGTCACTGTGTACGCGAAGGCCGAGCACCTGAATCCCGGGGGCTCCGTCAAGGACCGCCCCGCCCTCGCCATGATTCAGGATGGCCTCGACAGCGGAGCCTTTCGCCGCGACCAGACGCTCATCGATGCGACGAGCGGCAACACGGGCATTGCCTACGCCATGATCGGCGCAGCCCTGGGCCTGAACGTGACGCTTGCCCTGCCCGAAAATGCCTCGGAGGAGCGCAAAAAGACCCTGCGGGCCTTCGGAGCCGAGCTGCTTCTGACAGATCCGATGGAGGGCACCGACGGCGCCCAGCGGCGCGTCAAGGAGATCGTGAATGCGCAGCCCGACCGCTACTTCTACCCCGACCAGTACAACAACGACGCCAACGCTCGTGCCCATTACGACGGCACTGGCGCTGAGATCTGGGAGCAAACCAACGGCGAGATCACGCACTTCGTCACCGGCCTTGGCACGACGGGCACCTTTATGGGCGTCACCCGGCGCCTCAAAGACTGCCGGCCCGGTGTCCAGTGCGTGGCCGTGCAGCCGGACGCCCCGTTGCACGCGATGGAAGGCCTCAAGCACATGGAGAGCGCCATCGTGCCCGGCCTGTACGATCCTGACGTGGCCGACGCGCACCGGACCTGCTCCACCGAAATGGCTCTAGACATGACGCGTCGGCTCGCCCGGCAGGAGGGACTGCTCGTGGGCCCCTCCGCCGGTGCCAACGTGGCCTCGGCCCTGGAGGTGGCCCGCTCGCTGGACGCCGGCGTGGTGGTCACCATCCTCTGCGATACCGGCACCCGCTACCTGAGCGACGACTTTTGGGAGGGGGAATCATGAGTTTGCAAGTCACGAGTCATGAACTACGAGTATTGAAATCGAACCGATGACTCGCGAACTCATGACTCATCACTCGTGACTTACTGACTCGCAACCTCGCCACTGACGCCTGACGATGAAAACTACCCCTGACATTCTCGACCAGATTCGTGCCCACGGCGCCGACGCCTACCCCGAAGAGGGCTGCGGCTTCCTGCTCGGCACCGTGCCCGACGATGGCGAAAGCCGTGTGACGGCCCTCCACCGCACCACCAACCGGCAGGATGAACGCCGCACCCGTCGCTACCAGATCACTGCCGATGACTATCGAGAGGCGGACGCAGCTGCGCAGGAACAGGGGCTCGACGTAGTGGGCGTGTATCACTCGCACCCCGATCATCCCGCGCAGCCATCGGAGACCGACCTGGAGGAGGCGACGTTTCCGGGCTTCCCCTACGTCATCGTCTCCGTCCACGACGGCACGCCCGAGGACCTGACCGCCTGGACCCTCGCCCCCGACCGCTCCGAGTTCCACCGCGAACGCATCACCGTAGAGTCGCCTGAAACTGCTTAGATCCCTCTGCAGCGTTTCACTCTCAGCCGCAGAGCGTTTTCACGTTCACCCTTCCAACGTTCAACCTTCAACCCAACATGCCAACCACCGAAGCCACTACGGTTACCATTCGCATCCCCACCCCCCTCCGCTCAGCCACAGACGGCCAGTCCACGGTCGAAGTAGAGGGAGACACGGTTGACGCGGCCCTTCGTACGCTCGTAGATCGCCATCCCGACCTCGCCGACAACCTCTACAACGAGGACGACGAGCTCCGCCAGTTCGTGAACATCTACGTGGGCGACGACGACATCCGCTTCGGCGACGGCGTCGCGACCCCCTTGAGCACGGGCGATGAAATTTCGATCGTTCCCTCCATCGCCGGGGGATGAGACGCCGCGGCCCAAAAAGTCCTCGCCCTCCGTCCTGCCCGGTTCCAGGTCATTTGCACTTGCCCAAACGACGGATGTATTGCGTGCTGCGGATTCCGTGACGACGGCCTCGCCATCTGCCTACGATACGCAATGCGCAACACGAAATACGCAACACGAAATACGCGATACGCAACCCGCGATACGATCCCTAAAGCAATCGACCCACTCCAACATGGCCACAACCACCGCAGACCCGGACCAGCAACAAGCCGACCTGTCGCCGGAGGAATTACAGCGCTACAGCCGCCACCTCACACTGCCCGAGTTTGGGCGTGAGGGACAGGAAAAACTGAAGAATGCGTCCGTCCTGCTCGTTGGGGCAGGGGGGCTCGGCTCTCCGGCCGCCACCTACCTCGCCGCCGCGGGCATCGGGCGCATCGGCCTCGTCGACTTCGACACCGTAGAGGCCTCCAATCTTCAGCGTCAAATCCTCTACGGCACCAGCGAC
>JAWOAQ010000003.1:0-5867 GCA_046498495.1 Salinibacter sp. | reverse complement strand
ATGCGGTTTGCTGACGGCCCGCCGGGCGGTCTTCTGGACGGAGTACCATGTTCTGCGCCGTCGGCTGCTCGAAGACGGCGGGCACGTCGCGGACGACCCCGGCGGGCACGGTCTGCTCGTGCAGGGCATCGAGAAGGGGTTCGGTTTCGAAGTGAGCGAACCGATCCTCCAGCACCTGATTGAGGACGTCGCGGTGGGCCACCCGATCGGCGTTCGTGGCGAACCTGGGATCGTCGGCGAGGGCGGGGCGGCCGAGCACGTCGCACAGCGCCGCAAACTGGCGATCGGTCCCCACGGCCAGGACGATGGGCGGCCCATCGGCGGTGTCGTAGGGCGTGCCGTAGGGGGCGATGTTGGGGTGGGCCGAGCCCATGCGCTGCGGACTGTGGCCGGCCACGAGCCAGTTGGTGGCCTGGTTGGCGAGCCCGCTCACGGCGGCCTGAATGAGCGACACCGGCACGTACGCGCCGCCGCCGCCCCGCTCCCGATCGAACAGGGCCACCAGCAGCCCCTCCTTGAGCTGGTGTGCGGCCAGTACGTCCATCAGGGCGACGGGCAGCTTCGTCGCCGGGCCGTCCGCCGGGCCGTTCATGTGCATGAAGCCGCTCTCGGCCTGGATGACGGCGTCGTAGCCCGCCCGCGCTCGCTCCGGCCCGTAGCCGGTCACGTGGCCGTAGATTAGGTCCGGGTTCACCGTGGAGAGCGTGTCGTAGTCGGCGCCGAGGGCTGCGGCCGTGCCGGGGCGGTAGCTGGCGAGGACGAGGTCTGCGTCTTGCACAAGCTCGTGCAGGAGATCCCGTCCCTTATCGGTCGACAGGTCGAGGGCGATGGACTGCTTGCCGTGGTTGCAGCAGCAGAAGTAGGCGGAGCGGTCGTCCGACTGCTCATCCTCCGTGGCATTCGGAGCCGTCCATCGTCGGGTTACGTCGCCGTTCGTGCGGGGGTTTTCGACCTTGAGGACGGTGGCGCCGAGTTCGGCGAAGAACTGGCCCACGCTGGGGCCGGCGAGGACGGAGGCGAGCTCAAGGACCACCAGGTCGTCAAACATAGACGGGAACGAGGGGGAAAAGAGAGCGAGCCGGCCGGCTGCACTATGAGTCGTTTTGGAGGCGCTCCGCCGTTGCCTCGACCTCTGTCCACACCCGTAGGACGTTTTCGCCCAGGATCTTTCTGAGGTCGCCTTCCGAGTAGCCGCGATCGAGCAGCTCGGCGACGAGATTCGGGTAGCCTGAGGGGTCCTGCAGGCCCTCCGGCAAGGCGAACACGCCATCGAAGTCTGAGCCGAGGCCCACGTGCTCGATCCCGACAAGGTCCACGGCGTGGTCAATGTGGTCGGCCACGTCCTCGACGGTACCGATGGGGTTTGCGTCGCGCACCTCCTCCTCGTAGACGATGGCCTCGCGGGAATCGGATGCCCAGCCCATCGAGTCGATGTGCGCGGTCATATCGTCGCGAATCGGGTCGTCCTGCTCGCGGTACTCGTTGCGCAGGAACGAGGAGCCAAACGTAATCATGACGACCCCTCCTGTATCGGCCACCTTCTGGATAAGCTCGTCGCTAATGTTGCGTTCCCAGCCGGGCGTGAACTGGCGGGCCGAGGAATGAGAGGCGATGACGGGCGCATCGGAGCGGGCGATGGCATCCCGCGCAGTAGCGTCTGTTACGTGCGAGATATCAACCATGAGGCCGAGCCGGTTCATCTCGTCGATCACCTGCTCGCCAAAGGGGCTGAGGCCGTTCCACCGCGGCTCTGCGTCGTCGTACGAGGAGTCGCCGATCCGATTGTGCTCCCCGTGCGTGAGGGTGATGTACCGGACGCCCCGTTCATAAAAGTGCTCGACATTCTCGATCTCACCGCCCAGGCCCGCGCCGTTTTCCATGCCCATCGGCAGCGCGATCTTGTTTTCGTCGGTGATTCGCCGAACGGCCTCGGGCGAGGGCGCAATCTCAAAGGTCCCCGGCCGAGCGTCGGTCACCTTTTCGACGAGGTCGATCAGCACATTGGCGCGCTCGGTTGCGGCGTCGGGGGTGTCCTGTAGCTCAGTCGGAATGTAGATCGACATGAAGGGCGCATCGAGGCCGCCCGCGCGGGCCCGGGGCGCGTCGAAGTCCCCGCCGACGGTGGAGTCGGCCGGATCCTCGTAGAAGTCCCGAAGCCGATACGGAAGGTCGATATGCCCGTCCACCAAGAGGGCATCTTGAACGAGGCTATCGGCCTGAGGCTGGACCGGCGAGGTGGGAGGCGACGGGGCTGAGGTCGAGGGGGAACAGGCGGGAACAAGCAGGATCCCAACGAAAAGACTCAGCAAGAAACCGTACATAGAATAAAAGCGCTTCTCAAAGGACTGTGTTTTCATAATACAGGACGGAGATGGTACGGACAAGTCTGGCGCGAAATGAGCGCCTAGCTGGAAACTGTTGTCGCGGATGACGTATCGGGCAGGCGCGTCCGGAGGGTGCGCAGGTACTTGGGCGTGTCGAGGAGGCGGGGGCCGTACCAGGAGAAGAGCTGCCCGTCGACGATCTCGATGGGGGTATCGGGCAGGGCGGAGGCGAGGTCGGCCGTGAAGGCGTCTTTTTGATGGAAGGGAAAGGGCTCCGTTGCGCAGAGGACGACGTCCAGGGCCCGGTCGGACAGGGCGTCCAGCTGAACCTCCGGATATCGGGTCTCGCCTCCAAATGCATTCTCCAGCCCGCCCCGTTGCATCACGTCGTGGATGAAGGTGTCGCCCCCCACGGTCATGTACGGCTCGCGCCAGATGAAGTAGGCGGCCCGGAGGGAGGAAACGTCAGGAAGCGATTTGAAGCGAGAGATGATCTTCCCGACCAGGGTGGAGGTTTGAGGCGAAGTGCCGGTGAGCGTGCCAACGGTCCGGATCATCTCGCAGGCCTCAGGGACAGTTTTGACTTCAGTCACGAAGACGGGCGCAATCTCATCCAGTGCCGCCACGTCCTCGGGGGTATTTTCCTCGTGGTTGGCCAGAATCAGGTCGGGGGACAGGGAGCGGACGGTGTCGAGGTCGACCTTCTTGGTGCCCCCGACGATCGTTTTGGTCTCGCGCCAGTCTTCGGGGCGTTCGCAAAACCGCGTGATCCCGGCGACGGCGTCCTCCAGGCCAAGGTGGGCCAGCAGTTCGGTTTGGCTGGGCACCAGAGAGACGATTCGGCGGGGCGGCGACTCCAGGGAAATACGGCGGCCGCGGGCGTCGGTGGCGGTGGGCATGGTTGGGGCGGCTGTGAAAGCGAGGAAAAAAGCGTAGATGTCGCGCTCACGAGGGGCGTCTCCAGAAGTGTTAACTCTCTGGACAATGCCACGATCCCTCACGTCGTGAGGCCACGAGGCGGATCAGGATGGCGGCGCGGCGTCCGGTCCACGGTTCTGCGCCGTGATGCGGCACAGCAGGTCCTCCTCGTCCGCCTTCACGTCCTTGCCGTGGTTGCCCTGCGTGCCGGTGAGGCCGAAGAGGCGCTCCTTGAGGATCGGGTCCTGCTCGTTCCAGAAGCCGAGGCCCAGGCAGGCGATCTGGTCGCGATCGCAGACACCGGCCAGGCCGTCCTCGTTCCAGCGGGAGGCACGGCTGCGGGCGTGGTCGTGCGGGACGTGCTCCCACGCTTCGCCGGTGGCGCTATAGTCCTCCCGGACGGTGCCCCAGGCGCGCTTGGCAAAATACGGGCCCCACTGTTTCCAGTCGGCTTGGCGGGCGTTGAAGGCATCGAGGCGGTTCTGTTCAGCGGTCATGGCGAATGTGGGTATGGGAAGGAGGGCGCCAGGCGGTCGTAGTCGATGGACTAGGCGGTCGACATCCCGTCGTGGTGCTGACTCTCCCCGAACCTCCCTTTGCGTATTTGCATCAGGGCCGCGCCGTGCGCCGCGAACGACGTTTGGGAGGACGCCAGAATCAGCATTCGGATATGGACTGAGCTCCCGCTTATGGCCGTTGGTCGGGCCGGGCCTGTGTCCCAGGGGAGCATGGTCGTTACAGAACCGCTGCGGAAAGAGAAAAAGGGACGGGTGCACCGCTTCCGTCGTGATTCGGGGGATCTTTTGGACAGGCTCCTCATGTGAAGCCGAAGCGCGAGTCTGTCGCGCCCACCCGACTGTTCCCATCCGTTCCCCCGTGTGTCATGCCGCTTCCCACCGAGCCTATCGGCAGCATCCCGCGCCCAGACGAGCTTATTGAAAGCCTGAAGGCCTACCGGCACGGAAACCTCAGCCCGGACGCCCTCGATCGGGTGTACGACCGGGCCCTGCGTGCGACGATCGATGCCTTTGAGCGCACCGGCTCGCCCGTCATCTCGGACGGCGAGCAGGCCAGGCCGAGCTTCCTAACCTATCCCATTGCCGACGCCGACAATGTGGAGCCAGGGGGCATTGAGGTCCCGTTCGAAGCCGGCCACACCCGCACCCTGCCCCGGCTTGTGGACGGGCCGTTTCGCTACGAAACGTACGCGGTGGCGTCCTTAACCCGTGCGCAAGAGCATGCGAGCGTGCCGGTGAAGCAGAGCGTCATCTCCGCGTCGGCCCTGAGTCTGCTCTACCCCGAGGAGGGCATCGGCGGGTACTCCCGTGAGGCGTTTCTCGACGATCTGGTCGATGAGGTCGAACGGGACATTCGTCGGTGCCTGGAGGCCGGGGCCCACGCCGTCCAGATTGATTTCACGGAAGGGCGCCTTGCCGTAAAGCTCGATCCCTCCCAAGAGCTGCTTCGGTCGTTCGTCGCCCTCAACAATCGTGTGCTCGACCGCTTTTCCGAAAATGAGCGTCAACGCATTGGCGTCCACACGTGCCCGGGGGGCGACCGAGACTCAACGCACAGTGCCGACGTGGACTACGCCGACCTGCTCCCGCTCCTGTTTGAGCTCAACGCGGGCCGTTTCTACATGCAGTTTGCGAGTGAGGAGGACCCGGAGCGGGTCCTTGGCATTGTGCGTGAGCACAGCACCGACGACCAGACGATCTTTCTCGGGGTTACGGACGTGAACAACGCCCGCGTCGAATCGCCGGAGGAGGTGCGCGATGCCGTGCTGCGGGCGGCCGACTCCATTCCACCTGAGCGGCTTGGAACCACCGATGATTGTGGCTTCTCGCCGTTCGGCGACGACCGCTCAACAGCCCGACGCACGGCCTTCCGTAAGATTGAGGCCCGCGTGGAGGGAACGCGGATGGCACGCGAGGCGCTTGGAATGGAGGCGTAACTCACGCCGCGTCCACGAGCGCGCTCGTCCGCCGGTTGGGCAAGCCGTCGACGCTGCTGTTGCTCATGACAAGCGCTCCGTCGCCATGCGGAAGGGGCGCTCCTCCCGGTGCCACGGATGGAATGAGGGGGGACGGTGTGGGGGGGACGGCAACGGGCGGAAGGGAACCGTCCGGCGGCCGACGTCCGGCAGATTCTCGATTGAGAGGGACGTGGCGGACCGGAGCAGAGGCGGACGCTACTCGTCGGAATCCGGGCTCGATCCGCGCGACGCAGGGGCGGAGACGGACACCTCCTCCTCGGGGGCGTCGTCGGAGGCGGGAAGGGCTTCTGCCGGTGCAAGTCCGTCCTTCGAAGACACGGACGAGATCGCTTCAAAGGCTTCTTCGGACAGCATGCCCAGCTCGCGGGCGCGCTTGAACCACTGTTTGCGGGCGAGGGCCTGCATGTCCTCAACCGAGTCGGCCTCGTCGACAATTTCGAGCCCCAGGAGGGTCTCCACGACATCCTCCATGGTGACCACGCCGGCCACACCGCCGTACTCGTCCACGACGAGCGACAAAACCTGCAAACCGAAGCTATCAGCGTCTTACCAAAAGAACATGATACGCTTGGTGATCTCATAGGCATCGATGGCTCCTTGATTGATGCATGTCTTTCCATGCACTGGGC
>JAWOAQ010000099.1:0-3282 GCA_046498495.1 Salinibacter sp. | reverse complement strand
TGTATTCGTAGTAGGCTTGCCTCATCTCTCGCGACACTGCCGGTTCCCAACGGCCACAAGCACCTGTCATCCCGGCCAACCGAGCGACGCCCGTCGCGAGGGCCGGGCCGGGATCCATCCCGCCGATTGAATCGAGCGGGCACGGTGGCGCAGTGCCGATGAGTTTGGGCGGTTGCCAACCTACCGCTCCCCTCAACCACAAGATGGCTCCCGGATCTTCGTTCGCACAGCTCACTCCGTCCGGGATGACATGTAGGTGTGTTCGGAATGGGCTTGCCTTGTCCCTCACGACATTGCCGGTCCCGACCGGCCCCCAGCACCCGTCCTCCCGGCCAACCGAGCGACATCCGTCGCGAGGGACGGGCCGGGATCCATCACAACGCCCGGGTCAGCGTTACATTGGAAATGGTTGTCGATGGGGGAGGTCGCAAAATGTGCCGTGCCTCCCTTGACTGCGAGATAGATCCCGGATCTCCGCGTCGCTCCGTCCGGGATGACGGGTAGGTGTGTTCGTAGTAGGCATGCCTCTTCTCTCACGAGACTGCCGGTCCCGACCGGCCCCCAGCACCCGTCATCCCGGCCAAGGGAGGGACCACGGACCGACCGCCGAGCCGGGATCCATCCCGCCGATTGAATCGAGCGCGCGCTGGCATATTGCAAGTGCGTTTCGGACGCCGGGACCCCGCCGGTCCTTTTCAATCGCCGGATGGGGCCCGGGTCTCCACTCATCGGATTCGCCCCCCAGGAGGACTCGTTCCCTTCGGTCACAGCGCTCCGCCCGGGATGACGTGTGGGGAGGATCATCCGGTGTGCCCCCTCCCTTACGACAGTGCCAATCCCGAACGGGACGCGCCCAGGAGCTCCACCTGAACCCACCCGGGCCCTTCGCGTTGAGCCGCTACTCCCGCTCGCACCTCTCTTTCCAGTTCCCCGCCGTTCATGTTCATCCCCAGCGCCCTGCTGAAGCAACTCTACACCTTCGGCAGCCTCGAGAATACCGACCGGGGCGTCGAGTTCGCCCTCAAGAACCGCCTCAAGGACGCGACGCTCACGGAGCTGGTCGACGTGACAATCGACGGGGCGTCGGTGCCCCGAGAGCACGTGCACCTGTTCATGGGCGACGGCGACACGTACGCAGCCGACACGCTGGGGGGCGACACAACCCTCGATTTCCCCCTGAAACGCACGCTACACCTGCGCGTCCGCCGCCCGCCGCTGGACGCGGGCAAGCACGAGATCGAGCTGACGTTCCGCGCTCAACCGTTCGGCACACTGAGCTTTTCGGTCGAGGACTCGATTTCGGAGCCGGACGACGAGATTCCCCGCATTCCCCGCACGACGGACGACGACTACAGCGACGCCATCATCGAAGAGCGGCAGCAGTTCGTGGAGGAGTACAGCGGCGCCGAGCTGGAGCACGTGCCCCGCCATTCCTTCGACCCGCACGTCACGAAGGGCAACATCGAAAACTTCACCGGCGTCGCCCAAATTCCCCTCGGCTTCGCCGGACCGCTCACGGTGAACGGCGAGCACGCGCAGGACGACGTGCTCATCCCCCTGGCCACCTCCGAGGGCACGCTCGTGGCCTCCTACAACCGCGGCGTCAAGGTCTGCAACCTGAGCGGGGGCGTGAAGTCGACCGTTGTGAACGACTGCATGCAGCGGGCGCCGGTCTTTGTCTTCCGCGATGCCCGCGAGGCGCGCGACTTCACGCACTGGGTGGACGCGCACACCGACGACATCCGCGAGGAGGCCGAGGCCACCTCCAGCGTCGCCAAGATGATCTACATCGACCAGTATCAGTCGAATAAGTTTGCGTACCTGCGCTTCAATTACGAGACGGGGGACGCGGCGGGGCAAAACATGGTGGGCCGCGCCACCTTCGCCGCCTGCGGCTGGATCATGGACCAGTATCCGGAGCCGATCCAGCACTTCTACCTGGAGTCGAACTTTGCGACCGACAAGAAGGCATCGCAGGTGAACGTGATGAAGACGCGCGGCAAGCGGGTCACCGCCGAGGCCACCATCGACCGCGACGTGCTGATCCAGCACATGCGGGTGGAGCCCGAGAGCCTGCACTACCACTGGAACGTGTCGACGGTGGGGGCCTTCCTCTCGGGCGCCCACAACAACGGCGCGCACTCCCCGAACGCCATTACGGCCATGTTCATCGCCACGGGGCAGGATGTGGCGAACGTGGCCGAATCGTCGGCCGGCGTGCTGTACACGGAGCTGTCCGACGACGGCGATCTGCACATCTCGCTCACCATCCCGTCGCTCATCGTGGCCACCTACGGCGGGGGCACGGGCCTGCCCACCCAACGCGAATGCCTGGAGGCCATGGGGTGCTACGGAAAAGGAAAGGTCAAGAAGTTTGCTGAGATTGTGGCGGGCGCCGCCCTGGCCGGCGAACTGTCGCTGGGCGCCGCCATCTCGTCGTCCGACTGGGTCTCCAGCCACGAGTCGTACGGCCGGAATCGATGATTGCGCATGGGTGGGCGTACGGACGCGTTCACGATGACGCCCACAGTTCCACACTCCCTCACGCTTTCGTCTATGCTCGCGGTGCTCGAAGTTGCCATTCCGGTCCTCTACGCCGTCGCCATCGTTGTGCTCACGGCCTACGGCGGCAACCTGTTGTGGCTGGCTCTCTTCCACGCCACCAATCAGCAGCTGCGCCGCGGCCCCGTCCCCGACCCGGACGCCCTTCCCAAACCTACCGACGACTGGCCCGTCGTCACCATCCAGCTGCCGCTCTACAACGAGGCGGAGGTGGCCCAGCGCCTTATCGATGCCTGCGTGGCGCTCGACTACCCGCGCGAGAAGCTCGAGATCCAGGTCCTCGACGACTCGACCGACGCGACGACGGAGCGCGTGGCTGAACGCGTCGCCCACTGGCAGGAGCAGGACGTCGACATCTCCCACGTCCAACGCACCGACCGCACCGGCTACAAGGCCGGGGCCCTCGCCAACGGCCTCCGGTACGCCCGCGGCGACTACATCGCCATCTTCGACGCGGACTTCGTGCCCACCTCCGACTTTCTGCGGCGCATGGTGCCCCGTTTTTTCGACAACGAGAACCTGGGGCTGGTGCAGGCGCGGTGGGGCCACCTCAACCGGGATGATTCCCTGCTCACAAAAGTGCAGGCGTTCGGCCTCGACGCCCACTTTGCGTTCGAGCAACACGTGCGCGACCGGGCCGGCCCCATGCCATTAACATCTTTCCCCAACCGCTATTTCCCGGTGGTTCACCGTCAGCCAAGCGACCGGAGTCTGTGCCGG
>JAWOAQ010000080.1:0-10636 GCA_046498495.1 Salinibacter sp. | reverse complement strand
GCTACTGGGGGCGACCTATTTCACCCAGTACACCAGCCAAACCTCCACGGCCGCGAGTGAGGACCAGGCCGAGCGGCAGGAAGAAGTCCTTGCCCGTCAGGTGGCCCGGTCTGCGTTCAGCGATGGGATGAGCGAGGCGAAGCGGAACTTCGACACGATCTCGGATGGCGAGACGCGCCGCGGTACGTACGAAGATGGCACCTACGAGCTGGCGTTTGCCGTGTCCTCAACCGACGAGGGGGAGCGAACGGTCGCTGTGACGGCCCGGGGCATCTACCCGGCGGACGCCGACGCAGGGGACCGAGAGGCCACCTACTACATTTCGGGGACGGCAACCCGCGAGGGCAGCGTGAACGCCTTGTTTAACGCCATTACGTCGGAGAAGGAGCCAGGGTTTGAAGTCGACGGGCCGGGGTGCAGTGGCGAGGCCTGTGTGTCCGGAATTGACGCGGGCGGTGGGGACGACCGACATGGCATCAGTCTGACCGAGTTGGAAAACCCACAGGAAGACGAGGACGAGGTCTGCGACACCTTCAGTCAGAAGGTGGAAGGGAAAGAAAGCGGGTGTGACGTGAGCAGCCGGGGGGCGTCGACAGAGGAATGGGTGGAGGAGGAATTTGATCGGGTCTCGGCGGCAATCAAAACGTTAGTCGAGGAAGACTCGGACGAGGTGACGGCCTGCGTTGACGACGATGACCTCGTTGAAGGGGATGACGACGACGGGGACGATGGGAGCGGAGGCCAGGGGGTAACACTATCCTGTGAGCTGAAAGGAAATGAAGAGGGAGATGGAATCCTCTACGTAGACGATGATTTCAAAATCAACGGAAATGCTCAGTGGAACGGGCTTGTTTTGGCGGGCGGAGACGCAGATATCACCATCAGTGGAGGCGGTAATGCCAACAACATCAATGGAGGCCTCCTGATGGCCAGCGATGCAGATTTGAATATGAAGGGGGGAAATAAGATTCAGTACAACTCGGATCAGCTATTGAAGCTCGTCGACGTACTCCCCACGGTTGGAACCGATCAGGTTGTGCTCACCGACCGGTGTGGCGGACTGGTTCCCACTGGAGAGGAGGTGCCGGCGTCCTGCCGGTAGCTCTGTGCTTCCGAGCGTCCGGGTGGGGGCGTTCCGACTGGCGGCCTGAACGGCTGTGAGGGGCGGTTTACACGTGTGGATCGTGTTGGGCATTAAACAGGTGTGATGACGGTACCACTGAGGCTTGATGCTGTATTCCCCACAACGAAAGACCCTGTAATGTCCTCATCCCCGCTTGATTCTGTTTCCGCCTCCGGCCGGGCCAACGGGCAGGAGGCGGACGCCGCGGCGTCGTTGCCGGCGGCCTGCCACCAGATCATCGATTCGATTCCCGACTCCTACCGGGGGCAGCGGCGCCTCCGGTACCTGGCGGAGCAGACGGCCGATCTCGCCCTGGAGGACCAAGACGCCCTTCGGGCCGTGGCCGAACGGTTTGCGCACCACGCCCTGGAGCTGGACGCCAGCGACATGGACCTGGGCGGACGCGCCTGTGACGAGCACATCTGGTACCGCGTGGACGGCAAAAAGCGGCGGGAAGAACAGTTCGGGACCGTTGACCCGCTGGAGACGGACATTCTGGTGCTCAATCTGCTCAACGAAAAGCAAACCCGCGAACTGCTGGAGGAGGGCGCCACCGACTTCTCCTATCGCCTTGCGGCGGAGGGCGAGGAGCAGCCCCACCGCTTCCGCGCCACGGCCTACTCGGATTACGACCACGCCGCCCTCAACATGCGGGCCATTGGCGACGAGATCTTTCCGCTCGACACCCTGGGCTTCCACCCGAAGATCGAGAAGGGGATGATGTTCAGGCACGTGCGGGACGGCCTCACCCTCATCACAGGGGTCACCGGCTCGGGGAAAAGCACCACCCTCGATGCCATCATCGACGCCAACAATGAGGACGTCCCGGGCCACATCGTCGTTATCGCCCAGCCCATCGAGTACATGCACGAGCCCAAGAAGTGCATCGTGCGCCACCGGGAGGTGGGCAAGGACGTGGTCAGCTTCAAAGACGGCATCACGCAGGCCCTGCGGCAGGACCCGGACATCGTGGTCATTGGTGAGATGCGCGATCCGGAGACGATCCAGGCGGCCCTCGAGATCACCGACTCGGGGCACAAGGTCTTCTCCACGCTCCACACGTCCTCGGCAATGGAGACAATCGACCGCATCGTGGCCGAGGTGCCCACCGATGAGCAGGAGCGCGTGCGCTACCGCCTGGCCGACGTGCTGCGGTGTGTGGTTTCGCAGCAGTTGCTCCCCAAGATTGGGGGCGGGCGCCAGCTCGCGAAGGAGGTGCTGTGGCTCGATGCGTCGGCCCGCGCGGCCATCAAAAATGATAACGTGGGCGAGGTCTACCAAATGATGTGGCAGGGCGGAAAGCAGGGACAGACCACGCTCGAACAGGACCTCTACCGGCTCGTACGGAAGCGCAAGATCGAGCCGGAGGTGGCCCTTGACTATGCCAACAACAAGAAGCGGTTGCGTCGCCTCATGTAACCGCACCGGACTGGGGCCCCTTCCCATTCTATTTGCCCCGTCCGGTTCTGCGCCCGGACCCCCACCATTTTACTGCAACAGCCCGCCCGACGAATGAGCACGCATGCGCTCGGAATTATGGTGTCAGCCTCGGCCCTCCACGCCGTCTTGGTGGAGCGCACGGAGGAGGAGACGGCAGTCCAGTTCCGGCAGTCTGTCTCAAAGGGGGGCGAGACCGATGTGCCCTACGGCGGGGCCGAAGACGAGGTGCCGGGGCTGGAGGACGAAGCGGACGATGTGACCATCCAATTTGGGGAGGACGGGGGTGGGGACGATCTCTTTCTCGGATCGGAGTTTGACGAATTTGACGACGAGGATGAGTTTTCGTCGGCCTCGAGCGCACCCACCTGGAATTTTCAGGCGGCGCTCGACGACATCCTGGACGCGTGCGCCGAGCGCGGCTATGAGGATCCCGAAATCGCCTTTTGCACGTCCACGTCCAACGTCGATGAGGTCGAGCTGCGGCTGCCGGAAGACGAAGGCAGGGAGGCGTCCGAAGACGGGCCGACGGGCCAGCCGCTGCCCGCCGCGCGCGCTCGGCTCCTGGAAATGCTGGAGGCCCAGTACCAGGGCGGGGTGGAGGACGAGCGGGTGGGATTCGTGCCGATGCACCAGACCGGCGATGGGCGTCAGCGCGTACTGGCATTGATTGCGCGTCCCGGCGGGGCAGTCATCTCGACGCTCTCGGGAATGCAGGAGCAAACCCTCGCGCGGAGCCCGCGGGCGCAGTTGCTCGACACGGAGGTGTCGCTCTATCTGGGCCTGGCCCGGTCGGCCCTCCAGCTCCCGCCCGACACGGCTGAAAAAACGATCCTGGTACGCACGGGGGCCGAGGACACGCTCGTCCTCTTCATGGAGGGCAACACGCTGCGACAGGCCGAGCACCTCCCCGAGCTGACCGCCGAAGACCCGGCCGAGACGATCTGTAGCCGCGTGCTGTTGCTCCAGGACGAATACGGAATGGGCGACGTGCAGCACTTGCTCCTGGCCGCGGAAACGGAGGAGGAGCTGCTGGCAGACGCTTTCAAGTCCTACTTCGCACGGTCTAAGCTCCGTCTGCTCCGCGCCCACCTGCCGGACGATGCCCTGGAGTCCAGCCTGTACGTCGCCGCGACGGGCGCCGCCCTGCGCCTTCTCGACGACTCGGCATTCGGGCCGTTCTTTCAGGACCTCAACCTCCTTCCAAAGAAATGCAAGGCCAGCGTTTTTCGGCTGCCGGTGGGATGGTCCGTGCCCGTGTTGCTGGTGCTGCTGGGGGTGACCACCCTCGGGTTCGTGTGGTACTACCTGACCAACGCGAGTGCCATTGACGCGCGGGAGGCCCAGCTTCAGTCCCTCGAACAGGAGGTGGCGCAGGTCGATCAGGACGCCCTGGAGCGGCGCATTGATAGTCTGGAGTCGGCGTCCGCCCAGTACGCCCAGGGACTCGATGTGCTGGACCAGTTGCATCGCGGAAGCAACAAGTGGAGCCGCGGGCTCGCCACCGTCACCGAGCGCATGAACGACATTGAAGGGCTTTCCATCTCGGAGTGGACGCCCGAAGGAGAAACCCAGGTGACCGTTACGGGACGGGCGTCCTCGCGTCCCCGTGTGGTGCGCCTCGCTCAGGAACTGGACGCCGATGTCAACAGCCTTACCTTCACCGAGGTGCGCGACGCGTCGGTTTTTGACTTTCAGGTGACGGTGCCGCTCGACACAACGAAACCGGACGCGATCCAGTACTGGCGCGACGAGCAGTCGGCCCAAGCGGAGGCGGGTGAGCGCTCCGATCGGCCGGACACAACGACGCGGGCGTCCCGCGCCGACACGGCCGCGGATCAGGCGGGGCTGGGCGCGGAAGGGACCGGGCCCGCGGCCGCCCCCACAGGCGAGGCTGTATCGGGTTCGCGGGAGGACGACGGCGGGAGTGCCCCCGCCGACACCCAAGAAACGGATGCACAGTGGATGATCATCGTAGGCTCGCTCGCAGAACGCGACGCGGCCGCCACAGCGCAGCGCCGGGTGCGCGAAAAGCTTGAGGGGAGGTCCTATGAGGTTACGGTCCGGCATCACCCCGACCGCGGGCGCTACCGGGTGGGCATCGGCTCCTTTGCCACGCTCGACGATGCGCAGGCAGGGGCCGAGGACCTGGACGACCTGTTGCCGGCAGAGGCATGGATTCATCGGTGCACCGCCCCCGAGATGTCACTCGCCACCACCAGACCCGCGACGCTCCTGGCGTCCGGCTAGCCCCGGTTCCCCGCACCCGCGCCCCGCGTTTTCGTCCCACGGCACCGACCCACGACCCCATGTTCAACCTTGGGACCAATCAAGTCCTCCTCCTTTCGTGCCTGCTTCTTCTGATTGGGGTGGGGACCTATGTCACGTATTTCCACCAGCAGGCGACCCTTGACTCTCTGGATCAGCAGATTGAGGACAAGCAGCAGGAAAAGGAGCGCATTCAAACCCTGAAAACAAATGTGGCCAACGCAGAAGAGACCCTGACGTCGGCGCGCGCGGAGTGGCAGGGGCAGTACAAGATCGTGCCCGAAACCACCTCCTCGCCGATCGTGATGGGATACCTCACCGAGTTGACCCAGACCGGCTTCCAGACCTTTGACGTTGCGTCTGGGGGGCCCGACGAGCGAGACGGCTACAACGCATACGCCTTCCAGGCCGAAGGCGAGGCCTACTTTTCAAGCCTGTACCGGTTTGTGTGGACGATTGAGAACAACCGGCCGTTCTACCGGATCCGGAACCTGGACCTCGACTACCTGGAGGAGCGAACCAGCGACGAGGAGACGGGGCGCACCTCGATGGATGTGCTTGTCTCCTTTCAGATGGACGTGGAGGCCATTTACGGGGCTGTCGGCGGGATCGGGGCCGACGACGGACCAACGGACGAACGGCAGATGCAGGCCCTTCCCGTGGCGCAAAGCCGCCCGTCGCCCCCTCTTCCCGCGAGCGTGGTTCCCGATCCCTCGCCCGACATCAACCCGTTCTATCCGCTGGTCTTTGAGGAGGTGCCACCCAACCAGTACGACCGGCTCAACGTGGAGGCCGCACAGTTGATTTCCGTTATCAGTGGGCAGGCCGTCTTTGAGGCCGACGGCGAGATCCGGCGGGTGGGAGAGGGGGACCGCGTGTATCTGGGGCGCATCGTGGAGGTGGATGCGTCCGAGGGCCGCGTGGTGGCGCGGCTCAATCGGGGCGGGATTGTCGACACGGTCGAGCTGCGCCTTAATGCCCAGAGTCCGCTTCAGGAGCGCGAGAATGGAGGCGCGGCGCCCTAGCCTCGGTTCCCCACGGGAGGCGCCCCCGGTGCCGCCCGCTCATTCACCAGTTGTCTACCGATTGTTGTTGTCACCCATGCGATCCATTTCGTGGATGCCCCGATGTGCTATCTTCAGCCTGGCGGCGCTTCTCTTTGCCGGGGGCGTGGCGGAGACCGCGCGTGCCCAGGAGCGCCCGGACCGGCGGAAGACGCAGACCAATATCCCGCCGGAGCAGCTGGTGTCGTTTGAGCCCAACACCCCGCTCAACCAGTTCATCGAGCTCGTTAATCCCGTTTTTCAGGATGTGGCGGACAAACCGGTGGTGGACCCGGAGGACCGTTCCATGCCCATTGGAGTGAACATCTCTGGAATGCACTACCTGGACGCCCTGGAGCGTGTGCTGGAGGCCAATGAGCTCACGTATCGCGAAACTGAAACGGCCTTCCTCGTGCAAGAGCCGGAGCAGACCTCGGAGCCGGAGGCCCCACCGGAGGGGGAGCAGGGCGATCCCCTGGCCACCCTGGGCAGCCGGGAGATACGGATTGATGCCATCCTTTTTAACCTGAACCTGACCCGTGTGCGGGACCTGGGCCTTCGGTGGAGTGCCCTGTTTCCGCAGGAGCAGGGCGGGCAGGGGGGCGGAAGCGGGGGCGGCGGAGGAACCGGGGGCCGATCCAGCGGGGGAGAAGGGGAGGGGCAGGGCCAGTTTTTTATTCGGACGGACAACCTGTTTGAGAGCGTTGATGATGTGATTCAGGCCCCCGAGCAGGTGACGGTGGGGCGCTTTCGGGAGTTCTTGAATCTCCTGGAGCAGGATGATGCAGGGCGCACCGTCGCCAATCCGCAGATCACGGTCCAGAGCGGAGAACAGGGGCAGATTCAGATCGGGCAGGACGTTCCCGTACAGACCACCGACTTTGCGGGCAACACCGTCACGCAGTTCTTCGAGACCGGCATTATCGTGGACGTGACGCCGACGCTCATTACGGAGCCGGTTGTGGATACGGCCGGGGCCCCCACAATGGACTTCATCCACATGGACGTGCGGGTGGAAGACTCGAACAGCCAGCCCTCGTCTGGGGGCGGCCCGGTCATCAACCGGAATCAGGCCAATACGCAGGTCCTCCTCCTCGATGAGGAGGCCACAGCCATCGGGGGCCTGATTACCTCGCAGGAGACGAAGACGCGCTCCGGCATCCCGCTTCTGAAGGACCTACCCCCCTGGTTCTTCGGGTTGCGGTACATTTTTGGGCGCACCAACACGAATGTGCAGAAGCAGGAGCTTCTCATTGTCCTCAAGGCGGAGATTGTGGATCCGCTGCGTGCGCGACGGGACGACCCGGCTGATGATGAGATGATCGACGAGCGGCGGCGCCAGGCCCAGGAGGTTCTTCGCCGGCTTGGGGAGCGGCACCAAGAGCAGACGGAGTTTCCCCAGCCGGAAACGGAGCCGGATTCGTCGACGACCGAGCAGGAATAGTCACGCGTCCGGCGGGCGCACGGGACGGGGAGACAGGAACACCGTCCCCGGTCTGTGATACGGGTGCGGCGTGTGTGCTCCCAAGGTTCCCCCGTCCCATGATTCCCGTCTGGCTCACCGACACGGTCACCAGCAACCTCAACCGCGCGCTCCACTACACCCAGCTCTGGGGGTTGCACGGCGTGGAGCTCCGCACCGTCGGGGGGCCGGACGACCGCGTCCCGTTCGTAAATGAAAAACAGATCCGAGAGCAACTGGAAGGGTCGGAGCTGTTGTTGGGCAGCGTGGTCCCGAGCATGTTTGAGGGCCCAGTCAGCGACCGGGCCGCCTGGATGAACGACCTGATCCAGTTCGAGGACACGCTCAAGATGTGCACCCGCGTCGGGTGCCCCCGGGTGACGATCGCGCCCTTTGCCGGGGAGCCCGGCCAAGAGGTGGAGCCCATCGTGGAGGCCCTGCGGCGGGCCGGGGAGAAGGCCGAGGCGCACGGCATTCTGGTGGCGGTTCGCAACGGGCCCGAGACGGCCTGTCCCACCGGCGCGGCCCTGGCCAACGTGCTCTCGAAGGTGAATCACCCGTACGTGCGTGCGGCCTGGAACCCGGCGGGGGCCATGCGAGCAGGGGAGGCCCCAATCGACGGACTCGCTGCCTTGGCGGGCCTGGTGACCCTCGTCCGATGCAGCGACGGCCGCATCGTCGACGGCCAGTGGGAGGATGCCCGGCTGGGGACCGGAGACGTGGGGTGGCGCGAGCAGTTCGAGTTGCTGCACGCCCACGACTTCCGCGGGCCGATCAGTCTTGAGATCTACGTGGAGCCCCGTCCGGAAGAGGGCCTCCGCTGCGCCACGACGCTGATCCGCATGCTTCGCGACGTACGGGCGAATGCCCCTTCGACTTGAGGCCGGGCGCGGCCTGGGCCGAACCTCAGCAAACGGAATTCGTTGCCCCGTCTTGCGATCGACGTTCCCCTGGATGCCCCCCCGTTTCTATGTCCGTTTCCCGCGACGACGTGCGTCATGTGGCCGAGTTGGCCCGCCTCTCGTTTTCTGATGAGGAGGAGAAGCAAATGGCCGACGAACTCAGCCGCATCCTCGACTACGTCGAAAAGCTCAATGAGCTGGACACCTCGGGCGTCGCTCCGATGTCACACGTGCTGGACGTAACGAACGTTGTTCGTCCCGACACGGTAAAGGCGCGCATCACCCAGGCCGATGCGCTGGAGCCGGCCCCGGACACCGACGGCCCGCATTTCCGGGTCCCGAAGGTCGTAGGATAGGGCCCCAATCGTTTCTCGAGGGAGACCGACCGCGCCCTGAGCAGTGCGAGGACATCGCCTGGGAGGGCGCCTCCAGCGGAGCCTGGGCCGGGCGGACCAACGGCACAGGGCGCACTATTCCTCCCCGTGCGCCGGGAGCGGATACACGTCGAAGCCGAGGCGCCGGAGGTACGCATACGTTGGCGCAAACTCATCGCGGAGCGCATCGCGTACGGCTGGGGAGAGGGAGTTGGGGTCGGCGGAGCCAAGAAGGCGGAGGAGGGCGAGCTTGGCCTGCCGCACGGCACGGCTTTGCAGCATCCACTGGTAGGTGCCGGGAAGGTAGGTCTTAATCGGCTGCATTACGGCCCGGTAGACGCGGCGGAAGGCTGGGCTCCCCGTAGGATTTTCGGGCTGGGGGGATGGTCTGGGGAGCGGCGTGTGCGGTAGATTCAGGAACGAGAGAAGATCGGTCCAAAACGCCTCCGGATCGCGTTTCCCCGCCTCCAGGCTGACCACCCTGAACTGATCCTCTCCAAACCGGTCGGCAAAGGCCGGGAGCGTCCGCTCGTAGTGGCTGTCGCGGTACAGGGGCGCCGGCACGTGCGACAGGCCGTCCGACAACGATACGTCCTCGTCAATGAAGCCGAGCTGCTTGTGGTAGCGAAACTGGGACCGGAGGCGCTCGATGGGGTCCCGGACGATGGCCAGGAGCCTGGCGTCCGGATTATACGCCTGAATCTCGTCTGCCACCTGCGCCTCCTGATAGTAGGTCACCGTGGCCTCTCCAAAGTATGAGTACGGGTGATCAAACGGAAAGTGGGCGTGGTATGCATCGAGGGAGGCGGGGCCTTCGCGGTCGGAGCCAAAAAAGTAAAGCTCCTTCACGTCCGACATGTAGATGTCGGGATGGTGGGCGAGGAGATGGTACAGCCAGCTTGTCCCGGCCTTGTTGATCCCAATCACGAAGAGGTTGACGCGGCTCACGAGTGCAAATGGAGCTATATCGCTGGAAGGACCCCGTGCAAACGCCTGTGGAACAGCGATTTCCGGGGCCTGTTTCGGGTCGCGGCGTAGGACACACGCCCCTTCAACATCGATTTTTTCCGAATCCGTTCCGGAACGATGGCCCTCACATCTACCCTTAACGAGAGATAGCTTGTCTCAATCCCGAAACGTTGGGACGAGATTAAAATTAAATCGGTATTAGTTATGCATTAGAAAGCTTTTAAATGCAAAAAGCGGGATTAAAGGTTTAAAATTCAATTAGTTCAAAACCTTTGAATTTTGCTTGTATCCGGATAAACTAAAAGATAAGTATAAAATTATATTGAGAGATAAACTAAGAATTTGCGAAGTTGAAAACTTCGACTAGCGTGCTATGATGTGATTTTTACATATCAACCAAAATTTGGCTAGGGATGATAATGCACCATTTCAAGCACAGAGTATTCTATTGCAAGTTCAAATCCAGCTACTAGTTTTTATTTTTTGATGTCTTTAAATCTGTGATACACCAAAAATCCCTGACTTTTTACGGTCAGATTTAATAATCTTAAAATTTATATAATTAATAGAGAAAATAGAATCTATTCTCTATACTATCGCATGATTTTTATTTCATTAAAATATTTACGATACTATTTTCTCGTTTGTTTAATATCCCTATCCGCCTGCGACAGGAATACTAACGAGGAAAATGACGTTAGCTTGACTGTAACCGCTACGGCTTATAATTCGACTGAAATTCAAACTAAAAAAGGACACATAGGTTTAGCGGCTTGGGGTGATGTTTTAGAGCCGGGTGAAAAGGCGGTAGCCGTTTCCCGAGATTTGATCAAAAAAGGTCTTACCCACAACAAGATATTAGAGATTGAAGGTCTAAAAGGCGAGTACGTTGTCAAAGATAAGATGAACAAACGCTGGACCAAAAGAATTGATATCTACATGGGTTTAGATAGAGAAGCCGCTTTAGAATGGGGAAAGAAAAAAGTTAAAATTAGTTTTGATACAATTAATTGATAAGATAAATTAATCTTGCTAAGAACTAAGAACTAAGAACTAAG